>NZ_CP080507.1:0-300000 GCF_019464535.1 Horticoccus luteus | reverse complement strand
GGCTTCTTGGGAAAACAGCAGCGGCGAGCGTAACTTCGAATTCAAGAAGGAAAACTCCCTCACCGCCAATGTGACCCTCGTGCCCTTCGACAGCGGCAAGCTGACGATCACGGCCGAAATCGAGACCATCGACTCGAAGGTCAACGCCAACCAGAACGACTGGTACTTCCCCGAGGGTTGGTTCAAGGCTTATGCGGCTCCGTCGCAGGCTTTGATCAACGCCGCTGGCCTCGCCGCCAATGCGGATCCGGTCGCGGCCTACCGCGCTCGTATCTTCTCGAACGGTGCCGGCACCTGGGCTCAAGACACGCGTAACGCGACGGGCGACCAAACGCTCCCGACCTACACGCGCGTCCTCAAGGGCGCCTACTACCAGGACGCCTCGGGCAACTACATCCACGACACCGGGTTCAACTCGACCAATCGTGGCTCGTACTCGAACAACCATAACGACACCGGCACCGTCACGGTCGCCCTGTCGCCGGCTTCGTTCGTCGATGCCCGTTACGTGCTGACCAATGAGAATGGCCGCTTCGATAACGTGGAAGGCTTCACGCTGCCCAACGCCGATGCGCGCACGTTCAATACCCAGTATGGTCTCAACACCGCCGGTTACTGGCTTCGCCGCCAGAACCATCAGGTGGACGCCATCCTGAAGTACGACAAGTTCGGCATCAAGAACCGCCTCCTCGTCGGTGGCGTGTTCATCAAGAACCGTCAGCAGTACAACGCCGTCGCCGGCGCTCCGTTCAACCGGTTCTACTCGATGATCCCCGGTGCCTCGAATCCCGAAGGTAACTTGAACAACACCCTCGTGCCGGCCGCCATGGTCCCGAGCGCGGGCGATGTTCCGTCTGCCCAAGTCATTCGCGACCGGTTCGGCAAGATCAAGACCGTTACCCAAGTCTTCACGAACTGGGATCCGGGCGCGGAAGTCCAACCCGACAATCATCGCGTGGTCGAAATCGACCGCACCGCGGTTGACGGCTACGACACCGAAGATCAAGCCGGTTACCTGAACTACCAAGGTTCGCTCCTCAATGACCGCCTCACCCTTCTCGCCGGTGTCCGCCGCGAGATGCACCGTGACAGCGGCCAGTATCTGACGGGCAACTTCCCGTGGTTCGCCAACCCGCCGTACGCGTTCACCGACCAGACGACGTATCCGCAGGGCTTGTATAACTACTCGGCCAGCTACGCCGGTGACACGAACAACTTCCAGCGCCAGGCTGGTACCTCGTGGATGGGTGGCGCTTCGTTCCAAGTCGCCAAGGATGTCAACGTGTTCGCTTCCTACTCGAAGGTGTTCCGCCTCAACAGCGGCACCAAGGGCAGCGCGAGCCAACTCGATATCCCGCTCTGGTATAACGCCGCCAAGGCGTGGGCCCAGAACACGGCGAACAGCGCCTACAATGCGTCCGGTGCGTTCAACTACCGCGGTCAATCGATCACCTCGTATGACCAGTTCCATGATGCGTTGGCCGCCCTCGGCGCGTTCGACGTCATCAAGCCGGAAACCGGTTACAACGCCGAAGTCGGTGTGAAGACCACCCTCTGGGACAACAAGCTCGTCGGCACCGCTTCGATCTTCCACGCTGAGCGTAAGGATCAAAAGTATGACGACGGTACGGCGCAGGCCAACGAACCGCTCAACGCGGCCTACTCCGGTGGCGGCAACGTCGCCATCTTCGGCCCCGCGGGCAATCCCTACAGCGGCGCGCGTTTGCTCCGCTGGCGCACGACGGCCACCCGGAATCGCATCGAAGGCGCTGACTTCGACGTGACCTGGACGCCGATCCGTAACTTCCAAGCCGTCGTCAACGGCGCTTGGATGTGGACGGCGGAAGTCGCGGATAGCCTCACGGCCAAGCCCGGCACCGCTGCCTACACCGCCTACACGCCGGCCCAAAAGGTCAGCGCGAACATCCTCTACGGCTCGCGCATTGCGAACGTTCCGGAATACCGCTTGAATGCGTTCGCGAACTACACGTTCACGGACGGTCCGGTGGCGGGCCTCACGGTCGGTGGCGCCATGCGCTACTCGTCCAAGACGGTCGTCAGCCAAAGCGTCGACTGGAATCCCCTCAACGGCGGCTTCCAATCCGGCGACTTCACCACGTTCGACGTCAGCGTCGGTTACCAATGGGAGCTCTTCGGCTACAAGATTGGTTCCCGCCTGGCGGTTTACAACGTGACGGATGAGAAGTACGTGGAAGGTCCCACCTACGTCTTGTCCCCGGCCCGCAGCTGGCTGCTGACCAACACGCTGAAGTTCTAATCGGTCTGACCGGTTAACTTCATTCGCTCTCAAGGGCGGGGACCTCGCGGTCCCCGCCCTTTTTCTTTCCCCCTCACCACAACTCGAGTTGTGCCCCGGCCGGCCGGCGAAAGTGCGCCGTCGACAATTCCAACCGCCCCTGCGCCAGCCCCGCCCGGCGCGCCGCCACGTGGAAAAGCTCGCGGATCTGATCCGCGAAAATGCCCTCACCGCGCAACCGTGCGCCCCACTCCGAGACATTGAGTTTCCCGCCCCGCACTTCCCGCACCCGGCTCAGCACCCGCTCCTTCTTGCCCGGCGCATGATCGTCCAGCCATTGCGTGAAGACCTCCTTCACGGCCCATGGCAGCCGCAGCACGGTATAGCCCGCGCTGCGCGCCCCGGCCTGCGCCGCTGCGGCGAGAATCGCCGGCATTTCGTGGTCGGTCAGGCCCGGAATGATCGGCGCCACCATCACACCCGTCGGTATGCCCGCCTGCGAAAGCTGCCGCAACGCCTCCAACCGGGCCGACGGCCGCGCTGCGCGCGGTTCAAGTTTTCCCGCCAAGTCTGCATCCAGCGTCGTGATCGTCACAAACACCGCTGCCGCGTCCCAGCGCGCGAGCTCGGCGAGCACATCGCAGTCGCGGGTCACAAGGAAGTTCTTCGTGATCAACGCCACCGGGTTCCGAAACTCCGCGCACACTTCCAGGCACCGCCGCGTGAGTTGAAAGCGCCGCTCCGCCGGTTGATAGCAATCGGTGACGCCGCTCATCGTGATCGACTGCGGCCGCCAGCGCGCCGCACTCAACTCCGCGCGCAGCAGCTCCGGCGCACGCAGCTTCACCATAATTTTCGTCTCGAAATCCAACCCGCTCGAGAAGCCCAGATACTCGTGATACGGCCGCGCGAAACAATAGGCGCACCCGTGCTCGCATCCGCGGTAAGGATTCAATCCCATCGTGAACGGCACATCCGGACTATCGTTCGCCGTCAGAATCGTTGCGCTGTGATCGACGATAAACTCGGTGCGCGGATGCGGCTGCTCTTCGGGCGGGCAGTCCGGATCGGCCTCCACGTGGAGCCGCTCGAAACGATTCGGCGGGTTGTTCCGCGCACCGCGCCCCGGCGGCGGAGGCGAAGCAAAATTCGACGACATGCGCGCACCGTCGCGCAAGCGGGCCGCGACGCAAGCGCTCACCTCCCCGGCACGTTTCCCTCGCTCAACCCGCGCTTCCGCTCGCGTCTGCTCCGGTTTACCTTTCAGTGAAACCGCATGCCTTTGCCCGCCACGCAGCTTTTCCCCGTCGAGCGGCACTCGCTCGCCGGCGGCGTGGAGCAGCGCGACGATCCTCTCGCCACCGAAGAACCGCTCGAACTCCGCGTCAACGGCCGCAGCGTCGCCGTCGTCATGCGCACCCCGGGCCATGATCGCGAGCTCGCCGCCGGTTTCCTCGCGACCGAGGGCGTGATTCGCGACGCGCGCGATATTCTCGATATCGTTCCCTGCGAATTTCAACGCGCCGCCGACTCCACCGATTCCGCGCCACCGCCCACCGGCAATGTCTGGGATGTCCTCCTTGCCCCCCACGTCACCTTCGATCTGGCACGCCTCACCCGGCACGTCTTCACCTCGTCGAGCTGCGGCCTGTGTGGCAAAGCCACCATCGATGCGGTGCGCGCTGAATTTCCGCCGCAGCCGCCTTCGCCACCGCCTTCCGCCGCGCTCCTTTCCACGCTTCCCGCCCGCCTGCGCGCGGCTCAGCCCGGTTTTTCCCTGACGGGCGGCCTGCATGCCAGCGGCCTCTTCGATCTTGCCGGTCAACTGCTCGTCGCCCGCGAAGACGTCGGGCGCCACAACGCGCTCGACAAAGTCGTCGGCCACGCGCTCCTCGCCTCCCAGCTCCCGCTCGCCGGCCGCATCCTGCTCGTGAGCGGCCGGGTCTCGTTCGAACTCGTCCAAAAATCCCTCGCCGCCGGCATCCCCTGCCTCGCCGCCATCTCCGCGCCGACCACCGCCGCCGTCGCCCTCGCCCGCGAAACCGGCCAGACGCTCGTGGGCTTTTTGCGCGACGGCCGCATGAACGTTTATGCCGGCACCTTGACGCCTTGAATCTGTCGCACCGCCTCCCATGTCACGTGTTTTCGGCCTGATTTCCTGTCTCCTTGTCGCCAGCGCAGCGACCGCGCTCGCGGCCGATCCCGTCGTTGTTGCTGAACCCGGTTTGCCGGCCTCGCTGCGCGCGGACCCCGCCGCGACCCCGCCCGCTGCCGCTCACCGCATCCCCGCCGATCTCCCGCCGCGACCGGCCAAACCCGCCGAGACGACGCCGCCCGATCCGGAAGCCGAGGCCCGACTCCAGGCAATCGTGCGCCGCCAGCAGACGTTGTTCGCCCAAGCCTCCGGCGACGAGCCGAAGGTCGACGACGATGAGTTCAAGCACGAGCTCCAGCAGATCAGCTTCGATTACGAAAGCCTGCTCACCGATCACCCGACCGCGAAGGGTTACGCCGCCTACGGCTATTTTCTCGGCAAGATCGACATGCGCCGCCAGTCGATCGCGATGCTGCTCAAATCCAACGAGCGCGACCCCAACCAGCCCTTCGTCAAAAACCAGATTGGCAACTACCTCGCCGAGGAAGGACAGCCGCTCGAAGCGGTGAGCTACTTTCTTGCGGCGATTCAGTTGAAACCCGACGAGCCGCTCTATCACTACCAACTCGGCACGCTCCTCCACGAAGCGCGCGCGGACTTCCTGAAATCCGGCCAGTGGAGCCGCGCCGATCTCGATCGCACCACTCACGAAGCGTTCCACCGCGCCGCCGAGCTCGCGCCCGACCGCATAGAATTCACCTACCGTTACGCCGAGTCCTTCTACGACTTGGAAAATCCTGACTGGGACGCCGCCCTCAAGGAATGGCACGCCCTCGAGGAAAAAGCGGGCAGCAACGTCGAACGCGAAACCATGCGCCTGCACATCGCCAACATCTTCCTCAAAACCAATCGCCCCGAGCAGGCGCGCCTCCTCCTCGCCACCGTCCACGAGCCCGCCCTCGACGAGCAGAAGGAAAAGCTCGTTGCGCAGCTCTCTGCCGACGGCAAAAAATGACCCGATGAATTCCGGCATCGATTTGAGCCACCTGCGGGAAGGCCTGATATTCTACCTCGTTCTTGTCGTAAGCCTCTGCGTCCACGAATGGGCGCACGCGTTTGTCGCCGACCGCCTCGGTGACGACACGCCGCGCAATCAAGGCCGCGTCACGCTCAATCCGCTCGCGCACATGGATATGTATGGCACCGTGATTTTTCCGCTGGCGTGCATCTTTCTTTTTCCCGGCGGCCTGCTTTTCGGCTGGGGGCGGCCCGTCATGATCAATCCCAGTAACTTCGCTCCTCACCGCACCCGCGGCGAGCTGCTGACCACGCTGGCCGGTCCCGGCTCGAATCTTGTTCTCGCCCTGCTTGCCGCGGTCATCGGTGGTTTCGCCTTTCGCGCCGATCCTCGCACGCTGGAGCTGGTGCGCATGGCCCTGATGGTGAATGTCGCCCTCGCCGTGTTCAACCTCCTGCCCGTCCCGCCGCTCGATGGGGGCCAGGTGCTGCGCCATGTGGTCGGAATGAGTGAACTCACGTTCGTGCGCTTCTCCCGCTGGGGCTTCATGCTCGTCCTGCTGGCCTTTATGATCCCCGGCGTGCGCTCGGCTTTGGGTTACCTCATGATGGCGGTCGCCTCGCCGTTCGTCGCCGTCTTCAAACTGATCGCCACGTGACGCTCGCTCACGCCGTTGCGCCCTCCGCGGGCGGTTACCGAAGCTCCGTCCTGTCGTTGTGAAGGCCCTTTCGAAACTCGAACGCTCGCTGCAGCGCGTCGCCCTCCCGCATCTCGCGCTCCTCTTCGTCATCGGTCAGGTGTTCGTGGCGCTCGCGTCCATGCTGGGCCGGCTCGACGTGGGGCTGCTGCTCCTCGTCCCCGCGCTGGTGCAGCACGGCGAGTGGTGGCGGCTGATCACGTTTCTGTTCGTGCCGCCGCCCGTGAGCTTTCTCTTCATCGCGTTTGCCTGGTGGCTCTTTTACCTGATGGGCGAAGCGCTCGAGCACTATTGGGGCACCGTGCGCTTCAACCTTTTTATCTTCACCGGCTGGGCGCTGACCGTCGGCGCCGCCTTCGTGATTCCCGCCGCTTTCGCCTCCAATCTGTTTCTGGCCGGCTCGGTGTTTCTGGCGTTTGCGTGGCTCAATCCCAACTTCGAGCTTTCGCTGTTTTTCATCCTGCCGATCAAGATCAAGTGGCTCGCGCTGCTCGCCTGGCTCGGATACGCATGGTCGTTCATCACCGGCGGCCCTGCCACGCGCCTGCAAGTCATCGCCGCCGTGGGCAACTTCCTGCTCTTTTTCGGCCGCGATATTTATCTCACGCTGCGCTACCGCCGGCGCCGCATGCGCCGCGACGTGCAACACCTCGTGCAGGAACGCGCCGGCCCGCAACCGCGGCATCGTTGCCACGTTTGCGGCAAGACCGACCTTTCCCATCCCCAACTCGATTTCCGCTACTGTTCCCAGTGCGCCGGCGACCAATGCTACTGCCCGGAGCATATCCATCACCACGAACACGTGCGCACCACCGATGCCCTCCCGCCGGCCTGAACCCGCCGCTCCGCGCACTCTCGGCGATTGGCTGCACTGGGCGGAAAGCCAATACGCCCGCTCCGGCGCCGCCCTCGGGCAGATCGCGGCCGAGGCCCACGATGAAGCGCTTTACCTCTTGCTCCACGCGTTGCAGCTCCCGCTCGACAGTTCGCCGGACGTGCTCTCCCGCCCGCTGACGCCGACGGAGGCCGCCGCGGTCCGCACGCTCTTCCGCCGCCGACTCGAAGACCGCGTGCCCGCCGCCTACCTCACGCGCGAAACCTGGCTCGGCGGCCTGCGCTTTCACGTCGACGAACGCGTCATCATTCCGCGCAGCTACTTCGTCGAACTCATCCCGCAACTCCCGGACCTGCTCCCGGGCGTCAAGGTGCGGCGCGCCGTCGACGTCTGCACCGGCTCCGGCTGCCTCGCCATTTTGCTCGCCCGCCAGTTTCCCCGCGCGCAGATCGACGCCCTGGACCTTTCCCCCGACGCGCTCGCCGTCGCCCGTCTTAACCGCGACGCGCATCGACTTCAGTCGCGCATCGCGCTCCACCCGAGCGACGTGTTCGACGCCGTGCCGCCAGTGCCCTACGACATTATTCTCAGCAACCCGCCCTACGAGCCGAGCGCCCATGTCGATCGCCAGGCCGCGGAATTTCGCGCCGAGCCGCGTCTCGCGCACGACGGCGGCCCCGACGGCCTCGCGATCATTCGCAAACTTCTCGCCCAAGCCCGTGAACGCCTCGCGCCCCACGGCATCGTCGTGATCGAGGTCGGTGGTTTGCGCCGCGCGATCTCGCGTGAATTCCGTGCGCTCGCGCCCGAATGGCTTCCGACCGCGGATGGCACCGACTGCGTGTGTCTCTTCCGCGCCGCGCGACTCACGTAGGCCGCCGCCCTATTTTTTCGCTTCCACAGAACGCACCGGCAATCCGGCCTTGGTCCAATCCTGCAATCCGCCGGCATTGGCCACGCGAAATCCTTTCTCCGCGAGGGCCTCGGCCACGATCCCCGCGCGCCGTCCCGAGTGGCAGTAGAGAATGATTTTTTTGCCGCGGTTCGCCTCGAGAAACGCCGTCCAATCGCTCGCGCCCGCGTCGTAATCGCTCTTCGCCAGCAACACCGCCGGTTGCGCCACGCCCGTCTTCTCCCACTCCGCCGGTTCGCGCACGTCCACGAGCACCGCCGTGCCCGCCGCGACTTGCTCCGCGGCGGCCTGCGGCGCGATGCGGGGCGCTTCCGCCGCGTTCAAACCAATGGCCAATCCGAAAAATAACAGGAGCGCGCGGATGAATTTCATGCCTTACGTTGCCGCGCCCTCTCCTCACGCGCAACCGCGCAACGCCGCCTCACAGGTCAGCGCGCGAGATCGTAAAGCGCGTAGCCGGCGAACAGATTCGGCCGCACCCAGCACCGCGTCTTCCAGTCACCGCGCAAATAAACACAGCGCGTGATCCGCAAATCCTTCGCCGCGCAAAAGTGCTCGAAGTCGGCGATCGTCACCGGGTTCGCCGGCCGGCTCTCGAACCACTCCGTCGTGTAAACCTCGTTGCGCACCTTGCGGCCGCGCACGAGGCCATCGACCCGGTTTTTCCAGAAACCATGATTCACAAAACCCACCGTCAACGCGCGCCCCACGCGCAACGCTTCTCCGATTACCGTCGTCGGATCATCGAGCTCCTGCACCGTGCGCGAACAAATCACGCGATCGAATTCCCCATCCGGGAACTGCCGCATGAACGCCGTCATGTCACCTTGGTAAACCGAAAGCCCGCGCGCCACGCACGCCGTGATCCGGCTGAAATCCATATCCACGCCGACCCCGCGCACATCCTTCGTCTGCGTCAGATATTCGAGCAGCGCCCCGCGCCCGCAGCCGAGATCCAGGACCTTTGAGCGCGGTTCCACCCACTCCCCGATGATCTGCATGTCGACCGTGCGTTTTTCTACGAGGGCCGTCATGGTCAGATGGAAAAATCAAACACCCGCGGCTCCTCGCGTTCGAGAAACGCGCGCACCAGCGCATACAGTTCCTCCGACTCGAGGAGAAACGAGTCGTGGCCCAGATCCGTCGACAGCTCGGCATAGCTTGCCGCCTTCCCCGCCCGCAGCAACGCCAGCGCGATCGCGCGGTTCTGGTCCGGCGGAAACAGCCAGTCGCTCGTGAAACCCACGACCAGAAATCGCGCGTTCACCGGCGCAAACGCCGCCTCGAGCGAGCCATACGCCTGCGCGAGATCGAAGTGGTCCAGCGCTCGCGTGATGTAGAGATACGAGTTCGCGTCGAACCGGTTGATGAAGCTCTGCCCCTGATGCCGCAGATAGCTTTCCACCTCGAACTGCACGTCGAACGTATAGCTCTCGCCGCTCGCACCGCTCTTGCGCCGCCGCCCGAATTTCCGGTCCATGCTCGCATCCGACAGATACGTGATGTGCGCCATCATCCGCGCGATCGCGAGACCCACCCGCGGTCCGCCTCCTTTCGGATAATCGCCGCCATTCCAGCCCGGATCCTGCATGATCGCCTGCCGCCCCACTTCGTTGAACGCGATCGCCTGCGCGCTCTCCCGCGCTGTCGTCGCCATCGCCAGCACCCGCCGCACAAACGACGGAAACTCGATCGCAAACACCATCGCCTGCATCCCGCCCATCGACCCGCCGATCACCGCGTGCAGCGCCGCCACGCCCAGCGCATCGAGCAAGAGTTTTTGCGCGTGCACCATGTCGCGCACCGTGACCGCCGGGAACGACATCCCGTAAGGCCGCCCCGTCGCCGGATCGAGCGACGTCGGCCCCGTCGATCCCACGCAACCGCCGAGCACGTTGGCACACACGACAAAAAACCGCCGCGTATCCACCGCCTTGCCCGGCCCGATGAGATTGTCCCACCAGCCTGGCTTGCGGTCATCCGGCGCGTGCCGCCCCGCGCAGTGATGGTCGCCGCTCAGCGCGTGGCAGATCACGATCGCGTTGTCGCGCTCGGCATTGAGTTCGCCGTAAGTCTCGTAGCGCAACGTGAACCCCGGGAGCACCTGCCCGTTCTTGCAGACAAACGGGCGCTCGTGCACGAAATCGACCGGCGTGACTATGCCCACGCTGCCCGCTTCGGGTGCGGGCGCAGGCGCGGGCGCCTCCGTCGTCAACGTGTCATCGAGATCCGGCATCGGAAAAATTAACGCAGCACGAACGCTTTGTCGCACGCAAGCGGAGCGCCTGTCTTATGACCGGCGCCAATCCGCTCAGCCTTGCGCCGCCGCGGCGATCTCATCGCTCATCTCCTCGTTGGAATAGACCGCCTGCACGTCGTCGTATTCATCCAGCGCGTCGTGCAGCTTCAATAACGTCCGCGCCACCTCCACCTCGGTCACCGGCACGTGCACCGTCGGGATGTAGGCGATCTCGGCGCTCGCCGTCTTGATGTCCTTTTCCTCCAACGCCTGCGCGACCTTGTCGAACAGGTGCACATCGCAGCGGATTTCAAAACCCTGCTCGCTCGCAATCACGTCGTCCGCGCCGGTCTCCAGCGCGATTTCCATCAACGCGTCCTCCGTCGCCGACTCGCTCGCGATTAAAAATTGCCCGGCGTGCAGAAACTGAAACGCCACCGAATTCGTGCCGCCCAGATTGCCTCCGCACCGCGTGAACAGGCTTCGGATATCCGAGGCCACGCGGTTCTTGTTGTCCGTCGTCACCTTCACCATCAGCGCCACCCCCGCGGGCCCATAGCCTTCGTAAACGGCGTCCTCATACACCACGCCGGGCAACTCGCCCGTGCCTTTCTTGATCGCGCGATCGACGTTATCGACCGGCATGTTCGCCTCCTTCGCCTTCGACACCAAGGTGCGCAGCCGCGGATTCATCGCCGGATCGCCGCCGCCCGCCTTCGCCGCGAGCGTGATGTCGCGCGACAAACGGCTGAACACCTTGCCGCGCCGCCCGTCGGTGACGGCCTTCAGCCGTTTGACTTTAGTCCATTTGCTATGGCCAGCCATGAGGGAATCAACGTCGCGCGGCCGCGCAGAGGTTTACTTCTTCTTCTTTTTCGGGGTCACGTTTTTCAACAGCGGGCCGGCGGTCGCCACCGCGGTCGAAGCGGGCGAAACCGGCGCCGGGTCTTTCATGCGATTGATGATGAGCTGCTGGCCGATCGTGAAGATGCCGTTGACCGTCGAATACAACGCCAGCGCGCACGAGAAATTATAGCAAAACAGCGCGAACATATACGGCATGAACTTGAAGATCTTCGCCTGCGCGTTGTCCACCGTGGGCTGCGGCGTCAGCCGCATCTGCACCACCATCGTGGCGCCCATGAGGATCGGCAGGATGTTGATCGGCAGACCCAACACATGCGCAATGGTATCCGGGGCCGACAAGTCGTGCGCCCAGAGAAACGGCTGGAAGCGCAACTCCGACGCCGAACGCAGCATCGTGAAGAAGCCCCAGAAGAACGGCAGCGTGATCAACATCGGCAGACACCCGCCCATCGGGTTCACGCGGTGTTTCTTGAACAGCTCCATCGTCGCCGCCTGCATCTTTTGCGGGTTGTCCTTAAACTTTTCCCGCAACGCCTTCATCTCCGGCTGCACCTTCTGCATGCGCTTGGCCGACTTCGAGGCCGCCAGCGTGAGCGGCAGGAAAATCCCCTTCAACAGCAGCGTCGTCAGGATGATCGCGATGCCCCACGCATACTTGGAGCCCGCGAAGAAGCCGTGCAGCCACGTCATCATCGTCAGCAGCGTCTTCGCAAAAAAGCTGAAGAAGCCGAAGCGCATGACGTGATCCTGGTCGGCCTTGAACACATCGGCGTTGGCCAGCCGTTTGTATTCCTTCGGCCCGACGTAAAAATTCAGGCCGAGCGTTGTCTCGCCACCCGCTGCGATCCCCGGCACGTCGAAATCCGCGTTCGCCGTGATGCCGGTGTTCGGCTGGCTCTGCCCGGGCAGCGCCGGCAATTCCACGCGCCGCGTGATCATATCCACCGCCGGCTTGTCCGGCGTGAGGATGGAGACGAAAAATTGGTCCTGCACCGAGCTCCACAGCAACGGCCCGCCCGTGGTGATGTAGGGCAGCGGCTCCGATGAACCGATGCCCACTTTGCTCAGCAACCCGCCGCCTTGGAGTTTGCTCCGCTCCACGAAGCCGTGGTCCTTGCCCGTCGAATAGCCGGTCACAAGTTCGGTGCCGTAGTCGTGTTCGCTCACCAGACCCGCCGTGCCGACGCTCATCGCCACGCGCATGGGACCCGCGTTCTTGTCGGCGAGATTACGAAACGTTGTCACGTGCCGCAGTTGATACGGATCGACTCCCGGTGCCGCCGCCGCCGGCAGCGTGTAGCGGCGCGTCACCTCCAGTTGCCCGTCGATTTGCGCCTGATAGACGACCTCGCGGTCCGTCGCTGACACGAGCTGGAAACGCGTGCGCCGGTCGAGGCCGGGAAAGTCCACCAACGCCAGCATCGGATCGGTATGCTGCGCGTTGAATACAAACGGCTGCGGATCGTTCAACTGCGCCGGATATTTCTTCATCGCCACCGCGCGGATCGCGCCGCCGAAGTCCGTTAACAGCACTTCCACGAAATCGTTTTGCAGCACGGTGACATGCGCATCCACGCTGTCTTCCGCGAGGGTCGCAAACGTCGCGTTGCTCGGGTTCGGCGTGGGGCCGCGCGTGATCACGCTCTCCGGCTCGTGCGCGGGCGTCGGTGCAGCCGCCGTAGTGCCGCCCGGCGCCGCCGGGCTGCCCGGGGCCACGTGGGCCGGGTTGACGGCGGGCGTAGGCGGCGGCGGGAAAAGTTTCGGACCAAAATAAAGGCTGATGCACGCGGCCGCGAGCAGCAGCACGCCAACGAAGGTGTTCTTTTTATCCATTGCGAAAGTCGATTGCGGTCCGTTACGCCGCGGGCACGCGCGAGCAGTTCCAACGCGGCGCCCGCGCCGGAGGCACGGGGTCCAGTCCGCCGGCGCTCAGCGGCGTGCAACGCACCAGCCGCCTCACCGCCAGCCAGGAACCACGCA
The DNA here is from genome assembly GCF_019464535.1 of Horticoccus luteus. GTDB lineage: Bacteria > Verrucomicrobiota > Verrucomicrobiia > Opitutales > Opitutaceae > Horticoccus > Horticoccus luteus. The sequence goes on along the minus strand of NZ_CP080507.1, from coordinate 287,099 downwards.
GCGCTCCATGCGTCGCCACGGCGGTGGCCGCGTAATGCGAGCACGTCGGGTGGAATCGGCACCCGCACGCTGGCCCGAACAGCGCCGGCAGCACCGGCGAAAGCAGCACCTGATAGCCGCGCACCAGCGCCAGCAGCCCGCGAGCCGGGAGGCCGGCGATCAGCGCGGTCAGGGTAGGAGAACGCTCAGGCATGCGGAAAGGTTTTGCGGCACGCGGCCGCGAATCGTTGTTCCATCTCATTCCACGGCACCGTAGTCGCGCTCCGGCGGGCGATGATCATGAGGTCGTATCCCGCCGGCACCAGCGACTGATGCCGCCGCGCCATCTCGCGCAACCGCCGCTTCGCGCGGGCGCGTTGCACGGCGTTGCCCACCGCGGCGCGGGAGGCCACGAATCCGATGCGCGCAGGCCCCGTCTCATCCGTCTCACGTCGGCGCCACCATACGGTGAAAGCACCGCCGTCGAATCGTCGGCCCTGCTCGCGCACCGCGCGAAAATCGCTCTGGCGCCGCAAGTGCTGCTCAGGGCGAAAGCGCATGACGCGCGGCTCCGGGCGGACGCGAAACTCAGACAACCGTCAGGCGCTTGCGGCCTTTTAAGCGGCGGGCCTTGATGACTTTACGACCAGATTTGGTCGCCATGCGGGCGCGATAGCCGATCTTGCGGGCGCGTTTCTTGCGGTGCGGACGGAAGGTGGGTTTCATGAATCCAAGTGGTTAAGAGGTGACGGAAGTGCCCGACGACACCCGGAGTGTCAACCCCTCGTTGCAATGTCCCGCCACCGCGCGCCGGCATAGGGGGTTTCCCCATGCGTGCGACCGGAAAGCGCGGGAGAGTTATTAACTGGCCCCCTCGGCTCGTTCCTATCCTCTACGAGATTGTCCCAGCAACCGGCCGAATGAGTTGACCCCATTCGGCCCTCTCCACTTCCTCTAATTACTATGCGCGCGTCTCCCTCCGCCTTGCGCCAATGCTTCCTCGCATTGCTCGCCGGTGGCGTGTGGCTCGGGCTTTCGCCTCACGCCTCCGCCGAAGTCCCCCAGCTCATCGCCAACCTCAACGTGCGCACGCTCAAGTCGCTGACGCTTGAGCAGTTGATGGATGTCGAGGTCACGTCCGTCTCGCGCTATCCCGAGAAACTCACCGAAGCCTCTTCCGCCGTCCAAGTCCTCACCGGCGACGAAATCCGCCACTCGGCGGCCACCACAATTCCCGAGGCGCTGCGGCTCGCCTCCAACCTCAACGTGGCGCAGAAAAACGCGCACGACTGGGGCATCAGCGCCCGCGGCTTCAATACCGATTTGTCCAACAAGCTGCTCGTGCTCATCGACGGGCGCGCCGTTTACACGCCGCTCTTCGCCGGCGTCCGGTGGGATGCCCAGGACACGTTGCTCGAAGACGTCGATCGCATCGAGGTCGTCAGCGGCCCGGGCGGCACGCTGTGGGGCTCCAACGCCGTCAATGGCGTCATCAACATCACCACCAAATCCGCCGCCGAAACCCAAGGCCTCTACCTTGAGGCCCTCACCGGCTGGCGCTTCGGACAAGGCGCCGCCGTGCGCTACGGCGGCACGTGGTCGCCCACCACGTCCTATCGCGTCTACGCCAAATACACCGATCGCGAAGGCGACATTTTCGCCAACGGCACCACGGTGCCCGATGGGTGGGAGCACACGCAGGCCGGCTTTCGCATCGACGCCGATCCCGGCAACGATGCGCACGTGACGTTCCAAGGCGATCTCTACACCGGGACGGAGGGCTTCGTCACCGGTCGCGCCTCTGAAATAAACGGCGGAAACGTCCTCGGTCGCTGGTCCCGCACCTTGAGCAACGGCTCCACGATGCAGCTCCAGGCCTATTTCGATCACACGCATTTCCGCCAGCCGGTCTTCAGCCCGTTCGCGCCGACGGGCTTTTTCTCCGACGATCTCGATACCTCCGACCTCGATTTTCAGCACGACTTCAAGCTGGCGGAAACTCATCACATCGTCTGGGGCCTCGGCTACCGCCATATGCAAGACGCGAGCATTGCGGCCCCCGGACTCGCCTTCGCGCCCGCCAACCTCATTCAGGATCTCTTCAGCGCGTTCGCGCAGGACGAAATCGCGCTCTCCCCGCGCGTCTCCGTCACCGTCGGCACCAAGGTCGAGCACACCGACTATTCCGGCTTCGAACTCGAGCCCACGCTCCGCTTCCAGTGGAAACCCGCCCCCGACAACCTCCTCTGGGCCGCCGTTTCGCGCAGCGTGCGCACCCCCTCCCGCATCGACCGCGACCTTCGGCAACCCGCCTCCGGCAGCGTGCTGCGGGGCAGCGACAATTTTCAATCCGAGAACCTGGTCGCCTACGAAGCCGGTTACCGCACCCAATTTAACGAACGCATCTTCGCATCCCTCGCCCTCTTCTATAATCGCTACGATGATATTCGGAGCGCCAATGTCACCGCGTCCACGTTCCTCCCACTCTACTTCGCCAACGATTTGGAAGGCCACACCTACGGCCTCGAGTTGACCGCCACCGGCCAGGCGGCGTCGTGGTGGCGCCTCACCGCCGGGTATAATTTATTGCGGGAGCATCTCCGCGTGAGCGATGGCGGCTTCGATTTCAACGTCGCCCGCAACGAGACCTCCGACCCCGCCCATCAGGCTTCGCTGCGTTCGTCCATGGATTTGCCCCACGCCCTCACGCTCGACGGCCAGCTCCGCTGGGTCGACACGCTGCAAAGCCACAACGGCCCGCGCCCCGATACCGTCCCCGCTTACACGGAACTCGACCTGCGGCTCGCGTGGGCCTTCACGCCCAGTTGCGAGTTGTCGCTTGTCGGGCGGAATCTCCTGCACGACCAGCATCCCGAGTTCGGCATCACCGATCCAATGCGGGTTGAGCTGCAGCGCACCGTTTACGCCAAGATCGCCCTGCGCTACTGAGCGCCCGCGTCAACGCTTCCAGTTGAAGCGCGACGCCCCGAGGCTCGAATCGTCCTCGCCGCGGTTGAACACCTTCACCGCCGAGCCCGTCAGCGCCGCAATCACGCCCGCGAGCACCGCGACCGACAGCCACGGCGAAAAGAAAAACTCGCCCAGCAGCGCCCCGCGCATCAGGTCCACCGCATACGCCACCGGATCCGCATGCGCCGCGACCTGCATCCACGTCGGCGCCGACGTCAGCGGATAGAGCGCGCCCGACAAAAAGAACATCGGCAGCAACACCGCGTTGCTCACGATCGGAAACACCGTCACCGACGTGAACCGCGACGCGAACGCCACCCCGATCGCGGAGAACGTCAGCGACGCCAGCGCCATTGCGCCGAGCAGTTCCACGACCGACCACACGCCCAACGGCGCGCCCGCCAGCGGCGCAAACGGCAGCACGATCAGCCCCTGCACCGCCGCCTGAATCCCGCCCGCCACGATCTTGCCCAACGCGATCGCCGGCCGTGGCACCGGCGCCACCAACACCGCTTTGAAAAACCCGATCTGCCGGTCGAACACGATCGAGATCGCCGCAAACGTCGCCGTGAACAGCATCGAAAGCCCCAGCACGCCCGGAAAAATGAAACCCTGATATTTGGCGCCGAGTTGCGAGCTGGACCCCAACCCCGCGCCCAGCACGAACAAGTAGAGCAACGGCTGCAGCAGCCCCGTTACGAGCCGCGTCTTGTCGAGCCAGAAGCGCTTCAGGTCGAGGACGACCACCGCGTAAATGCCCCGCATCATGCGCTCGCCCCTCCGTTCACTTCGCGCCGTCCCGCCACTTTCCCGCCAGCCCGTTCCGCCGCACGCGGCGCTGCACCGAAGCCGCGGCCGGTCAGCTTCAAAAACACATCCTCCAAACTCGGCTCGTGGATTTCCACGCGCAACACCTTCACCGGCAGATGCCGCAGCAGATCGGGCAGCGTCCCTGCCGGATCCGCGTGCACGAGCATGAGCTCGTCGCCGCCCGGCTCCGGCGTGAGTCCTTGTTCTGTCATCCACGCGCGCGCCCGGCCATCGTCATCCGTCTTCAGCCGGATCACCCCGCCGCCAATGCGCGCCTTCAATGCCCGCGGCGTATCCAGCGCCACGATCCGCCCCGCGTCGATCAACGCGATCCTGTCCGCCACTTCCGCCTCCTCCATGTAGTGCGTCGTGAAAAACACCGTGCGCCCCGCCGCCGCCAGCGCGCTCACCTGCGCCCAAAACCCCCGCCGCGCATCCACGTCGAGCCCCAGCGTCGCCTCGTCGAGAAACAGGATCTTCGGATCCGTCACCAACGCCCGCGCCAGTTCCAGTTTCCGCCGCTGCCCGCCCGAAAGATTTTTCGCCGGCCGGTCCGCCGCCTCCGCCAGCCCCAGCTCTCCGAGAATGTCCGCCGCGCGCTTCTTCGCCGCCGCCGACCCGAGTCCGTAAAACAATCCCATCAACAGCAGATTATCGCGCCCCGACAACCGCTGCTCGATCGCCGGCTCCTGAAACACGATGCCCATCGCCCGCCGCACCGCATCGCGCTCTGCCACCACATCGAGCCCCAGCACGCGCGCCCCTCCCTCCGTCGGCGCCCGCAACGTCGCCAGTATCGAAAACAACGTCGTCTTGCCCGCCCCGTTCGGCCCGAGCAGCGCGAACCGTTCCCCGCGTTGCACCGTGAGATCGATGCCCCGCAGCGCCTCGACTTTATCGTAGCGTTTCACGAGTCCGCGCACTTCGACGGCGGGCGCGGAGGAGGCATCATCGGTGACCGTCACGAGCTCCCAACACAAACAACCCCCGCGCCAACGCAAATTTTTCCGCCGTGCCCCTCGCGCGCCACACGTCGCCGTTTTTCGGGTGACGCGCCGCGCGTTCGCTGCAATAGCAGCGGGCTCTCCTCTCTTTCCCATGCCCCAACCCGACCTCGCCGCGCTCGGCAACTGGCTGCACTCCTGGGTGCAACCGTCTGGCGCCATCCACGGTTTTCACAATCACCCCGTCTGGGGTTGCAATCCCTACCGCTGGGCCGACTTCACCGCCGGCCACACGACGTGGGCCTCGCCCTTTATCGCCGGCCTCGCCGAGGCGCACGCGCAACGCCCCGATCCCCGCGCCCGCGAGCTCATCGGCCGCCTCGTGGATTTCCAAACCTCGTCGTTTCTCCCCGACGGCCAATACGACCACATCGGTTTCAACGCCGGCGAGATCTGCAAAAAGGGCCTCATTCATAACGCCGTCCCCAATCTCTCGCTCGGCCTCACCGCCCTCCACGCGCGCGACTGGCTGCCGCCCGCCCGCCTCGACGCGATCCGCGCCGCCATTCTCCGCAACATGGAGACCGGTTGCCTCCCTTACGGTCGCCACGGCCGGCCCGACGAAACCAGCGTGGCCAACCAGGACTACGCGCGCATCTGGGGAAAACTCCTTTTCTTCCGCGCGTTCGACGACCGCCGCTGGTATGATTCCACCCGCGAAGACATTGAGTTCATGCTCGCGCGGTTTCATCTCCGCGGCATGCCCGATGCCGACAGCGCCGGCACCTTGCGCGTGCTCGGCCTGCCCGATCTCCTCGAACCCTCCGAGTATTACGGGCTCATGATTTGCCCGCTCCTCCTCGCCGCCGAAATCTACGGCGAGGAACGCTACATCGAGGAAGCCGGCCGCCTCTGCCGGCACGTCGCCCGCTCACATTGGCTCGATGCCCGCGGCTTCACCCGCTGCCATCGCATGTGGTATAAAGTCAACGGCCGCTGGCAGCTCAACCGCGGCCCGATGCTCATCGCCGGCATGGGCGATTCGCTCGAAGGCATCCAGCGCTACGTGCGCCTCCACCCCGACGCCGAGCTCGAAGCGTTTCTCACCGCCTGCGATCGCACCTACGCCGGCTATCAACACCCGCGCGGCTTTCTCGTTTCCAGCACCGATTGGCAAAGCGAAGTGGACGTCGCGCCGAGCACCGGCTGGCAAAGCCACGACTTCCGCCACCTCGTCCACCGCCACGGCGTCGCCGCGGATTTCTGGGACCGCTTTTTCACGCCCGACGACCGCATCGCCGTGCTCCTCGGCGATCAATGTCTCTGGCTCGAACGCGGCCCGCACTGGGCGATCGGCGATTACCTCTGGCAAAACGTCTTCGACCTCGTCGGCCGCAAAGACCGCGTGCGCTTCGGCCCCAACCTCCCCGACTGGGTGGACGGCGGCTGGCACGCCCCCGCCGATTACGCGATGCCCGGCCGCCCCGTCTTTCTCAAAGCCGACGACCACATCGCGCTCTGGCAGGGCTCCACGGACAACCTCGCCGTCACCTCGATCGCCCAGTTGCCCTACGTGCCCGGCCCCGCCTTGGCGCGCTGAGTCGCGCCGGTGTCAATTCCCCTTCCCCGTCCCGCGCTCCGCTCTGCTCAAAACGGCAAAATATACGCTTCGCAGAGGATCTGCCCCGCACTCTGCCCTTTGAACACCGCGGTATAAACGCCGGGATCCAGCGCCACCAGCAACACGCCCTCATCCGATCCGCTGCTGAAAGGGAAGGCTCCCACCAACGCAAATATCGTTTCGTAGCCGGCCACGAGATTGGGATCGGCGCTCCACACCGCGGAAACGCCGGCCACGGCTTGTTGCGAATTGTATAGCGTAAAACTCGGACCCGCGACCGTGGCCGACGTCACACCGAGATGCGCGAGCGTGCTCCCCGCGGCGCGCAAAAGCACCCAGCGAGGGCCATCCCCTTGCACCACGAAACCCGTGATCGCCGTCCCGCCTGCCGCCAATTCACAGCGATTCGAGACATTGGCGCCGCCGGCTGTGTTCTGCTCAGGATAAAGCGTAAACTCCCGATCATCTCCCGGTGTGGTGACCGGCGTTGTTTGCCTGCCGGAAGTCGGGATGACGAAATACAACTGATCTTTCGCCCCGCCCCCATCGTAGGCGATCGTCGCATGGGTCGGATCCAACGCATCGACCGTGTAGGTGTAAGTTCCTTGGTGCAGCGCACTGGATATCCACGGACCCGCGAACATCGAATTACCGTAAGAATAGGCATTGATTTCCACGTAGGTGTTGTCCGCTTTATATAGAGTAAGACGGCGACTGCTGGTGTTGGTCAGCGTTTGGCTCGACACATACTGAATCAAACAAGTCGGCAACGACGCAGGCGCCGCCACTTGACCCCGGCACGGAAGAACGAGGACGCCCAGCAACGCGAGCACCCCCAGCATCTGCAGTTGGGTTTTCATGGGAGAGGCGGAAAGTTGGTCTCCCCTTGAATATTGTGCAACGCAGACCAACGCCCCGCACTTTATCGATCGACGATCCGCCACCCGTTCGGCGGGAGACTCAATCGGGCTCGATCAGGCTCACTTCAGCGCCAACTCCACTTCGACGCGCAACGTCCCCGCCCGACCGCGCTGCCGCAGACTCAACCGCGGCTGCGTCGCCGCGTGCCGCCAGCCAAACAAACTCCCGTGCCCCGGCTCGACCGCGATCGTCGACTGCCGGCGGTTGCTCGCCCCGTGGTAAACAGTCTCGACGCTCGTGCGCCGCGGATCCTGCAACGGCAGCAGTTCGATTACCGCGTCGACGCCCGCCGGCACCCGCACCACCGCACGCGCCCGCTCGCCTTCGATGATCACGCAGTCGCCCTCGCGCCGTATCGGCAGCGGCGTCGTCCAGTAGAAGATCACGCCTTCCCCGCGCTCGACCTCCCATTCGTCGGTGATGACAAAACGCGTCGGCTGCGGCGAATCCCACGTGCGCCGCCAGCGTTTGAACCAGCCTTCCCAGCCCGCCGCCAGCTCCGCGCTCGCGTGAAACCGCTCCGCGTCGCCCGTGCCCTGCGGCTTGATGTCCGCATAAATCGGATTCGCCGGCCGCGGCCGCTCGTCGTCGCTCCACGGCGCGAGCATCGTGTGCCGTTGCGCGTGCTTCAGCAGATCGGTCACCGGGTTCGCGTAGTCGAGCACGCCGAAATCCATCGCGAAACTCTCCCCCGCAAATTCGAGCACGAAACTGCCCTTGTCCTCGTGCTGGTGATCCCCGCCGGACTTGTTGCCCATGATAAACAACTTCACCAGTTCGCCGGCGTGCCGCCGCACCGAGCACATCATGCCCGTGTCCGGCATCTCGCAAAACGCCCGCAGCGGCGGCCCCTCCGCGGGGATCTCCGCCTCCAGCCGCAACGGCAGCAGCAATGGCGCCGACCCCGCGCGCTGCAGCGACCGCCGGTAAATCGTCACCCAATGCGATTGCGGCATCAACCAGGCGAGAAACGCGAGCCCTTCGCTGATCGGAAACATCGCGTCGCCCGTCAGCAGCATGTCCTGCTCGCGATCGGTCGAGAGCAGCATTTCCGCCAGCCGATCCGTCCGCAGCAGCGCCGCCGGAATCAGATCGCGCGGATTCACGCCGCGCGCCCGCCCATACAGCGTCGCGCATAAAAACGCCTGCCGCGCCGTGTAAGTGAAATACGATACGCCCTCCAGATACCCGCCGTCCGGCAGCAGCGCCTTCGCCAGGTTGTCCTGCAGATCCGCCCACGCCGCCTCCGTGTGCGCCGCCACGCGCGAGCGTTCCGGCGGCGGATAAGGCCCCAGCCGCGCCGGCATGTGCCGCTCGAGTTCCAGCAGCCCGTAAAGCCGCGCCGGCGATATCCACGCGAGCTGGTTGCCGTGATACATATACTCCCACCACCACGACGCGTGGCACATTCGCCCGTGCGCCTCCGTCGCGATCCGGCGCAACACCAGTTCGCGCCCCAACGGCGTGAACCACTCGCCGCACAAATCCAAAATCAGCGCGCAATCCCACGTCGCCACCGCGGCGATGAACCCGCGCTGCTCCCACGTGCAACCCGGCGTGTGCGCGAAGAACACGTCCTCCCAATGTCCGCAATGCGCGATGCTCAGCGCAAACCGCGCCGCCAGCCGGCAGAGCGCCTTGTCCCGCCAGAGCAGCCCCGCCTGCGCCGCGATCGGTCCGTGCAACGAGAGCAGTTTGTGGCTGTCGCGCGCCCGCCGCAGCATGTTGGTGCTCCAATACGGCATGTTCTCGCCGATGAGACTTTCGGGCCGCACCGCGCGCGCTGTCTCCGCGCCTTCGCGCAACTCGCGCGTCACCGGCGACTGCGCAAAACCCGCCCGCACCGCCGCCAGTTCCTCCGCGTCGATCAGCAGTCCGTAGCTCGGCGTAAACGTCGGCTCAAACTCCGCCGGCTGGAGATACTTTTCCCAGCGTTCGTCGTAACCCGTCCACTGCGCCAGATGCGCCGGCAGCCGCGTCGAGCTTTGCAGGCCGAACCACAACAGCCAGCCGGAGCCCGCACCCGGATGCGGATTGCGCACTTCCACCGTGAGCGAGTCGATGCGCGTCGCCCCCTCGAGCGGCAGCTCTTCCTCGCGCCGCGTCGCGCCGACCGGTTCGCCCGTCATCCGCCGCGGCCCCGCGTCGGTTTCCGCCGCGATCGTCACCACGCTTTCCTCCGGCGCGTTGATCGTCACGACGAGGCGATCGTAGTCCGCGCAATCGAACGCCGCGTAATCGCGCCGCATGCGCAGCACGAGGCCGTCCGCCGCCGCCTGCTCCCACTGATACGTGACAAACGCCCAGCCCGGCTTGAGGCTCAACCCGAGCGCACCCGGCGCATCGACTTTCCATTCGTTGATCTCACTCAGATTCTCATCGAAGAACGGTTCGAAAACCGCTTCCGCGCTGTTCAGGGGAATAAGTCGCATGGGTGAAAGGGCGCGCGCACTCTGCCACCCGCCGATCGCGCCGCGAGCCAAACGTCGCCTCCCCTCCCGCCGGCGCCCGCCGCCCACGGTTCCGTCCCCGGGCTCTCGCCGCGGCATCGCGCCACCGCCCATCGGCGCCCCAAAACCATCCGACAATTCTTGCGGCCCGGCGGTCCGCGCTCCCATTAGTCATCGCCGCATCCCCCTCTCCGCGGCCTGCCTCCCTGCCACCTGACGTCCACCCCATGACCGAGCCACTCAAGATCAACTGGTATCGCACGAAGGTCGACCGCGCCGTGATGAGCGACCTCATGCGTAAGAGCGACGCCCGCGCGTTTGCGCAAGTTCTCCCGCAGCTCGCCCTCTACGCCGTCACCGCCACGCTCGCCTGCCTCGCGTTTCGCCAGGTCCACGTCACCACGTGGCCGTGGGCGCTGCCGCTCCTGCTGCTCGCGCTGTTTGTGCACGGCACCTTCGCCAGTTTTTTCGGCGGCATCGCCTGCCACGAGCTGTGCCACAAGACGCCGTTCGCGACCCAATCGCTCAACACGTTCTTCCTGAAAATCTACGCGTTCCTCGCCTGGTTCGACCCCATCGGCTATCGCGCCAGCCACATTCGCCACCACCAGGCCACTGTGCACCACGACCACGACGGCGAGGTCGTCCTCCCGCAGGGCCTGGACTGGCACGGCGTGAAATTCGTCCTCACCGCGCTCACCTTCAGCCCGACCGGCCTGCTCAAACTCCTGCGCTTCTGGATCGCCGCCGCGTGCGGCGATCTCTCGCACGACGGGTTTTTCAAAGCCTGGTGGCTCCAGCGGGTCGTGCCCGCCGCAAATCCCGCCCTGCGCCGCGAACTCCGCACGTGGGCTCGCACTGTCCTCCTTGGCCATCTCGCCCTCGCCGCGATCTTCATCGCCACCGGCCACTGGTTTCTCATCGTTGTCATCACCTTCGGGTGCCAATACTGCGGCTGGTTTGTGACGCTCTGCGGCGCTGCGCAACATGTCGGCCTCTCCTCCGACGTCGCCGATTTCCGCCTCAACACCCGCACCTACACCTGCGGCTGGCTCCCCGCCTTTTGCTACTGGAACATGCAATATCACGTGGAGCACCACATGTTCCCCGCCGTCCCCTTTTATAACCTGCCGCGTCTGCGCGCCGCCATCGCCCACGACCTCCCGCCCGCGCCGCACGGCCTGTGGGCGACATGGCAGGTTCTCCTGCCGATCCTCCGCCGCCAGCGCACGGAACCCGGTTACGTTTACGTCCCGGCCTTGCCGATGCACGAGGGCGATCGCATCACCGACTCCGCCCTTCTCGCCGAAGCCGCGCAGTGATCCGCCCGAACTTCCTCGCCAGCCGGCGCGAAATGGCTGGCCATCGCCCTCGCGCACCAACTATCGCAGTGCCGATTACCTCATGATTTGCCGCCGCTTCGGACTCCTCCTTCTTCCCCTGGCTTTGTTCAGCGGCTGTCAGATCGCCGGCGAACTCAGCCCGCTGTTTCGCCCCGATCCCGATCTCTGGCAGATGCGCTCCGTCGTTCGCCTCGCGCCCGCGGCGGCCGCCGTCGAGGTGCACACCGTTCCTGACCTCGTGCCGGAAACGAACCGCTATCTCCGCCAAGGCTATTTCCAAGTCGGCAGCACGCGCTTCTTCACCGCTGAGGTGGTGCCCGATTCGTGGCTCCAGACGCAGGCCCGCGCCGCCGGTGCCGACGTCGTCCTCGCCAACAACGAATACATGGGCGAGGAACACACGATGGCCGTCGTCGCGTTCACCGGCGTGCCCATCCCGATCGTCCGCCACAAGTATCGTTTTTCCGCCGCCTTCCTGCGCAAGGTCGACCGGCTCGTCCTCGGCGTACACGTGGACGATCTCTCGAGCGACGATCGCTACAACCTGCAACGCACCGCCGGCGTAAAGGTGGTCGCTGTGATCGACAACACCTCGGCCGCCCGCGCCGGCCTCCAGCCCGGCGATGTGCTGATCACCGCGGGCGATATCCATCTCGTTTCCGCGGAAACGCTCTTCGAAGCCGAGGCCCAGCTCGCCGGCCAGGATGTCATGCTGCGCCTCATCCGCGAAGGCGAAGTGTTGGAAACGAACGTTCGCTTCGAGAAATTGTAAGCCCGTGGCAGCTCAGGGGTGCCACTGCTCGCACGCCTCGCCTCGTTCGTTCTCACCGAGCACCGGCGTCCGCCGCCCGGCCACCGACCCGCGTTTTTCGCGCTCCAGATCGAGCACGATCACTTCGTTGCGCCCGCGTTTTAACCAACAGCCCGGCACATACAGGGTCTGCTGCGGGCCGATGCGCCAGAAGCGGCCGAGGTTGTGCCCGTTGATCCACACGTAGCCTTTGCTCCAGCCGCGCAGGTCGAGATAGGTGTCGCCGGTCGTGCGCAGCGTGAAGCTCCCGCGGTGAAACGCCGGGCCCGCCACCTGCCCCGCCCGCCACTTCAACCGCCGCCACTGCGTGCGATCCAGGGGTAGGTTGAACACCTCCCAGTTCATCACCACGCCCGCCGGGTAAGGCACCGGAAACTCCACCCACTGCGTGATCCCCTTTCGATCCAAAATGTGCGGTCCGTAGTTCACGCGCCCCATCGCTTCCACCAGAATGTCCAACTGCACCGCCGCCGGCCGCGCCGCCACGTCCACCGCGTTCTGCCCCAGCCGCCGGTCAAGCACCGCCACCCGCCGGCCATCGAGATAGACGTGCCCGTAATCATGCACCTCCCGCACCGTCAGCCGGCCGGCCGCACCGGCCGCCAGTCGCGAACGATATAAAATCAACCCGTGCGCCTGCCCATACGCCTCCATCGGCCGCGGCTGCGGATCGCGCACCGGCCGCGGGAGGTGCTCCAGCAACGCCGCGGATTCCGTCAACGCGAAGCGCCGCACCGCGATCGCCGGTGCCACCGGCCCCGGCACGGGCGGCAGGCGCTCCGGCGTGTGCGCTTGGATCAACGCGCGCAAAGCCCGGTATTTCTCCGTCGGGCCGCCGCCTTCGTCGATCGGCGAATCGTAGTCGTAGCTCGTGACCGTCGCCTGATATTCGCCCGCCGGCCCCGTGTTGGCTCCCGCCGAAAAGCCAAACGACGTCCCGCCGTGCGCCATGTAGAGGCTGAACGACACCTTGCGCTCCAGCATCCAGCCCACCACCTCCGTCGAGCGGGAGATGGGCACGCGATTGTGCGACTCGCCCCAATGGTCGAACGTCCCCGGGTAAAACTCGCCGCACGCCAGCGGCGTCGCCGGCGAAAACGCCCGCAACTTCGCGAACGCATCCGCTGGATCCAGCGGAAAATTCGCCACCGGAAAAGCGCCCGCCACCGCTCCGCGCGCCACGGCGTCCGGCCCGTCGCAGGTGAAGAACGGCACGTCGAACCCCACCTCCGTCAACGCCTCGCGCACGCTCGCCAGATAAGCGCCGTCGTCGCCGTAGCTGCCGTATTCGTTCTCCACTTGCACGAGGATGATCGGGCCGCCGCGCGTGCTTTGCAGCGGCGCCAGCTCCCGGCCCATCCGCCGCAACCAGCGGCGCATCGCCGTGAGATAACGCTCGTCGCTGCAGCGCACGCGAATGTCCGGCGTCGCCAGCAGCCACGGCGGCAGCCCGCCGAAATCCCACTCCGCGCACACATACGGCCCCGGCCGCAGGATCACGTTCATCCCTTCCTGCGCCGCCAGCCGCACAAACGCCGCCATATCCGCCTCGCCGCGGAAATTGAAACGTCCCGGCTGCGGCTCATGCACCGCCCAAAACAGGTAGGGACTCACGCTGTTGAGCCCCATGGCCCGCATCATCCTCAACCGATGACGCCAATACGGCCGGGGCACGCGCGAGAAATGCAGCTCACCCGAGCGAAATTGAAACGGCTGGCCGTGGCGCAAAAACCCGTCGCGCTGCACAATCAGCCGATGGCGGGACGCGGGGCGGTGGGTCGTCACGCCGGCAAACTGCCGCTCCGCCCGCCCGCGTCAATCCGCCGCACGCCGGCCTGCCGCGTCTTACTGCCGCGCCGGCGGCTGCGGCGGGGCTCCCCGTCGTGCGCGCCCGGCTGCCGCCGCTGCCGCGGCGCGAGGTTGATCGCTCGACTGAAAACCCACTCCTCGCCGAGGCCGCGCAGGAAACGTGACCACGCACGCTGTTTGCCCGATCTCACGGAGAAATCTCCTCGCGCGCTGGTAGTGCGCAAACTAGGCGTGCTTGATGCGTCTGTACGAGGCACTGCTCGTTTGTATCCTGACGACTTCCGCTTTCGCGCAGACCTCGGCGGAGCCTGGCACCTGCCTTTGGACCTCCGATCTGGTGTTGGTCACTGCCCCTTCGATCACGCCCGACGGTATCATCCTCGCCCGAAGTGCCAATTCGTTGGTGGCGGTTTCTTCCGATGGCAACGAACTGTGGCGGGCCGGGATCGTGGCGCCAAACCGTCCCCAACGGTTGCCGGTCGACGAGGACGGCAACGTCTACGTCACTACCCCCACGGAGCTGCGTTCTTATTCTCCCACTGGGTCACTACGCTGGTCCCGGGCGATGCCTTTTTCCAGCAGCCCTTGCTGTCTGAGCTTGGCGGACGATCTGCTCATTGTTCTGACGTCTAGCTCCCGATATGCATTCCGGTTGGACGGCTCGCTGCTTTGGCCGTCTTCCACCGGTAATGCAGGCCTTGGAGAGTCAGATACCAACCCTCCCACTTGGTCGCCTCTTGCGATTGTCGACCACGACGGGCTGATCCGCATCGTTCAATCTACTGGACAAGTTCATGTGCTTGAACCCACGGGCCACTTGGTACGGCGGGACGAGTTTGCGGATCATACTCGTTGGGGCGAGTCTGCCAGCGTCACACGGCAGGTGGGTCTTGGTCCTCGCGGCGAAAGCATCGTGCTAAATGACGAGGACGGGGAATCAATGATTCGCTGGACCGAGCCTTTCGGGATCGGCACCGCGTACTCCGTCATTGTGCCGGGCTCCGAGGCAGGTGACGAGTGGACGAGTTATGGCCTGGTGTCCGCTTCCGGCGAACTCTTCCTAGCGACCAACCGCGGCACGCTTTTGGTACCCTATCGCGGTTTTGGCTTCCGGCGCTGGCCCGAAACGGCCTTCGCGCTCACGGCCGATGGCGGCGTTGTCTGCGCCGACGGCGCTCAACTCACTTTGCGCAACGCCGCTCACACTGTCGTCTGGCGCGCTCCGGCCCCCGGCACGTTTTTCACGCTCGGCGCGGATGGTCGCGTCTATGGCGGCATCACTTTAAGTGCGTATCATATCGGGCAGCCCCCGGCCGCGGATTCTTGGGCGCAACCCAACGGCGATGCCGCCCAACGCAATCGCGCCACCGTGCCGCCAACGTCTGACGTGCAGTTTGCCGCCTCTACGATCGAGACTCCCGCGTCCGTGACATGGTATGAAAGCTACCCCGGTTCCTTTGCTGCCGCTCCGTATATCAACGGGGGCGGCACGCTCACTTGGATCAAGGATGACGTCGAGGTCGCTCCTGCCGCAGCGGATTTTTCCTTTGCCGTCGCCGCCGCAACTCCGGGGGACGCAGGTGAGTATCGTCTCCAGGCCACGACGGCCCAAGGCACTATTCTCAGCCCTCCGATCAAGGTTGCGGTCACTGCTCCTTCTCCAATTCAGCCGGGTTTTTACACGGGCACGCTGCCGCTTGGCTCGGGAGACAAATTTCTTCTCGAACTGACCCCAGACCGCACGGTGCGCTTCCTCTCCGTCTCCGGATGGAAAATCACCCAGCACAACCGGCTCGATCCCGCCGGCATTTTCCCGTGGGATACAGGAATCATCTGGAGTTCTGATCCCAGTGAGGCCACTCCGCTCACGCTGCACTGTGACGCCACGGGCGTGGCCGCCTCGTGGGGCGGCCAACCGTTGGGTCCACTCACGTTCGCGCCGGCCCGTCTGCCGAGCGGAGCGCGCGTAGGCTGGTATCGCGGCACCCGCGAAGGCCTGATCGTCGACAGTGCAAAGATCGACGCCGCCCTGTTTCCTGACGGCACGTTGGCCGGCCTGCTTTCTGGGCGTGGCGTCGGCGTTGCGGCGCCCGCCGTCGACCTCAATCCCGCGCTCCTCGAGCAACAGGTCGAGGTTCCGCTTTACTCTTCGGCCAGCAAGTATGCGTTGATTTCCTTCACCCCCGAAGGCGTTCTCCGCGTCAACCTCGGCGGCAGAGGTGGCGGCAAGGATAGCTTGGTGGCGGTGCATTCGAGTTACACCCGCGCCGCGCGGTTGAGCAACTTGTCCGCCCGTGCCGTCGGCGGTTCAGGTGATCGGGCGGTCATCGCTGGATTCGTTGTCGCCACCGGCGGCTCCTTTTTGCTGCGGGGCGCCGGTCCGGCTCTCGCCGCCTACGGCGTGCCAAATCCGTCGCTCCATCCTACTCTCACATTGCGCCACAGTCCGGATGTCTTTCTCGCGAGCAACACCGGCTGGTCCAACAATGCCGCGAACGAGATCACCCGGCTCGCAACGAGTGCAAGTGAAGCCGGCGCATTTCCGTTCGCGGCTGGTTCGGCCGATTGTGCGCTGTTGTTGCCCATACCGCCGGGCGTCTACACCATCACGATCACAGATCAAACCGAGGGTGAAACCTTGGCGGAAATTTACGGGCTCGCCTCACCGGACGGCGCGCCAGCCGCCCAGGCCGTCAATCTTTCCATCCGCGGCGCACTCTCCCGTCCCGACGAACGGCTTATCATCGGGCTTGTGCTCAAAAGCGATCTCCCACAGCCGATTTTGCTTCGCGGTGTCGGTCCTGGACTGGCGCGTTTTCTCGGCGCCGTGCCCGTCTGCCAGAATCCTCGTTTGCGCGTTTTCGACGCCGGCGGAAATCTGATGGCGGGCAGCGACGATTGGTCCACCTCGTGGGATCCGCCACCGGGCGGCATGGTCAGCAGTCAGCAAGTTTCCGTCGCCGACGCCGCCCTTCAGGCCGGCGCGTTCGCCTTGAATAATGGAAGCCACGACGCTGCCTTGGTCTATAATCTCGCCGCCGGCGTCTACACCGTGCATCTGGAAAGCAAGGACGGTTCGACGGGCGCCGTGCTGTTCGAAGCGTATGTCGTCCCGGACTAACACGTCGCCGCAAACTTTGGCACCGCACCTCATCGCTCAACATTCGCTGCCCGCGGCGTTTTCCTCCCGGGGATCGGCCGAAAGCGCAGGACGGGCGGTCACGACCGCGTCTATTCTCTCTGGCTCTGCTGCGCTCCGCCCGCCCGCGTCAATCCGCCGCACGCCGGCCTGCCGCGTCTTACTGCCGCGCCGGCGGCTGCGGCGGACGCCCGCCATTGTTCGCCCCGGGCTGCCCCGGCGGACGCGAGGCCTCCGCCGCCGCTTGCAAGCGCAACGCCCGGCGCCGCCGCACCTCCGCCGCGACCGCTTCCATGCGGCGCGCCTCGTCCGTCGATGTGGGATTGAGCACCGCCGCCGGCATGGGCGTCGGCGTCTGCGACGGCGGACCTTGCACCACCGGCGCCGCCACGATCTTCGGCTGCTGCAGCGTCAACGTCAGCACGCGCCCTTGGTAATTCACCGTCACGCGATCATTGCCCGCGTCGAAATTTGTCACCGTAAACTTTTGCCCCTGCTCGTTCAGCCCGACCCACTCGCTCGTCTTGGTGGCCGGATCGTAAAGATTGAACGACGATTTGCTCCCCATCGTCAGGATCCCGCGCAACTCCAGCGGCGTCGCCTCCGCGGTCGGGGCCGCGGCTGAATTCGGCGGCAAAAACGGCGAGTTCTCCGCCAGGCCCGGATCCGGCTGCGCTCCCGCGATCGAGGCACCGAGCACCAGCAGCGTGAGTCCGAGCAGGGATTTCATGGCAGGAAGCGTTACGACGCCGGCTGGCGTGGTCAAGTGACGCGACATCTTCACAGCATCGTCCCGCGCAGGATCAACAAGGCCACGCTGAAGTAGATGATCAACCCCGTCACGTCGACCAGCGTGGCGACAAACGGCGCGCTCGAGGTCGCCGGATCGAAGCCCAGGCGTTTCAACGCGAGCGGCAGCATCGAGCCCACCAGCGAACCCCACAACACGATCCCCACCAACGCCAGTCCCACCGTCGCTCCGACCAACGGCCAATGCGGACCATAAATCCCCGAGAACGCCGACCAGATCGCGATCCGCAGAAATCCGATCACGCCCAGGATCAGGCCGAGCGCCACACCCGCCACCAGTTCCCGGCGCATCACCGACCACCAGTCGCGCAACTTGAATTCCCCCAACGCCAGCGCGCGAATCACCAGCGTCGCCGCTTGCGAGCCCGCATTGCCGCCCGAGCTGATCACCAGCGGCACGAACAACGCCAGCACCACCGCCTTCGCGATCTCCTCTTCGAAAAATCCCATCGCCGTCGCCGTCATCATCTCGCCCAAAAACAACACCACCAGCCAGCTCGCCCGCTTCCGAATCATCCGCGACAGCGCGATCGTGGTGTAAGGTTCGTCGAGCGCCTCACTGCCGCCCAACTTCTGGATGTCCTCCGTCGCCTCCTCCTCCGCCACGTCGAGCATGTCATCCACCGTCACGATCCCGATGATCTTCTTCTGCTCGTCGCAGACCGGCAGCGCCACCCGGTCGAATTTGCGAAACGTCTCCAGCGCGGTCTCCCGGTCGTCGGTCGGAAACAGCGTCGTGTAGTTGCCATCCATCAACTCGCGCACCGGCCGCTCCAGCGGCGAAAGCAGGAAGCGCCGCACCCGCACGTCGTCGATCAACCGCCCGTGCTCATCGAGCACGTAAACCATGTTCAACGTCTCCCGGTCGTAGCCGAAGTGCCGGATGTGCTCGAGCACCTGCGCCACCGTCCAGTCCGGCTTCACCGCCACGTAATCGAGCGTCATCATCCGGCCGACGCTGTTCTCCGGATACGCCAGCAACGAGGTCGCCACCGCCCGCTCTTCGGGCGACAGCAACGACAGCAACTGCATCGCCACATCGAGTGGCAGTTCGTCCAGAAACGCCGTGCGATCATCCGGCGGCAACGCGTTCAGCAACGCCGCCACCTGCTCCTGGCTCAACGTCTTCAGCAGTTTCCGCTGCGCCTCCGTGTCGAGATACGGAAATGTCGCCACCGCCAGCTCGCGCGACGTCGCGCGAAACAGCAACGCTAGTTGCTCGACATGCAGGTCCGCGATGATCGGCGCCAAATCCGCCGGCAGCCACGGTTCGCAATACTTGCGCATGCCGGCGACATCCCTCCGGGCCAGGAGAGCGAGCAGTTCCACTTTGACGTTCGCTTGCGCGGGCATGCGCGGGAGCGAGGCACTTCAAGCGCCGCATGGCAACGCCTCGCTCGCAAAACCTCCGCCCGCGCCGTTTCCACCATCCCGGTCGCCCGTGCGCTCCGCCGCGCAGCTGCCTGGCACGTCACGCTCGTCTCCCCTGACGCCGACCCACCCGATCGTCATCCCGCCAACCCGCGCCCTCACTCGTTCCCAGCCCACCCCAGCGTCCGCAATTCCCGGTCCGTCACCAGCACCGCCCAGCCGTGTTCTCGACCCTGCTGCCACACCCACGCCCGCCGGTCTGCGCGCCGCGGATATTCGACCAGCAACACCGGCTTTCCCGCCGCGCGCATCTTCTCCAAGTGTCCGGCCACTTCGCGGGTGTGCGCCTTCGTCTGCAGTTTATCCCCGTCGGTCAACAAATCCTCGATACCGATACCGCTGATGACCGCCAAAAAATCAGGCTGCGCGACCAACTGCGAGCCGTTCTGCGGAATGACCAGCGCCTCCGGCCGACTCGTCCGCGCCCGCGCAGCGATGACTTTCACCCATTCGACCATGTCGCGACGATAGCTCTGCTTGGTTTCCGGATTCATCAACTGCCCGCCGGGTCGCTCCTCGAAGGTCTCGAACCCATCCACGATATCCAGATACACGCCGTCAAAGCCCCGCGCCATCACGTCGTCGATCACGGCCAGCACGAGGCGCTGCCAGTCGGCGCGCCAGTATTTCACCCGATAATTTCCCTTCCACTCGGGATTCTCTCCTTCGAGCCATTCCGGCGCCGCGCCCGTCAAGTGTCCGCCCGTGCCCCACTCTTTGCGCCAGTAAGGCCGATAGTCTTCCGCCTCACCGATGGAAACATACGCCACGATCTTGCGCCCCTCCCGCGCGCTTCGCATCGCGTCGAGGTCGCCTCGCTCCCACGGCACACCGTCGCCAAACATCGCATCGAGCACCAGCCAGTCGCGCCCGGAGGCTGCGAGCTGCGCCACCGCCCCCGCCTTCGTCGCCGCCAGTCCCTCCGCCTGCAACACATACGCAAACGTCGCCGGCCGCTCCGTCGTCGTCGCCCCGGCCACGCCGATCGCGCCGAGCGTTCCAAACCATAGGGCGGAAACGAGAAACTTCATCATTGGTTCAATCAATTGATCTGCGGTAATCCTCCCGCGCGCCGACGGCGGGGAGCAAGGCCCGCCTCCGCCGGGACGCGCTTACCGCGTCCGCACCCACAAAGCACCCGGCCCGCGAAACTGGATGCGCTCCTGCCACGTGTAGCCGCGCTCGCCGAGCCGCGCGTCCGGCGCGTGGCGCATCAGGGCTTTGACCACCGTCGCCGCCTCCGCGCGCGCCAGCCCCGCACCGAGGCAAAAATGTATGCCCGCCCCGAAACTCAGGTGGTCGCCCGCATTCTCGCGTTCGAGATCGAAGCGATCTGGGTCCGCGAACTCCCCCTCATCCCGGTTCGCCGAGCCGATCAGTTGGAAGATCATCTGCCCTTCCGGCAACGTCACGCCCGCGAACTCGTGCGTGCGTTTGATGCGCCGGAAATTCCGCTGCTTCGGCGCATCCAACCGCAACGATTCCTCGATCGCGCCGGGGATTTTCCCTGCCTCCGCTTTCACCGCCGCCCACGCGCCGGGCGCCCGCAGCAGCTCGCGCACGAGGTTCCCCATGAGATTCGTCGTCGTCTCGTGCCCCGCCGTGAGGATCGTGTTGCATGTCGCGAGCAGCTCGTCGCGGCTCAATCGCCGGCCTTGATCCTCCGCGAGCGCCAGCACGCTGATCAGATCGTCGCGCGGCTCCTTCCGCCGCGCCTCGATCAACGCCGTCATGTAGTTGAACAACGCCGTCAGGCTGCGCTGCGACACCATCGCCGTCGCGTATTCCGTGCGCCCGGAGCCCTGGAAACCCAAAATGTCCGCCGACCAGGTCTTGAACAACTCCCGGTCCGCCGGCGGCGCGCCCAGCAGCTCTGCGATCAACACCACCGGCAGCGGATGCGCCACTTCCTGCACGAAGTCGAATTCGCCCTTCGCCGCCGCCGCGCCCACCAGCTCCTCGGCCAATCGCTCGATGCGTGGCTGCAGCGACGCGATGACTTTCGGCGTGAACGCCTTTTGCACCAGCCCGCGCATGCGCGTGTGATCCGGCGGATCCGAGCCGATGACATCCTTCTGCGCAAAGTAGTGCCGCAGCGTTTTCAAATCCTCCTTCTCCTGCGGCGCCAGCCCTTCGAACAGCAACGCCTGCCGGTTCTCGTTCGAAAGCGATTCCTTGTCCTTCAACGACGGCCCCACCTCCGCATAACGCGACACCACCCACGCCTGCCACCGCTCACTCCACGCCACCGGCGCCTCCCGCCGCAAACGGCGATACGCCGGAAACGGATCCGACAGCATGAAGGGCGAACACAGCAACTCATCCAAATCGGCGGGAATCGTGGGGCGGCTCATACAGCAACCTCAGCCGTAGCCATCCCGCCGCGTCGTGAGGAGAAAATTCCGCGCCTCCCCGCCTCGCCGCGAAACACGCTTGCCCCCGCCGCCGCGCCGCCGAGCGTTCTCCGCATGACTCAGAAAAGCGACGGCATGAATTACGCCCCCCAAGGCAAACCGCGTCCAGTCGTGCAACCGGGCGAGTTCCCCATCGCCGCCGCGTTCCTCGAACACGGCCACATCTACGGCCAGTGCAACGGCCTCCTCGAAGCCGGCGCCACCCTCAAGTGGGTTTACGATGCCGACGCCGCCAAGGTGGATGCCTTTCGCGCCAAATTTCCCTCCGTCCGCGTCGCGCGTTCGTTCGACGAAATCCTCGCGGATCCCGACGTGAAACTCGTCGCCGCCGCCGCCATCCCCTGCGACCGCGGCCCGATCGGTTGCCGCGTCATGGAGGCCGGCAAAGACTACTTCACCGACAAAACCCCTTTCACCACCCTCGCCCAGCTCGACGCCGCCCAAGCCACCGTCGCGCGCACCGGCCGCAAATACGCCGTCTATTTCAGCGAACGCCTCCACGTCGAATCCGCCATGCTCGCCACCGACCTCGTGCGCGACGGCGCCATCGGCCGCGTGATTCAGGTGCTCGGCCTCGGCCCGCATCGCATCGGCCCGAAATCCGGCCGCCCCGCGTGGTTCTACGAACGCGCCAAATACGGCGGCATCCTGTGCGACATCGGCAGCCACCAGTTCGAGCAATTCCTCACCTACTCCGGCGCGGCCGACGCCACCATCACGCAAGCCGCCGTCGCCAACTACGCCAATGCCGACACGCCCGAGTTCGAGGACTTCGGCGAAGCATCACTTCTCGGCGACAACGGCACGTCCAACTACATCCGCGTGGACTGGTTCACGCCCGCGGGCCTGAGCACGTGGGGCGATGGCCGCACTGTCATCCTCGGCACGAAGGGCTACATCGAGTTGCGCAAATACGTCGACGTCGCCCGCGAGAAAACCGGCGACCACGTCTTCCTCGTCGACGACGCCGGTGAACGCTACATCAACGCCGCCGGCCAGGTCGGCTTCCGCTTTTTCGGCGAACTCATTCTCGACTGCCTGCACGGCACCGAAAAAGCCATGACGCAGGCCCACGCCTTCAAAGCCGCCGAACTCTGCCTCCGCGCGCAACTCGCCGCACGTCACATCACGGTGCCACGCGCGTAACCGCGCCACCCGCCGCCGCCGATTCGTAAATCGCGCGCACGAGCGCCACCGCCTTGCGCGCCTCGCGGCCGTCCACCGCCACGCGTTTTCCCGTGCGCACCGCCGCCACGAAATCCGCGATCTGCCGTTGATGCCCCGCGTAGCTGATCTGGTTCGCCGCGCCCGCGCCGCCACTCGGCGCGCCTTCCGCCACCGCGCTCGCGCGCACCGCCTCGTCGCCGGGTTGCACGTCGCGAAAATCCCAGCGCACGAGCCGGTCGTCCTCGAGCAACGCCGAGCCGTTTTCCCCGCACAGTTCGATGCGCCGCTGCCATCCCGGCCACGCCGCCGTCGTCGCCTCGATCGTGCCGAGCGCTCCGTGCGGAAAACGCAGCATCGCCGTCATCGTATCCTCGCCTTCGATCTGCGTGTGCACGCGCCGCGCCGTCCACGCCGCGACCGTCTCCGGCATCCCCGCGAGCCATTGCAACAGATCCACCGTGTGAATGCCTTGGTTGATCAGCACCGCCCCGCCATCGAGCGCGAGCGTGCCTTTCCACCCGCGATAGTAATCGGCCGCGCGGTGCCATTTCACATTCGCGCTCGCCAGCACGAACCGCCCGAAGCGCCCCGCGTCCACCGCCGCCTTCAACGCCTGCGCCCCCGCGCCGAAGCGACTCTGGAAAATCGCGCCCACCTGCACACCCGCCGCGTCCGCCGCGGCGAGCAGCGCATCCGTACGCTCGACGGAAATCTCGATGGGTTTCTCCACGAGCACATGTTTCCCCGCGCGAATCGCCGCCAACGCCGGCTCCAGATGCGCCCCGCTCGGCGTCGCGATGATCACCACGTCGATGTCCGCCCGTGCGACCAATTCCTCCACCGAGTCAGTCGCCCACCCGCCACCATGCTGCGCCGCAAACGCCTGCGCTTTCGCCGCCTCGCGCGCCACCACGCCGACGAGTTTCGCGCCAGTCGTCTCCGCCAGCGCGCGCGCGTGAAATCCCGCGATCATTCCCAATCCCACGATGCCGAATCCGACCGGGCGGGAAAACTCTCCTGTATCGAGGTTAGCCATCGGCTCCCATTCGCACTGAGTTCGGGTCTGGAAGGCAATCCTTAGCCCGTTTTCCGTGCCGGAGAGTAGCTTCGAGGATCGCCAAGTCGTTGCCCGGATGCAGGTGCCCGCACGGTGTCCCCGCGCCCCAAGCTTTTCCTGATGCCGCCCCTCGGCTCGCGCCCCCATGGCATCATCGGGGCGCCCGAGAGGAACGGGCGAAGCGCAATTTTGACCTGCTTTTCACAAATGGATGCTCCATCCCAGCAACTCACCTTGGAACAGCGCTTCAACCTGTTCCTCGAAACCGCCTGCGACTATGCAATTTTTTTCATGGCCGCGGATGGCACCATTACAGAGTGGAGCGCCGGGGCGGAAAAGATCTTCGGCTACTCCGAGTCCGCCGCGGTCGGCCTCAACGGGCGGATCATTTTCACCCCCGGCGACATCGAGCGCGGCGTGCCCGAACAGGAAATGGCGCGCGCCATCCGCGAAGGCCAGGCCAACGACGAACGCTGGCACGTGCGCCAGGACGGCTCCCGCCTCTTCGCCACCGGCCGCATGGTCGCCTTGAAAGACCACGCGGGCCGCATCAGCGGGTTCGCCAAAATCGTCCGCGACGCCACGCCCTATAAAACCCTCGAGCAAGCGCTGCACGCGAGCGACGCCCAGTTTCGCGCCACCTTCGCGCAGGCGCCCATCGGCATGGTGTTGAGCGATCTCCACGGACGCATCCAGCAGGTCAACGCCACGTTCTGCGCGATGACCGGCTATGCCATGGAAGACCTTCCGGGCCGCGAACTCGTCTCGCTCACGACGCCGTCCGATCGCGACCACGTGCGCGCGCAAATCGATCAATTGCTCACCGGCGAACGCACCAGCGTCGTCGTGGAAAAACAAATGCAACGCGCCGATCACACGCTGTTGTGGGTGCAAAACAGCATGGCCCTCCTCCGCGATGCCGAGGGCCGGCCACTCTCCTTTATCGATCTGTGCCAGGATATTTCCGTCCTTAAACTGTCCGC
Source organism: Horticoccus luteus (assembly GCF_019464535.1). Taxonomy (GTDB): domain Bacteria; phylum Verrucomicrobiota; class Verrucomicrobiia; order Opitutales; family Opitutaceae; genus Horticoccus; species Horticoccus luteus. Next base: position 262,440 of record NZ_CP080507.1, on the reverse strand, counting down.
CGAAGAATTGGAACGGCTCGTCGCCCAACGCACCACCGCCGTGCAGGAAAAGACGAAACAGATGGAGGCGTTTTGCTACGCCATCGCCCACGACTTGCGCGCGCCTCTCCGCGCCATCTCCAGTTACTCGGACATCCTGCGACTCGATTTCGCACCCTCGCTCCCACCCGAAGCCGCCGGCCACATCCACCGCATCGCCGCCTCCGCCGACCGGCTCGAGCGCCTCATCAGCGACCTGCTCGGCTACACTCGCGCGCAACAGGGTCCGCTCGCGTTCGAAGACGTCGACCTCACCGAAGTCGCCCTTCTCGCCCTCGAGCGCGTCCGGCGCGAGAGCGAGACCCAGGACCTCCAATTCGAACTCCTCGCGCCCCTCGGCCGGGTCCGCGCCGATCGCGCCGCCCTCGATCAGGTCTTTTTCAATCTCATCTCCAACGCGGTGAAATTCCGCTGCACCGACGTATCCCTGCACCTGCGCATCTTCGCCGAAACAAAGGCCGGCCGCCGCCGTGTTTGGTTTGAGGACAACGGCATCGGTGTCGATCCGCAGTCGCGCCACCGCGCCTTCGGCATGTTCGAACGCCTCCATCCCAAATTGAAAATTCCGGGCATGGGCATGGGCCTCGCCATCGTGGCCACCGCGATGACCCGTCTCGGCGGGAGCTATGGCATCGAAGACAACGAACCCGCCGGCAGCCGCTTCTGGATCGAGTTCCCCGCCTGACCAGAGGAAACCGCCGTGCCAACAGCAAGCTGGCACCCGCAAAAATGTGGGCGGGTTGACCTCACCCCACTGATAGCATGTGGGCGGGGTGCCCTCACCCCGCTGACAGTGCGTCTCGTGTTCGTCCCCTCTCTCTGATTTTGCGCGGTCCCCCTCCACTCGGTCGGCCACTTCTGCAACGAATACCAGCCGCCGGCTTATAGTTGAACCGCACGGCGAAGCTGCCTTTCTCGCGCCCAGTTCTCCCCCGATGAAAACGAAAGCAAAGTCCGCCGCAATGGCGCCCTCCCCCCGCTCCTTCGATGCCGTCCGCCGTGCCGCGCGCCACGCGCTCCGCCGCGAAATTCCCGCCACCAATTTCTTCGAAGGCGCCGTGCTCGGCAACGGCCGCCTCGGCGTCATCGCCACCACGCGACCCGACTCCGTCAAGTTTTTCTTCGGCCACAACAGTGTCATCGACCGTCGCGCCGCGCATGTGCCACTCGACCAATGCGGCACGTTCGAGGAGTTGTGGTCGCGTTACAAATCCGGCGACCGCACGTGGCTTGAGGCGTATAATAAAGTCGCCACCGGCCCGTCCGAAACCCACGCGCCGCGCCCGTGGTCCTGCGGCTCGCTCCTGCTCGGCTTCGATCGCCGCGACACCGAACTGCTCGGCCACACGCTCCACCTCGACACCGCCCTCCTCGAAATTCGCTTCCTCGTCCACGGCCGCCCCGTGACGTTGCAGGCGTTCATCGATTCCCGCGCCGATCGCCTGTGGCTCCATGTCGTCGACGCACGCGGCCAACCCGCACCGTCGCCTTTTCTGCGCCTCGCGCTCACGCCGCATGACGGCCTGCCCGCCCGCCAGTGGCACGATTCACATCAACTCGCGTTCCGCCAGATCCTCGGCGGGCTCGTCGCCGATGCGGCCCACGATCACGCGTTCGTGCTGAGTTGCCGCACCCACCACCGCCTCCGCGCACCCGCGCCGAAACAGCCTTACCAACTCCCGCCCGCCAACCTCGCCGGTCGCGGCGCGTTTTTCGCGTGCGTGGAACTGACCCACGGCCTCGCCTCCGAAATCCCCGACGCCACCCCGCCCGCCCCCCGCGCCGATCGCGCCAGTTTCCAGAGCGCCGCCCACGCCACCCGCGAATCGTGGCAACAGTATTGGCGCCAGTCCGGCGTGCTCCTCGACGACGACTTCCTCGAGGAGACGTGGTATCGCAACCAGTATTTCCTCCACTGCGCCACGCAACCCGGCGCCCTCTGCCCCACGCTCTACGGCAACTGGCCCGTCCCCACCGGCGCTCCGCTTTGGTCCGGCGAATACGTGATGGATTACAACGCGCAGCAGGTGTTCTGGTCCACCTTCTCCAGCAACCACCTCGCGAACAATCTCCCCTACGCCGACATGATCGACCTGATCCTGCCGGTCGCGCAAAGCTGGGCCCGCCACTTCTACCAACTCCCCGGCGCCTTCATCGCCCAGCGCCACTGGCCCGTCGCCACGCCTTCGATACCCGTGCCATGGTTCGGTTGGGGCAACCACCTCGCGCCGGTGGCGTGGGCCGTGCAAGGCCTCTGGTGGCATTACCTCTATTCGATGGATCGCGAGTTCCTGCGCATGCGCGCGTTCGGCCCGATCCGCGAGGTCGTCCTTTTTCTCAACGCCTACCTTCGCCGCCCCGACGCCCACGGCCCCACTTCGCCGTGGCAGGACAACAAATTCCACGTCCATCCCACGCAGTCGCCGGAGATCTGGCCCGAGCACTTCGGCGAACCCGCGTTCAGCGACGCCATCGCCGATCTCGCCCTCATCAAGTTCACTTTCCGCGCCTATCTCGACGCCTGCCGCGCGCTCGACGTGGAAGCGTCCGAGTCCGCGTTGCGCGCCGAGGTGGAGGAAATCCTCGCGCACTTTCCCGAGTATCCGCAGCAACGCAGCCCACGCGGCGGCCGCGTCTGGACCGATGTCACCGGCGCCACGCCCGACGCGATCTACAACGTCCCCAATCCGCTCCTCCCCGTTTTCCCCGGCGAGGAACACGGCCTGCATTCCCCGCCCGAAACCTACGCGCTCGCCGCCAACACCTGGCGCCACCAGCAGAACGAAGGTGGCAACGACCTCGTCTTCCTCAATCTCCAAGGCGCGCGCCTCGGCCTGCTCGACCTCGAAAAGTTCAAGCGCCAGTTGCGCTACTGCCAGATCGCCAACGGCACGTTCACCGACATGACGCTCCAGGCCGGCGGCCGCTACGACGACGCCATGCCGAACGATTACATGAAGCACCTCGGCATCTGGATCGAAAATTTCGCGCTCCCCGTGGTGCTCAACGAATGCCTGCTGCAAAGCTACAGCGGCGAACTGCGCTTCTTTCCCAACTGGAAGAAAGCCAACGGCCGCGCCCAGTTTCAGACCCTGCGCGCCGTCGGCGCCTTCCTCGTCAGCGCGTGCTTCGCGGCCGGTAAAGTCCAATGGATCCGCATCAAGTCCGAAGCGGGCCAGCCGCTGCGGCTCGTGAATCCGTGGGGTCGCACCCTCGTCGTCCGCCAACGCGGCGTGCGCCGCCGTCTCCGCGGCACCCATCTCACCCTCGCGACCCGCGTCGGCGAAACCCTCGACTTCACCGCCCGCTGACCCGCCCCCGCCGGTGGACCGTGCGCTCCGCGCGGTCGCTCATGCGCCGACGCTGCCTCCAAGCCGCGCGCGGAGCGCACGGCCCACCTTCCCGTCGCTGACGCGTCCGATAGTCCAAATTCGTCGCTCGCCCCTATACGTCTTTGCGTCTCCGCCGCTTCGCGTTTCCGCGACTCCGCTTCAAATCACGATTTTCAGCTCAGCGATAATCGCTGCGGCCGGCCTCCGCACGTTCCCTCCGCCCATTCGCGTCGTTTCGCGTCATTCGCGGGCGCGCCCATCTCCCGCGCTTCCGCGTCGCGTCGCCTCCTTCACCCCATTCGCGGGCGCACGTTCTTTTCATTTATACATTCGACTCAACGTCGCCGCCGACGCCCGCAACCGCTCGCGCAATTCCGCCGGTGCCACCACCTCCGCGTGCGCGCCCCAGCCCAGCACCCAGCGCTCGACCTCGGGCAGCGCACCGAGGCGCAACGTCAGTTCCAAGACCCCGCCCGCCAGCTCGCGCATCTCCTGCGACTCATGCCACACGCGCTCGCGAATGTGATCCGCCACCGTCGCGTCAAACCGCACCACCACCACGTGGTTGCCCTCGCCGCCGAGCACGCCAAACGCGTTTGCAAAAAACTTCTCCGGCGAGAAATCCCGCGGCCGCTGAAATGTTTTGTTCATCACCCGCACCGCCGCGATGCGCGGCAGCGCGAAGGTCCGCAACCCCGTGCGCTCCCCATCGAGTCCCACGAGATACCACAGGTTTTCGCGGTGCGAGAGATGATACGGCTCCACCTTGCGCCGCGCCGCCTTCTTTTCGCCCGGCTTGCGATAATCGAATTCCACCGCGTGCTGCCGCAGCACCGCCCCGCTCAACGCGTTGAACACCGCGACGTCCGCCTTCCCCAGCCCGATGTTCTTGAACGACACCGACCCCAGCTCCTCCGCCGGCGAAAACGAGATCCGGTCCTTCAATCCGCCCGTCAGCTTCTCGAACGCGATCTTGAGCTGCCGGTGAAACGGCGTGCCCTCGTATTGCTCCAGCGCCCGCCGCGCCACGAGCAGCGCCATCAACTCGCCCTCCGTCACCTGCACCGTCGGAAACGCGTTCACCGGATGCGTGTAACGATACGCTTGGATCTGCGCGTCGTATTCGATCGGCAGATCCAACCGGTCCCGCATGAACGCGATGTCGCGCACGACCGTCTTGCGCGACACCTCCAATAACTCCGTCAACTTCGTGCAGTTCGTCAGCGCCCCGCGCCGCAGCTCTTCGTGAATGCGCAACATGCGTTCAAGTGGCGGACGCGACAAACGGGCGGCAGGAGTCATGAGGCGCAAAATAGCGGCTCGGGTGGGACAGGCAATGTCCCAGCGCTGCGTTATTCTCAGGCCATGAAACGCTCCTCCGCCACCCAAGTCGCCGCGCCCGTGCAACTCACCTGGTCTCACTTCGGCCGCCTGCATCGCGTCTCCGCGTGGCCGGAGGTCGAGTTCACCGTCGAGCAGGACGGCGGCTGGGTCGCCTACGAACCCGATCCCTCGTCCGCCGAATTCATCGCCGGCGTGGTCATGCTCGATGCCGCCAAGTGGCAGCGTTATCTGGAATTTCTGCCCGCCGCCGAGCGCGCGTTCGTGAGCTCGTTCAAATTCGGCCGCCTCGCCGCGCTCGCGGTCATCACGCGCTGCCCCGCCCTCCTCGCCGAGCTCAGCGAGACGCCCGCCCTCCTGCCGCTCGTCGCCGCCCACGTCCAACTCCGCGGCGCCGCCGCGCCGCGCTGGTCCGAGCTCGCCGCCGTTCACGACCGCGCCGGCGTCTTCGGCGTGCTGGAGTGGCTCGGCCTCCCCGCCTCCCGCTCGACCCTCGCGATTCTCGGCCGCGTCGCCGACCCCGATCTGCCGCGCCGCCTCCTCGCGCCCATCCGCGCCGCCCTCTGGCAGCCCGCCGCCGTTTTGCGTTTCGAACGCCGCGCCGTGCTCAGCGAAAACACGCTTTTACGCGATTGTTCCGCCCTCGCCGCATAATTTTTTCGCCGCTTCGTGCGGCGCAGGTTCGCGAAGACAAGAGATTTATCACACCGCCCCAAAAAATCAGGGGCGCCCCTATGGAACTCTGGGGAAATCTGGAATACTGTGGAGCCAGTTACTCCTAAACGTATGTCCTCTACTCCCCACTCCTCCTCCGGCCGCCTGGCCCACTCCTTTGTCCGTTATGTCGGCTCGACGTTGGTGGCGCCGGCCCACGGGCCCGTCCGCACCAGCATGGTGGTGGCCGCCGTGATCCTGGCCGTCGAAGTGGGTGCGCTGCTGTTCCGCGTGCCGGGTCTCGGCGCGTGGGGCCGCGTCGGTGTTATCTACGCGTTGATCTGCGGCTTGGGCGTCACCGTATTCTTCTCGGAGATGCGCCGCATGAAGGCCGCCCTCGTATTCGCCCGCCGCGAGCGCGAAGCGCGCCGGCTGATGGATCTGCCCGAAGATTTCTAAGTTTCCTTTTCCTAGTTGACGGTAAACGCCGGGCCGCGGGGCCCGGCGTTTTTTTTCGCCTTTTCCCTACGGTCTCCCCGGTGTCGTCCCTCCTTCGCCGCGCGCGTCGATCTTCCCGACGCGCGCCAAACCCCGGCCGGCCGCTGCCTTTCCCGCGCGACGTTTCCCCTTGGATGCATCCGGGTTTTCCGGACGCCGCGCCGTCACGTCGCCTTCGCCTTCGGTTCCAGCCACCGTGCCACGACGACATCGGTTGACGAGTGCGCCAAAATCGATCCGGCCACCACGATCGCCACGAGGTTGAATGACCGCACCGCACCCGCCACGCCGGAGTTGAGCACCATCAAACCGTAAATCACCGACGCGAATCCCTTCGGCCCAAACCACATCGCCGCGACCTTTTCCCTCCCCGTGAGTTTTCCGCCGACCAACGCCAGCCCGAGGGCGATCGGCCGCGCCACGACCAGCGAGAGCACTGCGAACACATAGCCCGTCCACGGCACCGCGTGCAGCAACTGCGGCGTGATCAACGCCCCGAACACCAGCACCGCGCCCAGCTTGAGCAACTCCGCCGTCTGTTCCGCAAACGCGTTGTTCTCCTCCGTTTCCTCCGGCCGCATCGTCGCGATCGTCACCCCCGCACTGAACGCCGCGAGAAACGGATTCGCGTGCACGAGCGGCGCCAGCGCAAACACCATCAACCCGATCGCCACGAGCAGGAACGGCTCATGCGACCGCGCGATCCCGAAGAACCGCAGCCGCGCCACCCACAGCGCGCCGCCGGCCACCGCCACACCCAGCGCGCAACCGCCCGCCAGTTCCACCACGTGCAGCCCCAGCGAGCGTTCCGCCACGCCGCCCACCGCCAGAATCCCCAGCACGATCGGCAACGCCAGCCCGTCATTCAACCCGCTCTCCACGTTCAGCAAATGCCGCAACCGCCGCGACACGCCCTCCCGCCCCACGATTGCCGCCGCGAACACCGGATCGGTCGGACACAGCACCGCGCCCACGAGCCACGCATCGAGCCACGACAGCCCTGCCACGAAATGCGCCAGCAACGCCGTCGCGAGCATCGTGAGCGGCAGCCCCAGCAACAACGCCCGCCCCGGCAGCACCCACGCCGACCGCAGCCGTCCCCAGCCAAGTTTCATGCCATCGGTGAACAACACCGCCACGAGCGCGTAGTTGGCGAGGTGACCGACGACGGGCGAATCCGGTTCGAGCCGGATCAACCCAAACCCGCCGCCCCCGACCGCGACGCCCGCGAGCAGAAACAGCACCGCCGTCGAGACGATGGTGCGATCCGCGAGTTCGGAGATCAGCACCGCCGCGAGCAAAGTCACCCCAAACACAAGCAGCGCCACCATCCCCTATGGAATCCCCCGCCCGCCCCCAGTTCCCCGCCGCCGCACAACGCCCAACGCCCTGCGCGACTGCAATCACCCCGCCACGTCTCATATCCCGAGCCGCGACCGCCGATCGCCCGCAGCCTGCGCTCCCTCGCTCTCTTCAAACGCGACACGCACAACCCACCGCCCCATCCGCCACCGAACGCGGCACCCCCACACGATCCACCGAAAGAATGCTGCAAGCTTCCCCGTTCCCTACTCCGCCCTTGCCCCGCTATCATTGCCGTCCGTCATGGTGGAGTGGCGGTCAGGCCCAAACTTCCACGGCAAGGCCCTGCACCCGGCGGAATTCCTTGGCATTGTTGGTGACGAGAATCGCTGCCAAGCTCATGGCGTGAGCTGCGATCAAAGTATCGAGTGGGTCGATGGGTTTGCCCGCACTTTCCAGCTCGTGCCGGACTTTGCCATAGAACAATCCAACGGTATCGTCATAGGGAATGATTTCCAAGGGACTGACGAAGCTTTGCAGGGCTGCAAGATTACGCGCTACCTGCTGGCTTTTGCTCACCCCAAAACACAATTCCGAGTAGGTGATGGATGAAATTCCGATGTCACCAACAGGGATGGGCTTGAACCTCTTGAATACGGACGCGGGTCTTTGTTTGATGATATAGATGCAGATATCGGTATCGAGGAGGTATCTCATGCCCATCGGCTTTCCGTTTACAGGGCTTCGCGCTTATCGCTTGTGCCTTGGTTTCTCCCGGCCAGGAAGTCGTCTGAAAATTCCTTGGTGCTCTCAATCAGAACATCCCAAGAGTTCTTTTCAGGTAACAGCACGATGGCTTTGCCGAATCGACGGATGAACACTTGATCACCGGGAAATCGGTATTGCTGCGGGAGGCGGACCGCTTGGCTCCGACCGTTTTTGAATAATTTGGCGGTGTCCATCCGGGCACGGTTATACCGGTGGTATATATCCGCAAGCGGAATCGCGATTCGACGCTACCGCCACAGCGGGACAAGTTCGGATTGGCGGACCCAGCCGGTTTGGCCGTTTTCGAAGGTGAGGCGGGTCCAGCCGAGGAAGCTTTTGTCCATCGTGCCCATGGCGCCGGCTGCCAAGGGCGTGGTTTGCTGGGCGGTGTCAGACCGCGCATAAAACCGCATGCCTTGACTCTTGACCTACCCTGCTCGGCTCCCGCGCGCCAAACTTCTCCAAGCCTCGACCCCGCCCCCTCACTTGATCCCCGCGCGTGCTTCCGTGGCCACGATGTGGCGCTGGAAGAAGCGGAAGAGCAGCATCACCGGCAACGTCGCCAGCACCGCGCAAGCGAGGATGTCGCCCCATTGCAACGGCGGCTGCGTGAATAAATTCGCCAGGCTGAGCTGCACCGTCCTCGTCTCCGCCCGCGTGCTGATCATCAGCGGCCACAAGAAATCGCCCCAGTGCGTCAGCACGTCCAGCAGCACCACCGTCGCCAGCGCCGGCTTCACCGCCGGCAGCGCGAGCGTCCAGAACTGCCGCCACACGCCCGCTCCGTCGATCGCCGCCGCCTCCTCCAACTCCATCGGCAACGACAGAAAATGCTGCCGCAGGAAGTAGATGTTGAACGCCTTCGCCACGAACGGCACCGAGAGCCCCGCCATCGCCGCGCCGAAACCGCCCGTCAGTCCCAGATCGCGCGCCGTGAAAAACAACGGCACCGCCAGCACTTCGATCGGCAGCACGATCAGGATCACCACGCCCGCGAACAGCACGTCGCGCCCCCGAAACACGAAACGCGCGAACGCATACGCCGCCATCGCGTTCACGATCAGCCCTGCGCCCGCGATGATCGCCACTTGCAACGCCGAGTTCGCCAACCCTCGCCCCAACCCTGCCCGCCGCCACGCGTCCGCGTAATTGCCCACCGTCCAGCCATCGAACCAGCCGCCAAACCCCGGCAGAAAAATCCTCGGCTCCTCCGTAAACGACGCCCGCACCATCCACAGCAGCGGCGCCAGAAACACCAACGCCACCGCAACACTCACGAGCCACTTCACCGCCGCGCGCCCCAACGCTCGATTGCGCGCGAAGCCTGGAGCTTGGACGTTGCTGCTTGGAGCTTTCATCCCCGTTCCTCCCCGGCGATCCACCGTTGCAGGAGCGTGAGAAACGCCACCCAGATCAAAAACAGAAACGATGCCGCGCACGCGCGCCCCAAATCCTGCCCGAGAAACGTCGTCTCATAGATCGACTGGATCAGCGACAGCGTGCTGCGCCCCGGCCCGCCGCGCGTCATCAGGTAAGGCTGCACGAAAATCCGAAACGCCAGGACCGTCGTCACCGTGACGACAAACACGATCGTGTTGCGCACACTCGGGATGATCACGTGGCGCACCCGCCCCCACGCGCCCGCACCATCGATGCGCGCCGCCTCCAGCAACTCTCCCGGCACCGCCTGCAGGCCCGCGAGAAACACCATCATCTGCAACCCCACGCCCTGCCACACCGACATGAACGCGATCGCCGGCAGCGCCAGATGCGGATCGCGCAACCACGCCTGCGGCGGCACGCCGATCGCCTGCACCATCGCGTTGATCAACCCCATCTGCTCGCCCTGCGCCGGTTGGTAAAGCAGCGTCCACAACACCGCGAGCACCGGCGTCGACACGATCACCGGAATGAAAAACACCGCGCGCAACCAGCGCCACGCCGGCTCCGGCCGGTTGACCCACAACGCGAGAAAGAACGCCACCACCGTCTGCACCGGCACGACCATCAGCGCAAACAACGCCGTGTTGCCAAACGCCCGGCGGAAGCGCGCATCCGTCAGCAGCTCCGAGTAATTCGCCGCGCCCAGCCAGTGCGCCCGCTCCGGCGCGAGCAGGTCCGCGCTCGTGAAACTCCACGCCGCCGCGCGCACCATCGGCCACACGACAAACACCGCCAGCAACGCGAGGGCCGGCAGCAAAAACCACGGCGCCGCCCGCGCCCGGGATTTTTCCCACGCCGTCATCGCGCCGCCTCCCGCGATCCGTGCGCCGAGCGCCGGTCGATCTCCTTCTGAATTTCATTCTCCGCCATGCGCAGGCGCCCGCCCACGTCCGCGCCGCGCGCGATGTCGCGCAACGCCGCCGCGAAGTGCTGCGTCAGCGTCGCGTAAAACGGCGTCTGCGGCCGCGGTCGCGCAAACGTTTCGAGCTGCCGGCGAAACAACGCGTAGGGCGGCCGCTGGTATTTCGGAAACTCGCCAAACGCCGACTTCCGCGCCGGCACCGCACCGTTCGCGCGCACCAGCGGCACGATGCCGTGCTGCGTGCTCGTCACCCACCGCAGCCACGTCGCCGCCAGCTCCGGGTCCTTCGTGTGCGCCGACATGCTCCAGCACCAGCTGCCGCACGGCGCCACCGGTTGCGCGCCCACGTGCGGCAGCGGCGCCGCCCCGAGCTGCGCGCCTTTCGCCTCCAAATGCAGTTGCGCCATCCAGTGCCCGCTCCAATCCATCGCCGCCTTCCCGTGCCCAAACGGATTCGGGTCCACCGGATCAGTCGCCGCGAAACCGCGCGTAAAGAGTGTCTGCCACAGCGTGAGGCTGCGGATGTTCGCCGCGCTCGCCAGCACCCCGCGCACGCGCAGCCCGTCGTCCGCAATCAGTTTCCCGCCGCCCGACCACACGACCGGCGTGAACGCATACGTGAACCACTCGTCCGCGCTCTCGTTCATATGCAACGCGACCGGCTCCACGCCCGCCGCCCGCACCTTCGCGCACGCCGCGAGAAATTCCTCCCACGTCCAACCGTCCGCCGGCGGCGGCGCCACCCCGGCCGCGGCGAGCATCGCGCGATCGTAATACAGCACGAGCGCCGAATCGTAAGCCGCGACCGAGTAGAGTTTCCCCGCGATCTTCGCCTGCTCGGTCAGCGTCGGCAGAAAATCCGTCTGGTCCGCCGGCCCGAACCAGCGGTCGAGCGGCGCGAGCAACCCCGCATCGACGTAACGCGCGATCAACGGCGCATCGACCTCGAACGCATCCGGCAGATCGTGCGCCGCCGCCGCGATGGCGATCTTTTCCGTGTATTGAAAATCCGGGAAAAACGAAATCTCCACGCTCACGCCCTCCGCCGCGTGGGCGCGGTTGAACGCCACCACGATTTCGCGCATCGCGTGATTCTCGCCTTCCTGCCCTTGGTGGCCCCAGATGCGCAACGTGCGCGCGGCGCGCGACGACGCCCCGGTCAGAACAAAAACCAGCGCAAGCGCCAGGAGGGGAAACTGTGCGCAACGCCACCACATACGAGCCGCACCCTGCCTCATGACCGCGGAAACTCAACCGCCGGGAAAAACTTTCTCCCCCGTGCGCTCGTGCTTCGCGGCTCCTACGCGCGCGGATGTTTTCACCGCGCGCTTTTTGTTCGCCCGCTCTCCGCGGCGCGCGAAACGTAGCGCCCTCCCGCCGATGCGCCGCCTCGACCAACTCCTCGCCAACCTCGGCTACTGCAGCCGCCGCGAAGCCCGCGCGTGGATCGACGCCGGCCGCGTGACCATCGCCGGAAAAATCGCCACCGACTCCAGTCAAAAAGCGCCCGCCGCCCACGTGCGCGTCGACGGCCTGCCGCTCGATCATTCCGACGGCCTGCTGCTCCTCCTGCACAAGCCGCTCGGCCTCGTCTGCTCGCACGAGGAACGCGAAGGGCCCAGCATCTACTCGCTCTTTCCGCCCCGCTGGCGCGCCCGCAACCCCGTGCTCACGAGCGTCGGCCGCCTCGACAAAGACACCAGCGGCCTCCTCGTCGTCACCGATCAGTCACCGCTCGTGCATCGCCTCACGTCGCCCAGGCACAAAGTCCCGAAAGTTTACCGCGCCACCGTCGACCGCGACCTCTCGCCCGATCTCATCCCGCTCTTCGCCGCCGGCACCCTGCAGCTCGAAGGCGAAAAACAGCCGTGCGCGCCCGCGCAACTCACCCTGCTCTCGCCCCGCGCAGCCGAACTCACGTTGACCGAGGGGAAATACCACCAAGTCCGCCGCATGTTCGCCGCCGCCGGCGCCACCGTGCTCACGCTGCACCGCACACGCTTCGGCGCGCTCGACCTCGCCGGCCTCGCCCCCGGCGCCTGGCGCGAACTCCCGCTCGACGCGCTCTGAGCGCGCCGCAGCTTCCGCCGCGTTTGCCGGCCCCGTGATTTAGACATTTCGCCCCGCGCCGATTCCTGCCATCCGTGCGGCATGTATGACTTTCCGCTCACTGGCGCGCAAAAATCCTATCTGCGCGGCCTCGGCCAAAACCTCCCGCCCGCCCTCAAGCTCGGCAAAGGCGGCCTCACGCCGGAGTTTTTCGCCGAACTCCAACGCCGCCTGAAAGCGACCGAGCTCGTCAAACTCCGCTTTCTCGCCACCGAGCGCGACGAACGCGCCACACTCTGCGCGCGCATTGCCGACGAAGGCCGCTGCGTGCTCGTCGGTGCCGTCGGCCACACCGCGCTCTTTTACCGCCAGCAACCCGACCCCGCCGCGCGCACCATCCCGCTGCCCTGATTGCGTGGCAGCGAAACGCATCGGCATCTCGCGCATCACTCGCCCGCGCCGCGCCCGACGCACTCTCACGACGCCCTCATTCGTCATTTGTTATCCGTCTTCCGTCATCCGTCATTCTCCTTTCCGCGCCCTCGACAACCTGCCCCAGGGAATCACATTACGCGAAATGGCGCGCATTCTCTTGGTCGACGATTCTGACGAATTACGCGGCAACCTCGCGTTGAGTCTGCAGCAGCTCGGCCATACGATTATCGAACTGCCCAGCGGCCTCAACGTCGACACGGTCTGCGAAAACAACAGCGTCGACCTCGTGATTCTGGACATGGTGATGCCGAACGTCGAGGGCACCGAAGTGCTGGCCGCCCTCAAGCGCGACCGGCCCAGCCTCCCGATCATCGCGATGTCCGGATCCGTCAACGCCAGCACTTACCTCAGAATGGCGGAGGGCATCGGAGCGAATTACACGCTCTCGAAGCCGTTCAGTTTGACGGAGCTTGTGGCGGCGATCCACGACGCGACCGGGCGCCCGCAAGCTAACTCGAAAGCGCCCTAGCCGCCCTCGTTTTCGCCAGCTTCGCTTCGTGCGCCGCCGCCCCGCCGCGCTACGTCTCCATTTGCCGCTCGATCCGTCGGTCCGGCACGAGCCACATCGCCGCGACCGCGGCAAACAGCGCCACCGCCGCCCACGGCAGCCACGCCGCCAACGCGATGCCCACGGCGTAAAACACCACCGAAACGCGCCCCTTGAAATCCGTCCCGATCGCCTTCGCCAGCGGCGACCCCGCGTCATGACACGCGAGCAACGCCCGCACCAAAATATAATACGCCACCGCCGCCATGATCAGCACGCCGCCATACAACGCGACCGTGACCGGCGCGAAATGGTTTTCACCCATCCACCCCGTTACAAACGGGAACAGCGACAACCAGAACAACAGGTGCAAATTCGCCCACAGCACGCCACCCTTCACGTGCTGCACCGCCTGGAAAAGGTGATGATGATTGCTCCAGTAGATGCCCACGTAAACGAAGCTCAGCACGTAGCTGCCGAACACCGGCCACAACGGCAGGAGCGCTCGGAACTCCACGTCATGCGGCACTTTCAACTCGAGCACCATGATCGTGATGATGATCGCGATCACCCCATCGGAAAACGCCTCGAGCCGCCCTTTGTGCATGCCCCGCGAGCAAACCCATCGCTCGCCGCGCGACAATCCTGATCGCCGCAAACGCGTCCGCAGTCCGTCGCGCCCCGCGATCGGCGCTCCCGCACGGATGGCACCTCTTCACCGCCCCAAGCCCACCGGCCCGCCGGCGATGACACGTCTTCGTCCGCGTTGCCGGCTGCCGCCCGAGCCGCCGTTCGCACCCAAAGCGTTTGCGCCCCACCCGCGCCGCCCTCATACCATCGCCCATGCTTCCCCTGCCCCGCCGCGGCGCGCTTTTCGCCGCCGCTCTTGCCTGCTCCGCCGCCCTGCTGCCCGCGCGCACCCTCGTGCACTGCGGTTCCCTCATCGATGGACTCTCCGCCACGCCCCGTTCCCGCGTCACCGTCGTCATCGAGGGCGAGCGCATCGCCGCCCTCGCCGACGGTTTCACTCCCGCCGCCAACGGCGACACCGTCGTCGACCTCACGCACGCCACGGTCATGCCCGGCTGGATCGACTGCCACGTGCACCTCGATTCGCAGATCAACCCGCAGGCGTTCACCGAAGGCTTTTATCTCAACCCGGGCGACTACGCCCTCCGCGCCGCGCATTACGCCAGGCTCACCCTCCTCGCCGGCTTCACCACCGTCCGCAACCTCGGCGATAACCATAACTCCACTCTCGCGCTCAAAAAGGCCATTGCCCGCGGCTGGGTCGACGGCCCGCGCATTTTCACCGCCGGCGCGCCGATCGGCACCACCGGCGGCCACGCCGATCCCACCGACGGCTTCAACGACGAGGTCATGGAAAAACTCGTCTCGCCCAATGTCATCGACGGCCCCGACGCCGCCCGCCGCGCCGTGCGCCAACACTATAAAGACGGCGTCGACGTCATCAAAATCATGGCCTCGGGCGGCGTGCTCAGCATGGAAAAAAGCGGCGACAACCCCCAAATGCAGGACGATGAACTGCGCGCCGTCGTCACCACCGCACACGAATACGGACTGAAGGTCGCCGTCCACGCCCATGGCACCGAAGCCATCCGCCGCGCCGTGCTCGCCGGCGTCGATTCCATCGAACACGGCACCTACCTCGACGACACCGACATCGGCCTCATGAAGGAGCGCGGCACTTGGTATGTCCCGACGCTCACCGCCGGCCACTGGGTCCACGACAAAGCGCAGACGCCCGGTTTCTTCCCCGACATCATCCGCCCGAAAGCCCTCGTCATCGGCGCGCAAATGGACGCCGCCTTCCGCCACGCTTACGAGTCCGGCGTGAA
Organism: Horticoccus luteus; assembly: GCF_019464535.1. Lineage (GTDB taxonomy): Bacteria > Verrucomicrobiota > Verrucomicrobiia > Opitutales > Opitutaceae > Horticoccus > Horticoccus luteus. The sequence goes on along the minus strand of NZ_CP080507.1, from coordinate 247,311 downwards.
GATCGCCTTTGGCACCGACATGGGCGTCGGCCCGCATGGCGAAAACGCCCGCGAGTTCATCTACATGGTCGGTGCCGGCCTCCCGCCGATGAAAGCGATCCAGGCCGGCACGATTTCCGCCGCGCGCCTCCTCGGCGCCGAGAAGGATCTCGGTTCCGTCGAGCCCGGCAAATTCGCCGATCTCGTCGCGGTCAACGGCGACCCGCTCGCCGACATCAACGCGGTCATGCACGTCGCCTTCGTGATGAAAGGCGGCATCATCTATAAACAATAGCGCCCGCCTCGCCCGCGTCAGCGCTCCACCCTTCGCCCTTCGTCATCCGTCATTCGTCATTCGTCATTCGTATAGCGCAACGCGTCAGCGTTTCCTTCCTCCCCCTCGGCTCCGCCCTTCCTCGCCTCAGCCCATGCGTTTCCTCTCCCTCCTCCTGACCACCGCCCTCATCGTCCCCTGCACGCTCCCCGCCGCCGAAAATACCGCGCCGCCTCCGCCGCCCCAACGCCTCCTCGCCGACTCTGCGCTCGCCGGCTGGACGTTCCTCTCTCCCGATCCCACCGCCCTTTCCTCCGTCAGCTCCCTCGCTGCCGACGGCGTGCTCACGCTCGCCGGCGCGCCGCTCGGTTACCTGCAATCCACCGCCACCTACACCAACTTTCATCTTCACGCCGAATGGCGTTGGACGGCGAAGCCCGGCAACAGCGGCATCCTCGTACACATCGCGACCGGCCCCCTCGATCGCCACCTCTGGCCGCGCTGCCTGCAGATCCAGACCAAGCACACGCACGCCGGCGACCTCCTGCCCATGGCCGGCGCCACCTTCGCCGAGGCGCTTTCCACGCCACCCGACGCCCCGACGCCGCTCCTCACCCACGTTGCCGCCGACAGTGAGAACCCTGTCGGCGAGTGGAACACCTGCGACATCGTCTGCCGCGACGGCACCGTCGAGGTCACCGTCAACGGCGTGCTGCAAAACCGCATCACCCGCAGCAATCCCGCCGCCGGCCACATCGGTTTCCAATTCGAAGGCACGCCCTACGCCCTCCGCCGCCTCTCGATTGAGCCGCTCCTCTCTCGTCATTGACGCTCCGCGCCGCGCTCGTTCTCCTGCGCCTATGTTTACTATAATTGGCGGCGACGGGCAGGAGTATGGCCCCGTGACGGCTAAACAAATCCAGGAATGGGTCACCGCCGGTCGTGCCAATGCCGATACGCTCGTGCGCCGCGACGGCGAAACCGACTGGCGGCCACTCGAAGATTTTCCCGAGCTGTTCACCCGCGCCGGCGAGCTTCCGCCACTCATCGCCGCCGCCCTGCCGCTCGCCAACCGCAGCACCCGCCTCGCCGCTGCCATCCTCGACACGCTCTTTGCGTTCCTCTGCCTCCTGCCGGCGATCCGCCTCGTCGGTTTCGCCCGCTTCGCGGAAATCCTCACCAACCGCCAAGGCAGCCTCGCGAGCGAAGATTCCACCGCCCTCGCGTCCGCCGGTGGCGCCTTCCTGATCGGCGGACTCGTCCTCTTTGCCGTGCAAGTCGTGTTGCTCAGCCGTCGCGGCCAGTCCCTCGGCAAACTCCTTCTCGGCATCCGCATCGTGCGTTATCGCGACAGTGCCCCCACCGGTTTCACGCACGCCGCCCTCCTGCGTTGGATCCTGCCCGGCCTTCTCGGCATGATCCCGTTCCTCGGCAGTTTCTTTTCGATCATCGACGTGCTGTTCATTTTCGGCCCGCAAAAACGCTGCCTCCACGACCTCATCGCCGACACCAAAGTCGTGCGCTGCCTCGCGTCCGGCGCCGTCCTCGACGAACCCTCCCACACCTGAGCCGCGCCCCCGCCGGCTTCTCGTTCACGTTGCTGCGCCCCTTTCGCGACTCAACGGATTGGCTCACCGGCGCTGCAACCCGCCGACCCGCTCACCCGCGCGGCGATTGACGCGCCCCGACCGAAACGCTCTCCTCCGCGCATGTTCACCATCATCGGCGGCGATGGCCGCGAATACGGCCCCGTGACGGCGGAGCAAGTGCGCGCTTGGATTGCCGCGGGCCGCGCCACACTGGACACGAAAGCCCGCCGCGACCGCGAAGTCGAGTGGCGCCGCCTTGGTGACTTCGCCGAATTCGGCACGCCGGCCACACCCTTGGCCCACGACACACCGGCCTCCGTGCCGCCGCCCTCCGACTATCGCGCTTACGCCGCCGATCTCATCGCCCGCGCCGCGAAGATCGACGTCATCTCCTGTTTCGAACGCAGTTGGGAACTGCTGAAGAGCGACTTCTGGGGCATCGTCGGCGTCACCACCGTCGTTCTTCTGGTCACCTTGGTCGCCAGCGTGATTCCCGTCCTCAAATGGTTCGTGACGTTCTTCCTCAGCGGCGTCTTCTACGGCGGCCTCTACGCCTTTTATCTCAAAAAACTCCGCGGGCACACTGCGACTCTGGGCGACGCGTTTTCCGGCTTCAGTGTGGCGTTCATTCCCCTCGCCCTGGCCACCGCCGTCACCTACGCGCTCGTCGCCCTCGGCTTTGTCCTCCTCATCTTGCCCGGCATCTATCTGGCCGTCGCGTATAGTTTCGCGCTCCTGCTGATCGTGGACAAAAAACTTCCTTTCTGGGATGCGCTGGAAGTCAGCCGCCGCGTGATCACCGCGCAATGGTGGCGCGTGTTTTTCCTGCTGATTCTCGGCGCGATCATCGGTGCCGCCGGCGTGCTCGCTTTGTTTGTGGGCCTCTTCATCACGATGCCGATCGCGATCGGAGCCGTCACCGTCGCCTACGAACGCCTCTGCAATCCGCCGCCCCGCGCCTGACCTCACCGCTTCAATCGTTCTCGTTCCTCCGCGGCTCACACCACCCGATCCGTCAGCGCGCCGCCCTTCTCCCACGCGGCGAGGTTGGCGAGAAAATGCCGCACGAGCTTCTCATCCTGGTCGCCCATCCCCCCCGCGATGTGCGGCGTGATATGGATATTCGGCGTATCCCACAACGCGTGCTCCGGCGGTAACGGCTCCGGCTCCATCACGTCGAGATACGCTGCGCCGAGGCGCCCCTCGCGCGCCGCCGCGATCAACGCCGCCTGGTCCACCGTCGCGCCGCGCCCCACGTTGTAAAGCCGCGCCCCCGGCCGCAGACACGCCAGCCGCCGCGCATTCAGATAATGCCGCGTGCTCTCGTTGTCGGGCAGCACGTTCACCACGTGATCCGCGAGGGGCAGCACGCTGCTCAATTTTTCCTCCGGCACGATGCGCACGCCCACCTCGCTGCGCGTCTGCCGCCGCACCGCGTAAAGGGTCATCCCAAACGGCTCCAAGAGCTCCGCCAGCCGCCGCCCGATCGCGCCATACCCGAGCAGCACCACCGTCTGCCCCGTCAGCAGGCGACACGCGTAACGCTGCTCCACATACGACCACGCCCGCTCGCCAATCTGCGTGGCGTGCGCCTCCAGCAAACCCCGGTTCAACGCCAGCATCATCGCCAGCACGTGCTGCGCGCACGGATCCGCAAACACCGATGAGGCGTTGGTCATCGCCGCCCCACGCGCCCGCAACGTTTCCTTGAACGCCTCGAAATCGTAGCGCGTGTAGCCTGCTGCCGTCACGGCGAGCCAGCGCAGCCGCTGCTCCGCCATCACCTGCCGCGGATCCGGCTGCCCAAACGCCACATCCGCCTCCGCCAACGCCGCGTCGCTGCGCGCATCCGTGTGCACGTTGTTCGACATCTGTTGCGACCACACGAGGCGATGCGGCATGGCGGCGAGCGCTTGCTCCAGCTCGGCCCGCGCCGACGGCCGCAACCTCATGTTGCTCCAGATCGTCAGCCCGCCGCTCATTTCGCTGGCGCCACCAGCAATTCGTGCGGCCCCTCCGTCCCGTCGAGTTTCACCGGCTGCGGCTTCAGCGAATAGTAACGCAACTTCCCCATCGACTCGATCCGCGCATCCAACACGAACCGATGTCCGCGCTCCGCTTCCGCCGGACGATATCGCAGCATGAACCCGATCGGCGGCCGCCCCGAAGCCGACGTGCTCTGCTCCGCCACCACGCCCGCCGGATCATCGGGCGACGACACGTCCAGCAACCGCACCGTCAAAACCGCATCGTCCGGCAACGCCGAATTGTCCGTCGTCAGCACGTGCCCCGCCAGCGTCAGCTGGTCCACGACCGGCGGCGTTTTCTTCGGCGTCGTGCAGCCCGCCCACCACAGGGCGGTGGCCGCACCAAGGAGCAGACGCAGCGTTCTCATCGACATTCGGCCACCTTGCCCGCGCCCGCCGCGCGTCGCAAGTTTTCCGCGCGAAGATTCACCTCCGTGAGCAACTCCGTGTGCTCGCGCGCCTCCACCCCGTTCGTGTGCACGAGGCCCTGCGCAAACGGCGGCTGCTCCGCCGGCTCGTCGCGCCAGCGGCTCCAGGCGAAACCCACGACGGCCGGATGCCGCGCCAGTTGCTCCAGCGCCGCGCGCCCCTGCCGCATCATGCGCTCCACGCTCGTCGACTTCCGCGCCCGTCTCGCCGTCGGTGCCGCCCAAAACGCTTCCTTCGCCCACGAAAATCCATCCACCCACACCGGCCCCGTCGCCCCCAACCCCACTTCATCCGCCCGCCCGCACGTCACATCCACCGCCGGATAAACCGCCTCGCGCCGCACCGCGGGATCGCTCCCCCGCCGCGCCCGCGCGCCAAAAATCAGATGCTCCGGCACCGCCGCCCGCAACGCCGCCGACGTCAGCATGAAGTAGCGCCGCGCAAACTCCCGCGCCCAGCGCGCCTCGTCCCGCAGGTACCCGCGCGATCCGATGCCCCGGTCGCCCCGCGTCAATTCCCGCACGCCCTCCCGATTCGCCAGCGGCACCTGCCACGCCCGCGCGAGCGGTTCGATCCGCCCGCCGTGCCCCGCCAGCACAAATTCCCACGCCGCATGATACGCCGCGAAACCCGGCTCCAGACTCAGACACGTTTGCAACAACATCGGCCGCCCGCTCGCCGCCGTCTCGCCCCATTCGATCCCCGTATCCGTCAACCAACCCAGCACATCCGTCCGCCCCGCCAAATCCGCCCCTTTCGCCGCGGCGTGAGTCCGCGCCGCGCGCGCCCACGCCGGATCAAACACATCCGGCAACACCACGCGGCTCCCCCGGATCACCGCCCCCGCCGCGCAAAAATCCGCGTTCGCCAGAAACGGCAGCCCGTCGCCACGCAACTCCGCCGCCGCGCCCGCGCCGAGCGCGTTGGCTCCCCACCGCCGCAACTGCGCCACCGGATGCTCCGGCCCCGCGTCCGCCGCCGCGTCCACGCCATTCACCGCCCGCCCCCACCACGGCTCGCCTGCCGGATCGATCAGCCACCACGCGCCCGACCGATGCTGCGCCACGCGGAAAAACCCCGCCGCGCCCCGCATCGTCGCCGCCTTGAACTCCCCGCTCAGCCCGCTGTTCGCCGCCATGGCGCGCCACACTGCCCACGCCCCCCACCGAAGCAAAGCGCGATTGCGACCCCCCGCGCGTTTCGTTTCCGTCCCCGCGTGACCCCCGCCCGCTTCGACGCCCTCACCGCCCGTTTCGCCCGCCTCCGCGTCGGCGTCATCGGCGATTTTTCCCTCGACCGCTACTTCGACCTCGATCCCGCGCGCGAGGAAACCTCCCTCGAAACCGGCCGCCCCGTGCACAACATCCTGCGCGTCCGCTGCCAGCCCGGCGCCGCCGGCAACATCCTCGCCAACGCCGCCGCGCTCGGCGCACCCGCGCTTTTTCCCCTCGGCTACTGCGGCGACGACGGCGAGGGCTTCGAACTCCGCCGCGCGCTCCAACGCATCCCCGGCGTCTCCCTCGCCGCCTTCCTTACCTCGCCCGCGCGTCACACTTTCACCTACACCAAACCGCTCCTCCCGCGACCCGGCGCCGCGCCCGAAGAACTTTCCCGCCTCGACCTCAAAGACACCACGCCCCTTCCCGCCCCGCTCGAAGCTCAGCTCATCGCGGCCCTGCGCGCCCTCGCCGACCAGCTCGATGTCCTCATCGTGATGGACCAAGCCGGCGTCGCCGGCTGCGGCGCGATCACCGACTCCGTGCTCATGGCCCTCGCCGAAATCACTCGTGCGCTTCCACGCCTCGTCGTCCTCGCCGACAGCCGCCACGGCCTCGCCCGTTTCCCCGCCTGCGCTTGGAAAATGAACGCCGCCGAATTCGCCGCGCTCGCCGCCGCCCTCCCGCCCGCGCCTTCGCCCTCCGATCTTCCCGCCAGCCCCAACGTTGAACCTTCCTCGTCCGCCATCCCGTTCGCGCCACGTCTCGCCGGTGCGCGCGCCCTCGCCGCGCGCCACGGCCAGCCGGTCTTCATCACGCTCGCCGAACACGGCATCATCGGCGCCGCACCCGCCACGCCGCCCACCACCCGACCAACCCTCCCGTCCGCTTCGTCCATCGTCGCCGCCCACGTTCCCGCCCTCCCCGTCCGCGGTCCCATCGACATCGTCGGCGCGGGCGACACCGTCACCGCCACGCTCGCGCTGGCCCTCGCCGCCGACGCGACGATCCATGAGGCCATGACGCTCGCCCAAGCCGCCGCCTCGCTCGTCGTCCACCAACTCGGCACCACCGGCACCGCCACCACCCCTCACCTGCGCCGCCTCCTTTTTCCCGCGCGCCTCAACGCGTAACCGAAGAGGTTGCACCTTCCTCTCCTCCGCCGCGCCCGAGTCTCTCCCGACTGGCCGCCAAGTAACTCAACCGGTTACCACTTGCCCGCCTCCGTTTCCCCGTGCCGCGTCGCTTGTCTCAGGCGACACGCCCGCTTACCCTTCCCTCCTTGAGCGCCGTATCCGATTTCCACGTCCGCCCCGCCGCCCCTTCGCCGACACTCCTCTCCCGCGCGCCCACCTCCGGGCGGCCGACCCTGCTCGTCGCCGAACTCCGCGGCACCGGCGACATCGCGATCCTGATTCCGTTTCTCCAATCCGCCCTCACGCACTTCGACGTCACGCTCCTCGCCCCGCCCAACGCCGCCGGTCTCCTCCATCGTTTCGTCCCCGACGTGGAACTGATTCCCTGCGTCGCCCCGTGGGCGCTGTTCTCCGGCCCGCCCGTGCAACGCTGGCCGTGGACGCTCCTCTTCGGCCTGCTCCGCCAACTCCGCGCCCGCCGCTTCACCGCCGCGACCTCCATCTGGCCCATCGCGCGCGACCACATGTTTCTCCGCCTCGTGCGCCCGCGCCGTCTCCTCGGCTACGGCCACGGCCGCGCGGGCTGGCTGCTCGACGACAACCTCGGCGGCGCCGGCCACGTCCATCGCCCCGCCGCCTGGCGCCACGTCGCCGCGCGCCTCGGCCTTCCACCGTGGCCCGCGCAACGCCCCCGCCTGCGCCCGCCCGCCGCGCCGCGCCGCCTCGTGCTGCACAGCGGCGCCTCGCAGCCCATTCGCGTGTGGCCGCTCCCTCGTTACGCCGACCTCCTCGCGCGCCTCCGCGCGCACGGTTGGGCACCGCTGGTCCTCTGCGATCCGCCGCAACTCGCCGCCTGGCGCGCCCTCAACGAAGCCTCCGCGCGCGTCGTCACGAGCATGGACGACCTCATCGACACGCTCTCCAGCGGCGCCGCGTTTCTCGGTAACGACTCCGGCCCCGGCCACATCGCCGCGCTCTGCGGCGTGCCGACCTTCACGCTCTTCGGCCCGCAAGTCCCCGAGCTCTTCGCGCCCGACCATCCGCAAGCCGCGTGGGTCGAGGGACTCGCCTGCCCGCACAAACCCTGTTTCGATCACTGCCATTTCGCCGAACCCTTCTGCCTCACCGGCATCGGCGCCGACCAGGTCTGGCCCCGCCTCTCCCGGTGGCTCGCGCATCTCACTCAACTGCCCGCAGCGTAGAGCCAAAGTCTCTCCACTTCCCTCTCACCCCGAATCACGCTTCCGCCACCATGAGCTGCCCCAACCGCCCTGCCCTGCTCGCCTTGTTCATCGGCCTCACCATTTCCCTCGCCGCCGCCGTGCCGCCGCCCGCCTCCGTCGGCAACTTGGTTTTTAGTTACAACTCCGGCCGCCCATCCGAACAGCGGGAAGTTTTTCTCCAGTCCGACGGCAGTTGCTATGACCTTTATCACCACGATGGATCCTTGGGATCAGATTTACCGCTGCGAATCGGCACTTACACCTACACGGTCAATCCGGACGACACAGCCACAATCGCGCTTAGCTTTCCTGGTGAAACTTTGCGCCCTTATCCGCTCACTTTCGATACTCCAACCTCCGGCTCGGGCTCTTTCCATTCCTCACCTTTTCCCGACACTTTGTTCGGGGTCAGCCCGCTCGTCGACGGCGGCCACGCCTCCAATCTTTCCGCCCGCAGTCTGGTCAACGCCACCACACCGAGCATCGCCGGTTTCATCATTCAAGGCGACCACCCCCGCCTTTGCCTCCTCCGTGCCGTGGGACCGACGCTCGCAAACTACGGCGTCACCGACGCCGTGAGCGATGTCTCGCTCGAACTTCATTCCGGCGCGACTGTGCTCGCCAGCAATGACGATTGGTCCGTGCCGACGCCGGCCCCCGACGCTGGATTCGTCCCGACCCCCGCTGACTTCGAACATGCCTTCGCCGCAGCGGGCGCCTTTCCGCTCGCGCAAAATTCGAAGGATGCCGCGCTGCTCGTGATCCTTCCGCCTGGCACCTACACCGCGCTCGCGCGTTCGCCCGACGCCGGCGAGGTGCTGGTCGAATTGTATCTCGTGCCGTGACCGACCCGGCGCGCTGCCGTTGGTCGTAGGCCAGCGAGCTTGCTCGCGCTCTGCATGGTACGTTTTGCGCCCTTGACGCGCGGGCTTGCCCGCTTCGCCCCTTGATGGGAGAACTGGCCCGCCCCGCCCCATGGAAGCCGTTCTCGTTCTGATTCTGGTCCTGCTCGTTTTTCTTCTGGTGCTTCCGATCGTCGCGATCGTGCGCTCCAATCGCGACCGCAAGCGTCAACGCGAGCTCGATCTCCGCCTCACCGTAGTCGAGCAACAACTCGTCCGCCTCCGCCAATTTCCCGCGTCCGCCTCCGCACCCGCTGCCACCCCGCCCACCGTCGCCGTTCCCGTCGCGTCGCCAACACCAACTCCTCCCGCCGCTCCCTCAACTCCTCGGCCGCCCGCGCCCATCGCCGCGCCCTTTCCCGCATCCACGGCCGCGTCGACTCCGACATCACCACCCGTCCTCGCGCCGACCAAACTCTCGCCCGTCACGGTCACTGCGGCCGCCACGCCGCCCACCCGCCCCCGCCTCGCCATCGACTGGGAGCAATTCATGGGCGCCAAACTCTTCGCCTGGCTCGGCGGTCTCGCCCTCTTTCTCGGCATCGCGTTCTTCGTCAAATACTCGTTCGAACACGACCTCATCCCGCCGGAGGTGCGCGTCTCGCTCGGCTTCCTCGCCAGCGTCGTGCTGGTCGTCACCGGCCTGAAAATCCGCAGTCCGCGCTATCGCATCCCCGCACACACGCTCTGCGCCGCGGGCATCGTCAGTCTCTACGCCGTCACGTTTTCCTGCCACGCGATCTACCACTTCGTGTTCTTCGGCGCGCTCCCGACCTTCGGCCTGATGGCGCTCATCACCGCCGTCGCGTTTCTTCTCGCCATCCGACTCGACGCCAAAGTCGTCGCCCTCCTCGGTCTGCTCGGCGGCTTTCTCACGCCCGTCGTGATCTCCACCGGGCACGACAACCCCGTCGGCCTCTTCTCCTATCTCGCGCTCCTCGACGTCGGTCTGCTCGCCGTCGTCCTCCAGCGACGCTGGGCGTTTCTCGCGCCCCTCGGCGCCGCCGGCACGCTCGCGCTCGAGGTCGCTTGGTTCACCAAATTCTTCGCGCCGGAAAAGCTCCTCGTCCTCGCAATCGTCGGCGTCGGCTTCAGCGTGCTCTTCCAACTCGCCCACGTCGCCGCGCGCCGCCTCCGCCGCGCCTCGCCGCTCCTCACCGCGACCGCCGCCGGATTTCCGCTGCTCCAATTCGGCTTCGTCCTGTTCCTTGTCACCGGGCCGGCCTTCGCCGCCGCACCCGCCCTGCTCTTCGCATTTATCTTCGCCCTCGACGCCTGCCTGCTCGCGCTCACCTGGCGCGACGAAGCCATGGCGCAACTCCACCTCATCGCCGGCGCCGTCGTTTTCCTGCTGCTCGCCATCTGGACGCTCAACCACATCGCGGTCGCCCCGCTCCGTCCCGCCCTCGCGGCCTACGTCGTCTTCGCCGCGTTTCACACCGCGTTTCCCCTCCTCCTCGTACGTCGCTCGCCCGCCAGCCGCCCCACCGCGTGGAGTCAGTTTTTCCCCGCCGTCACGCTGCTGCTGATGCTCGTGCCGCTCTTTCAGCGCGACGCGCTCTCGTGGCTCTTCTGGCCGTGCGTTCTCCTCGTCGACGCGCTGGCCGTCGTCTTCGCGTTTCTCAGCGCCACGATTCTCGCCCTCGGTCTCGTGCTCGTCCTGACGCTCGCCGCCGCCGCCGCGTGGATTTTTCAACTCCCCGTCGCTGCCACGTCCGTCCCCTCGCTCCTGCTCGTCGGTGGCGTCTTCGTCGGGTTTTTCTTCGCCTTCGGCCTCCTGCTCTGGCGCCGCGCCGGCGAACGTCTCCAGGAAATCCCCACGCCCTCCGCGTGGACGGCCATCTTCGGCGATGCCCGCGCACAAATCCCCGCGTTCTCCGCGCTGCTGCCGTTCGTCCTTCTCATGCTCATGAGCCAACGCCTCCCACTCGCGGACCCGTCGCCACTCTTCGGCGGCGCGTTGCTGCTCGCGGTGCTCACGCTCGGCGTCGCCTGGATCTTCACGCTCGCGTGGCTGCCGCTCTGCGCGCTGATCGGCATCGCCGGCGTCGAATACCTCTGGCACCAGCGCTGGGCCGCCGCGCCCGGCGCGACCACGCCGCTCGCGTGGTATGCGTTGTTCTACGCGTTGTTCGCCGTCTTTCCGTTTCTTTTCCGCGGCCGCTTTCGCGCCGCCACCGGCCCGTGGGCCACCGCCGCACTCGTCGGCGTCGCCCAGTTTCCGCTCGTTTACCTGCTCGTGAAACTCGCCTGGCCCAACGCCGTCATGGGCCTCCTTCCCCTCGTGTTCACCCTCGCGCCGCTCGCGAGTCTCGTCGTGCTCGTGCGCGCCCGACCCGCCCCGCCGCTGGCGGCTCCCGCCGATTCGTCAACGTCCCCGACCTCCGCGCGTCTCAACCAGCTCGCCTGGTTCGGCGGCGTCGCGTTGCTGTTCATCACCCTCGTTTTCCCGATTCAATTTGACCGGCAGTGGATCACGATCGGCTGGGCGCTCGAAGGCCTCGCGCTCTTCTGGCTTTACCGCCGCGTGCCGCATCCCGGCCTGCATCTCGTCGGCGCCGCCTTGCTGCTCGCCGCGTTCGCCCGCCTCGCGTTCAACCCCGCCGTCCTGCACTACCACGCTCGTGCCTCCGCTCCGCTCCTCAACTGGTATCTTTACGCTTACGCCGACGTCATCGTCTGTCTCGTGCTCAGCGCCCGCCTCCTCACCCGTTCCGGCCAACGCATCCTCGGTGCTTCGCTCGCGCCCCTGTTTCACGGCCTCGCCGTCGTGCTCGGTTTTCTTCTCCTCAATGTCGAGATCGCCGATTTCTTCACCGCGCCCGGCCAGCGCGTGCTCACGTTTCAATTCTCCGGCCATTTCGCGCGCGACATGACCTACACGATCGCGTGGGCGCTCTTCGCCTTCGGCCTCCTCGTCGGCAGTCTCTGGCGCAACATCCGCGCCGGTCGCTACGCCGCCATCGCGTTGCTCAGCGCCGCGCTCGTCAAACTCTACGCGCACGACCTCGCGCGCCTCGGTCAGCTCTACCGCATCGGCGCGCTCCTCGCCGTCGCCGTCATCGCCATCCTCGCTTCCTTCGCCTATCACCGTTTTCGCCCCAGCCATGTGGACAACCCGCCGCCTCCGCCCGTCGCGTAACCGCTTCCTTCCGTTCCTCGCGCTCGCGGTCCTCGCCGCGTCCGCGTCCACCGGCGTCGCCGCGCCGCTCGATGCCACCGCATGGAAATACCGGCAGGCGTTCTCTCTCGAACACCCCGGCTTCGTGCGCCTCGCCCTCCCGCTCGACACGATTGACCGCTCGCGCCCCGGCTTCGCCGACTTGCGCCTGCTCGATCCCGACGGACGCGAACTCCCCTACGTGATCGACATCCCCGGCGCCACGACCGCCACGCTCCGCGCGCCCGCCGACATCCGCATCCAGCTCACCCGCACTGCCACCGCGTTCACCGTCGTCACCGGCACCACCGCGCCGCTCGACGCCGTGCGCCTCACGTCCCCCGAACGCTCGTTTCTCAAATCCGCCACGCTCGAAGCCTCACCCGACGGCCGCACGTGGACCACCGTCGCAACCGGCCAACCCGTCTTCCGCCGCGCCGGCACCGAGTCGCTGCAACTCCCGCTCGACGCTCGCTCCGCCGCGTTCCTCCGCGTCACGCTCGACGACACCACCTCCGCCCCCGTCGCCTTTTCCAACGTCACGCTTGTGCTCGCCGCGAGCGACGGCGAGTTCGCCCTTCCACTCGACGCCCGTCTCACGCACCGCGAAGAATTTGTCGGCGAGACCGCGCTCACGCTCGACCTCGGCGCCCGCCATCTGCCCCTCGCCGCCGCTGAGTTCACGATTTCCACCCCGCAGTTTCGCCGCGCCATCCGCGCCGTCACGCCCGCCTTGCGCGATGGCCGCGCCTCCGACCGCGTCGAGGCCGCCGGCGAACTCTCCCGTCCGCCCATCGCCAACACCGCGCCGCCCGTGCGCTTTCCCCTCAACTTCACCGCCGACTCGCGCGAACTCCACCTGCGCATCACCAACGGCGACAGTCCGCCGCTCGCGCTCGACCACGTGCGCATTTTCCGCCGCCCCGTCTGGCTCGTGTTCCGCACCGATCGCGCCGGCGCGCACACGCTGCTTACCGGTCATCCCGGCATCGCCGCGCCGCACTACGATGTCACGGCCTTCGCCGCGGATCTGCCCGCCGCCCGCCTCGTCAAACCCGCCGTCACGCCCCTCGCCGACAATCCCGACTTCGACGCCCCCGCTCCCCTCGCCACCGTCCCCCTCACCGGCGCCCCGCTCGATCCCTCCGCCTGGCGCTATCGCCGCGCCGTCGACCTCGCCACCGAAGGCGTTTTTCAACTCGAACTCGATCTGCCCGCGCTCGCTCACACGCGCGACGACCTCGGCGATCTCCGCCTCGTGCAGGACCGCCGCCAGATTCCCTATCTTCTCGACCGCCCCGATCTGCTCCGCCCCGTCGCCGTCAACGTCACCGCCGCGTCCGACGAACAACATCCGTCCCTGAGCCGCTGGCTCCTCACCTTGCCCGAGTCATCGCTGCCACTGCGCCACCTCACGCTCGCCGCGTCCACGGCCGTCTTCGATCGCACGCTTTATCTCCGCGAAGAAATCCCCTCCGACCGCGGACCGCGCGTCGTCACCCTCGCCACCGTGCCATGGCGCCGCGCCCCCGATTCGAGCCCGACGGATCTCGTCATCGCGCTTCCCCAACGCCTCGCCACGCGCACGCTCATGCTCTCCACCGACAACGGCGACAACCGCGCGCTCGCCCTCGACCGCGTCGCCGCCGACCACGCCGTTGTGCGTCTGCTCTTCCGCGCCGACGCCGGTCCGGTGCAGCTCTATTACGGCAACCCCGCCGCGTCCCCGCCGCGCTACGATCTCGATCTCGCCGCCCCGCAACTGATCGCTGCCGACAAATCTCCCGTGCCCCTCGGCCCCGAGGAAACCGCCCGCGATGACGGCTGGCCCGCGCGCGTCGCGAGCGGCCTCCGCGGCGGACTGGTCTTCTGGCTCGTGCTCGGTCTCGTCGTGGTCGTGCTGCTGTTGATCGTCGCAAAACTCCTGCCCGCGCCCCGGGCAACGTAGTTAGCCCCGCCGCTCCGCCGCTCACATCACCACGATCGGCACCGCCGTCTCCGCGCGCTCCTCGATCGTCAGCCGCAACGCCTGGCCCGCGTGCGTCCCGGTGAGCCGCCACGTCTTTCCCACGCGGCTCCAGTGCAACGCATCCGCGGCGCCTCCGCGCCGAATCGCCGATGCCGCCGTCACGATCCGCTGCCGCGTAGCCGCCACCGCGCGCACCGCCGCAAACGGATACACGCCCACCGTCGCCGGCAGATCGAGCCGCCCGCTCACCACCTGCACTTCGCCCTCCGCCGCCACGCGCCCATGCAACACCGCGCCCGGCCGCTCGATCGCAAACGTCGCCCCCGCCGCCGACACCTGTCCGCGCCGGTCGTCGTTATACGCCTGGAAACGCACCTCCACCGTCTTCGCCTCCGTGAGATCCACCGCATCGAACACGATCAGCAGCCCCGTCTTCAAAAACACGATCGTCCGCACCACGCGTTGCACCGGCAATCCCGCCAGCCGGTACGCGTCGGTCGCATCGCTCGTCGCGCGCATCCAGTCGTGCGCGACGCGGTGATCGAGCAGCGTCGCGCTCGCCTTCGACGCGTTCACGCCTTCCTCGCCGTGATGATACGCGTGGCCGCGCCCATCGATCAGCACCGCCGAATGCGCCTCCGTCTGCCGCAGCAACCACAGCGGGTTGCTCACCGAGTAACTCGCGTGCAACGGATCGTTGATCAACCGCTCGCCCCACGCCGCGAACAGCACGCTGTTGCGATCCGCATGCTCGTGGTTCACCGGCCCGCCGCTGCGCAGACACACCACGCGATCTTCCAGCGCCCAGCCGGAACGCGATAACACCAGCCCCGGCGCCACCTCGCGATCGAGCGTCACATCCGGCGCGATCCGCGGCGGCACCGTCGCGTCGAACCAGATCGCCGCCCATTGAAAATCCCCCGCGCCCATCAACCCCGGCCGCACCACCTGCGCCTGCGCCGTCGAATCGCGAAACTCCCGCGCGATCCAAGCGAGCGGATTCACCGATGCTGCCGTGTTCGCATCGCCGATGTTCACACAATCGTCCGGCCGCGCCAACGTCGGCATCGCCGCCGCCAAAGTGTAGCGCGCCATCGTTGGAAAATCCAAGACCGCCCGCTCGTCTGCGCCCCACGTCCGCCGCAACATTTCCACCGCGAGCAGATAGTAGGTGAACGTGAACCCCCAATACCCCGGCCCCTCCGGAAACGATTCGTCCGCCGGCATCCAGCCCGCGAACCGCCGCAGACTGTCGCGACTCAACTCAAACCACTTCTCCGCGTCCGGATGCCGCCCTTTCAAAAAACACGCCGCCGCCGCGAGCCCCGACGTCGCGATGATCCGCAGATTCGTGTGATTCAGCACCTCCGGCCAGCGGCTCACATCCACGTGATCAATATCGCTCACCACCGGATCCATCGACCAGTGCGGCATCGGCTCATGGTGCGTCATCCCGCCCACCGCGCGAAATCCCGCCGGCCCCATCTCTTCGCCCACCCGCCGCACCACCGCCTCCCGCGCCCCGTCGCCCAACGCATCGCCCAGCCAGTCGAGCGCGCAAATCACCGCAATCCCGGTCGACGCCCCGCGCATCACGCCCACCGGAAACTTCCCGTCTTCCAGAATCCAGTCCCACCGCGGGAAATCCATCACGCGCCGATACGCCAGCCTCGCGAGCGCCAGTTGCCGCTCCTCCGGCGCGATCGCCTGCGTAAACGCCGTGCGCTGCAAAATCGCCGTCGCCCGCAACAGGTGCGTGTTGCGCTTCGTCAGGTCGAGTTCGTCCGTGAGGAAACGCGTATCCGCCGCGAGGTCTGCGCCGGTCGACGACGCCCAAAACGCCGCGAACTCCGGCCGCGCGAGCGTCGCCCGAATCCGCGGCCCATCCGCGTCGTCGAACACCAGCCCCCGCCGCACTCCGCCACTCGTCGGCGCCCACCCGGTCGCGGCGTCACCGGCCGCCACCGTCGCGCTCAATTTCCCCGGCCGTCCCAACGCCACCAGCGCGCCCGCGCCCAGGCTGCCTTGCAAAAACTTCCGGCGCGTCACGCCACGCTTCGTTGCGGAATCAGAAGAGGGGTTCATCGCGCGCACCCTTTCTGAATTTTTCCCGCACTTCCACCCCGCTCTTGCCTCCGCTCGGGAGGCGCTCTTTTCCGCGCCATCGATCTTCGCTCATCCCCGTGCCGCGTCACCTCACCGGCGGCGCAACACCAGCACGAGCGGCAGCATGGCCGCCGGCGCCACCGCCGAAATCGCAATGCCCCACGCGAGATCGCTCGCATCCGCGATCCAACCCACCAGCCACGGCATCACGATGCCACCCGCATTTCCCAACGCCGCCAGCGCGCCAAACATCGTCGCCCCGCCCTCCGGGTAGCGATCCGCCGTCACCGCCAGCATCGTCGGCCACAGGCAACTCCCCGTCAGTCCCGCCGCGATGCACGCCGCCAGCGCCCCGCCCGGCCATGGCAGAAATGCGCCCAGCAAAAACAGTCCCACCGAGGTCCCGCACCCCCACGCCATCACGCGAAACGGATCCCACCGCGGCCCCGCCACACCCACGATCATCCGCCCCACCGCCATCGCCACGGAGAACACCAGCAGCGCTCCGCCTCCCACCCACGCCGCGTAGCCGAGCGACGTTTCCGCATACGCCGGCAGCCATTGCGCAAGCCCCAGCTCCGTCGCGCCGCCCAAAAAAATCGCCGCCAGCGCGAGGACAAACCACCGCTGCCGCACCAATACCCGCAACCCCATCCGGCCGCCCTCCGCCGTCAGCGTGGGAAAACGCAACGGCGCAAACGCCACCAGCAATCCCACCGGCAACGGCAGCAGCCACAAACACGCCGCGCGCCACCCGCCGCCCAGGCTCAGCACCACTGTGCCCGCAAGAATCGTCAGCCCCGCACCCACGCAATAAAACGAATGCAGCCAGTTCATCGCCGCCGACCGGCGCGTCGGATTCAACGCCGCCACGATCGGGCTCAGCACCATGTCCAGCACGCCGGCGCCAAACCCCAGCACCCCGAGCGCCACCGCCAGTTCTCCATAGCCCGGCGCCCACGCGAGTGCCCCGAGACTGACCGCCACGAGCGCGTTGCCCAGCAGCGCAAACGTCTTCGCGCCCCACCGATCCGCCAGCGGCCCCGTGATCAAAATCGCCGCCACCAGCCCCGCAAACGCGATCGCCCCCAACCGCCCCAGTTGCTCCTTCGACAACCCCTCCGCGCCGCCCAGCCGGTGACTCAACGTCGTGAGAAAAACCGGCAGCAGATTGATCCCGATCGCGAGACACATCATCGCGCCATAACAAAGCACCGTAAGCCAGCGGGGACGAAGAGCAGCGACCATCGCTCAACGGAGCAGCCCCGCACCCCCTTGGCAACCCGCCTCGCTTCCCGCCGCCCCGGTCGTGGGCGGCGCGCCCCACAACGTCACCCCACCCGCACGATCGGTGTGCCGCTTGCGATGCGCTCCCGATGCTCTGCCCCAAGCCGAACCTGCAACGGCGTGAGGTTGTTTCGATCGAGCTGCTTGCACGCCACCGTGTAGATCAACACATCGCGCAGCAGCAGAAAGTCGTTTAATCGCGCCCATTCCACTTCGGGCAAGCGGTGCTCCCGACTGTAACCCTTCAAAAACGCGTGCAGGAAACATTCCGCAAACGCCGGTCGCTGCGCGCGATCCGGCACCCGCCAAAGTGCAGCATAAAGTGCCACGGCGATGTCACTGATGAACCACCCATACTCGCAGTTATCGAAATCATACAACTCGCCCGCGGCGTCACCGCCGTCCGCCGCTCATTTCAGCCACTCGTTCTTCAACGCCCGTGCGAGCGCGACCATTTCGTCGAGCTTGCCCGGCTTCACATAATACGCCGCCGCCCCGAGGCGCCGCGCCTTTTCCCGATCCTGCTCCAACCCCGACGAACTCAACACCACCGCCGGCATTACCACGCGCGGCGGCGGCCCCGCGATCCATTGCAGGACTTCAAAGCCGTTCACCGCCGGCATTTTCAAATCCAGCAGCAGCAGCCGCGGCAACGGATGTCGCTCGCGATCCGCGAACGGCCCCTGCCCTTCCAGATACGCGATCGCCTCGCGGCCATCCGCCACCACGTGCAGCGGCACCTCGATGCCCGCCCGCCGAAACGCATGGTCGAGCAGAAACGCGTCACTCTCGTCATCCTCGGCGTAGAGAATCAGCCCCGCGCTCATGCCTCCTCCTCCCGCGCCGCCGCCAGCTCCACCCAAAACGTGCTCCCCGCGCCCGGCGCGGATTCCAGGCCGACGGATCCGCCGAGGCGCTCCGCGGACTTTTTCACGATCGCGAGCCCCACCCCCGTGCCTTCGTAGTTTTTGCTCATCCGCTCGAAGAGGCGGAAGATCCGTTCGTGCGCCGTCGGCGGAATGCCGATGCCGTTATCGCCCACGAACACCCTCACCCGTTCCCCGCGCCGCTCTGCCCACACCCGCACGACCGGCGGCACCTCGGGCGCCACAAATTTCACCGCATTGGTCAACAGATTCGAAAAACACTGCGTGAGCACCGCCTCGTTGCCCCGCACCGGCGGAATCTCGCCTTCGATTTGCAGCCGGTCGCCCAGCGCCTGCAGCCCCGGATAACTCTCCACGATCCCGCGCAACAGCGCCTGCACATCGACGCGCGTCAACTCCGGTCCGCTCGCGACCACGCGGTTGTAGTTGAGCACATCGACGATCAATCGATCCATGCGCTCCGCCGAACGCGTGATGCGTTGCAGATAATCCAGCGCCGCCGGCGTCAACGGCCCGCACTCCTCGCGCAACAACTGCGAAAACCCGTGCATCGCGCGCAATGGCGCGCGCAGGTCGTGCGACAAGCTGTAGGAAAACGCCTCCAGCTCGCCCACCGTCTCGATCAACTTCGCGGTGCGCGCCTCCACCAGCGACTCGAGATGCTTCGCGCGATCGCCCAACAGCTCGTGCGCCTGTTGCAGCGCCGTCTCCGCCTGCCGCCGCTCGCTCACATCGATGAAGGCCGCAATCACTCCGCGCACCGCCCCGTCCGCCGCGAAGAGCGGCGTCGCATTGCCCGAGAGCCACAGTCGCCGTCCCTCCACGGCGAGCCCGAACTCCGCGTTTTTTACCTGCAACCCCGTGGCCGCCGCCCGCCGCATCGGCAGCTCGTCGCGGTCCATCGGCTGATCGTCCGCATCGACATAGCGCAGCGGCACGGAGCTCGCCGCGCCGCCCGCCTGCGAAATGTTGCACTCCGGCGGCAGGCCGAGCGCCTCGGTCATCGTGTGGTTGGCAATGATCACGTTGCAGGACGCGTCCAGCGCGATGCACACGAACGCCGGCATGCTGTCGAGCATCGCTTGCAACTCCTCGCTGCGACTGCGCAATGCCGCCTCGATCCGCCCGCGCTCCACCACCTGCTCCGCATAGTGCGCATACAAATCCATCAGCCGCAGCGTCCGCTCCGCCGGCCGGTGCGGCCGCGCGAAATGCGTCGAAATCATCCCGAAAATCTCGCCCGAACTTGCCCGCAGCGGCGTCGATTGCACCGCCACGAATCCATGCCGCGCAAAATCCGCCGCCAGCTCCGCAAACCGCGGATCGCGCGCGGCGTCCTCCACCACGATGCGTTCGCCTTGCGCCAGGGCCTTCCCGCAAACCGAGTAATCCAGCGGCACCAGGCCGAACTGGATCATGAATGCCTCGTCGAAACCCACCTGCCCCACGATCTTCAGCGTCTTCGTCTCCGGATCGTAAAGCTGCACGTTGCCCTTGTCCGCGCCCATCAGCGCGACCGCCGCTTCCAACACGCCCTGCAGCATCGTCTCCAACGACTCCTCGCCCAGCAATCGCGCACTCAACTCGTGCAGCCGCTGCATGTCCGCCAGATCGATGCGCAACTCGTCGCGGGCCACCGTGAGTTGCGCCTGCACATGCGAGCGCTCCGCGACCTCCCGCTCCAGCCGCGCGCCATCCTGCTCCGCCTGCCGCAACGACCGCCGCGCGACCGCGCCCAGCGCAATGATCAACCCCGCCGAAATCGTGTAGGCAAACGCACTCCCCAAGAGCAACGCCCCGTCATGCGAAAATGCGCCGCGCGGCACCCCGAGCCAATACTCCGCCGCGAGATATCCCGCGATCGCCGCCACCACCGCCGCCGGCCAGCCACTGAACCACACCGCCAGCGCCACGCCGCCAAACAACGTCACAAACGGCAGCGTCGCCCCCAGCGCCGGATCCAGCGCGATCCGCAACGCCAGCGCCACGCCCATGGTTGCCAAGGCCACCACGTGGCGCGCCCAAGCCGGATACCGGTCAAATCGGGGGATACGGGATAACATCGCAGCGCCGGTGTCTCGATCTCAAGTTGCCGCCCAGCCAACCGCGGAAAACCTGCACCGCAACGCAGAAAATCACCCGCTCGCCCGCCGACGCTCACCCCTCTCGTCCCGCGCGCTCTCTCACGGCGGTTTCGACGCCCCGCCGCAACCTGTTGTCCACCAATTTATCTCCGTGCCGGCGCCCCGGCGGGCCGCTCAACCCCGCGTCAGCCGCGAGCGGAATTTCGCCCGGCCGCGCACTCCCGGCACCGTCGCCGCAAACACCGCGCCATCGAGCGATGCCCGCCCATCGCCGCCGGCGCTCGTGGCAAACAACGTCGCAAAATCCTTCCCGCCAAACGCCACCGAACTGGGTTTCGCCACGGGAAATCTGATCTCCCGCAACACCCGTCCATCGCGCGCCGCGTGCTGCCGCACCGCGAAACCATCCCACCGCGCGCTCCAGACATTGTCCTCCCGGTCGATCGTCAGCCCGTCGCACGTGCCTTCTGCCTTCTCGCATTGATACCACACGCGGCCGTTCGCGATCTCGCCCGACGCCTCATCGTAATCGTAAATCCAAATCTGGCAGCGCGTGGAGCACGTCCAAAAAAAGTGCTTTCGGTCCGCCGTAAACGCCATGCCGTTCGAAACACCCGTGCCCGTGATCACGCGCCGCACCGCCCCGTCCGGATCAAACCGATACACGCCGCCACTCGTCTCCGTTGCGCCCATCGTGCCCGCAAACACCCGCCCGTGCGGATCAGCCGTCACATCGTTGAACCGGGTGTTGCCCGCCTCCGCGAAACTCCGCCACCCCCGCACGCTCCCGTCGTGCTCCAGCCGCACGATGTCTTTTTCGCGAAACAACAACAGCGCCCCGTCCGCCTCCTGCGTGAAGCCGCCCACCGTCTCGCCCGCATAAACCCGCTCCGTCCGCCCGCTCGCCACGGCGTGACGCCAGACATGCCCCGCGAGGATATCCTCCCAATACAGCGCGCCCGCCTCTTCATCCCACAACGGATTTTCGCCGAGCTGGCAGTGCTGGTTCGCCAGCACCACCGGAGTCAAAGTCACATCAGCCATAAAATCCGCTCCGCCCGCGGTCCCTCACCAGTCCACCACCGAGCCGTCCGGCGCGAAGCTCCGCCGCGGCAGTTCCTGCTCGAACGGATGCTTCGCGATCTCCGCTTCGTTGATCTCCACCCCCAGCCCCGCGCGCGTGCCCGGGTAAACCCGCCGGCCGTTCTTCTCCACGCGGAAACCCCAGCTCACGATGTCGTCGCGCCACGGCACATCCTGGTGCACCGCCTCGCAAATCAGATAATTCGGAGTCGCCAGCCCAAACTCGATCGACGCCGCCGTGCTCACCGGCCCCTGCGGATTATGCGGCGCCACCGCCACGCCATACGCGTTCGCCATCGCCGCCACCCGCCGTGTTTCGCTCAACCCGCCGCAATGCGTGATGTCCGGCTGGATGATGCTCGCCGCGCGCTTTTCCAGCAGCTCCTTGAACGCGAACTGCGAACACAACCGCTCGCCCGTCGCGATCGGCGTCTTCACCGCGCGCTGCACCGCCGCGATTCCATCCATGTGCTCCGGCCAGCACGGCTCCTCGAAAAAGTAGAGATTGTAAGGCTCCAGGGCCTTCGCGAACACCAGACCCATTTGCGGCGACGGCCGCGCGTGGCAATCGACCATGATGTCCACGCCGTCGCCCACCGCCTCGCGCATCGCCGCCACGCACGCCTCCGCCGCCTTCACCGGCCGCACGCCTTCGATCGGCATCTGCTCCGGCACCGGCATCGATTTGAACGCCGTGAAACCCGCCTCCACCGCCTGTCGCGCCAGCTCGCCGAAGCGCTTCGCCTCGTCCACCGGCGTCCCGTAAAAATCCTCCATCTTCCCGCCGCCAAGATGGCAATAAAGCCGCACGTAATCCCGCACGCGCCCGCCCCACAGCTCGTGACACGGCACGCCCAGCGATTTCCCCAGAATGTCCCACAACGCCAGATCGATGCCCGCCACCGCCGTCGCCCGCACGATGCCGTTGCTGTGCCAGAAATGCTGCCGATACATCATCTGCCACAGGTATTCGATGCGCCGCGGATCCTCGCCCACGAGCAGCACGCTCAAATCCTCGATCGCCCCCACGATGCTGCGCGTGTGCCACTCGAGTGTCGCCTCGCCCCAGCCGATCAAGCCTGGCTGGTCCGTCGTGATTTTCACAAACACCCAGTTGCGCATCCGCGCATGGCACACCCGCGTTTCGACACTCACGATCTTCATGTCGGCGAGCGTGCAAGCCCCGCCGCGCCCGGGTCAACGCCCGAGTCGATTCCCCGCCCCGCACGTTTCCCGCGGCTCCCCCAGCGCGGTCCCGCGCGCCGGCTTTCCGGCGAACGCGAACCGTTCCTCGCTTCTTCCCGTGCCCGTTCAGTGGTGCACCAAGTGCGGCAATTGCTCCCGCAGCCGGGCCGCCTCGCTCTCGCTGAGCTGCTTGCCCCGTGAATCCCCCGGCGAACCGAAAAACAGATACACGACGCCCACACCCGGTTGATGTTCGAACACCAGCACGAAGGCTTCGCCATGCGGCTGCTCACCCGAATCGAACGTAAAGCCGCCCGGGTGAAACGTCTCCCCCTCGTGCCCCCACCATTCGTTGATCGCATAGCCTTCCATGCCCGCAGTGTCGCAGATTGCGATCGCGCGCGACAGCGGGGACTCCGGGGCGTGTGGGTCGGGCATTAACCGCCCCGCCGTGCCGCAAATCGCGGACTTCCGCCTAGGTTGGCGCGCCCGCCCCACTTCGGAATCTCAACCCGCGCCTTCCGCGCTCTTTCCTCCGCACCAGCGACTTCGCGCCACGTCCTGGACCGGTTTCACGCCGCTCGGCCAACATCCCGCCCCTGTTCACCTCATTTAACGCTGCCCCCGCGCACCTTCACGCCGCACCGGCCGGCCCAATGGTTCACTCCACGATCTTCGGCTTCACCGCCGCCACGCCGGGCTTGATCGTGCGGACCACGCGCTCGAACACCGGTTCGCCCGCGTTCTTGATGCTGAAATCCTTCTCTGCCGTCAGCGTGATGTCGCGCAACGTGATGCCCGTGATCGGGCTGTCCGGAATGCCGTGAATGATGCCCGCATTGCGACTGCCTTCGATCGTGAGATGGTCCAGCAGGATATTGCGGATAACCGGCATCTTCGTCGGATCGCCTTTGAAATTCGGGCGGTTGTTATCGACGTAATCCAACTGCAGCACGATCGCGTTCGTCACGTTCTTCATCGTGATGTCGGTGTAGCGAATGTTTTCCACCACCCCGCCGGCACCACGCATCGACTTGATGCGGATTCCATTGTCCGTGCCGTCCAACGCGCATCGCCGCACGAGCATGTTGCTCACGCCCACCGTGGTCTCCGATCCAATGGAAATCCCGTGGCCGTGCTTGATCACACAGTCCTCGATCAACACGTCCCGCCCGCCGGATTTGATGCAGATGTCGTCGTCGCCCGTATCAATGTCGCAGTGATGGATCCACGCCCGCGTCACCGGACCGGGATCGATCGCGTCGGTGTTCGGCGCATTGAAAGGCGCGCGCACCTTCACCCGCTCGATCGTCAGGTCAGTGACGTCCTTCGGCACCAGGTGAAACTTTGGCGAGTTGGTCAACGTGATGTCCGCCACCCGCAACCGTTCGCACCCGCTGATCGCCACCAGATTCGCCCGCCGATAAACGATCCGCCCCGGCTCCGTCTTCGCCGCGGCGCGCGCCGCCCGCTCCGACCACGCCCACCACATCGCGCCGCTGCCATCGATCGTCCCGAGGCCCGTGATCGCGACATCATGCAAGTCCCGTCCGCTGATCAAAGGCTTCGGCGTCGGCAGCGCCGCCGCCTCCGCCTGCGAACGCACGGTCGTCGGCTCCGGCAACCCCACCGCCCCGAACGACGCCGGCGCCTGGATCACCGCCCCCACGTTGAGATGCAAATCAAGGTTGGAGCACAACGTGATCGGCCCCGTGACAAACACGCCCGGCGGCACGACGAGCCGACCGCCTCCGGCTTTTTTCACCGCCGCGATCGCGTGCTTGAACGCCTGCGTATTCAACGTCCGCCCATCGCCCACCGCGCCGAAGTCAGTCACGTCGAACGTCCGCTCCGGAATCACCGGCAAAGCCGGCCGCACCTGCGCCACCGCGGAAACATCCACTCCCGCCGC
Organism: Horticoccus luteus; assembly: GCF_019464535.1. Taxonomy (GTDB): domain Bacteria; phylum Verrucomicrobiota; class Verrucomicrobiia; order Opitutales; family Opitutaceae; genus Horticoccus; species Horticoccus luteus. Next base: position 222,862 of record NZ_CP080507.1, on the reverse strand, counting down.
CGCGCGGCCCGATAAATCACCCGCCAGAACAAACGTCGCGCCCATGGCGCACGCGAGGAAACGAAGAGCGGAAATTTTCATGGGGAAGAAAGCCTGCGCGCTGATCTACGCGCCCCGTCGCCGCGACGCAATCCCGCGCGCGAGCCCCGCGTGAGCGCGAGCGCCCGTTGCTCCGTCAACGGCCCCCGCCCCCCGCCGCGCGAATCGTCCGCACTAGTCCGCGCGCTCGGGAATCAACACGATTTTCCCGCGGTGCTCGCTGCTTTCCATCAACCGATGCGCCGCCGCGGCCTCGCCGAACGGAAACGTTTTCCACACCTGCGCCTTGAATTTCCCCGCGACCACCAACGGCCACACCTGCCGCTCCAGTTCCGCGGCCACCGCCGCTTTGAACTCCGGCTCGCGCGTGCGCAGCGTGCTCCCGGTGAGCGTCAGTCGCCGTGCCATGACCGCCCGAAAATCCACCTCGGCCTTGGCGCCCTGCATCGTGTTGATAAACACGAGCCGGCCTTCCGGCCGCAGCAGCGCGATGTTTTTCGCCACGTAGTCGCCCCCCACCATGTCCAGAATCACGTCTACACTTTCGTGCCCAAACGCGCCCACGAAATCGGTCGTGCGGTAATTGATCGCCCGGTCGGCGCCGGCGCGTTCGCACGCGCGACACTTCTCATCGCTCCCCGCCGTCGCCCAAGCCCGCGCCCCAAACAGCTTCGCCAGCTGCAACGCCGCCAGCCCGATGCCGCTCGTGCCTCCGTGCACGAGAAATGTCTCCCCCGCCCGCAAACGCCCGCGTTGAAATACATTGGACCAGACGGTAAACAACACCTCCGGCAACGCGGCGGCCTCCGCAAAGTCGACCGACGGCACCGGCAGGCAATGGCGCTCATCCACCGCCGCACGTTCGGCGTAGCCCGCGCCCGGCAGCAGCGCGCAAACCGCATCGCCCGGGCGCCAGCGCGCCACCCCGCGGCCGCATGCCTCGACGATGCCCGCCACCTCGAGGCCGGGAATGTCCGCCGCCACGCCCGCGGGCGCGGGATAACGCCCCTGCCGCTGGCCCACGTCGGCGCGATTAACGCCCGCCGCTTTGACGCGAATCAGCACCTCGCGTTCGCCGACGGCGGGATCCGGACGATCCGCGACCATCAAAACCTCAGGCGGACCCGGCTTGGAAATGACAACGGCCTTCATCGCCCCAGCGTAAACGAAAGAACCGCCACACGCCAGCGGCGTCGCCGCATGCCTGCCCGGCGCCTGGAACGCTCGGGCCATTCGCGCTCTGCCCGCACAGCAAAGCCCGGCGATTTTCCGCGGAGCCACTTAGGCATCCGTCAGGCAAATTCTGCCCGCGCAGCGGGCACAAAATGGTGGAGGTGGCGGGAGTTGAACCCGCGTGTCCCTGACCTTCGCACACCGCGTCTACCATGTTTAGCGCACCATTAATCTCGCCGATGTTACGCGGTTACGCGCGCTTAAGCATCGGCCAGTCCCCGGATGAAGATACGACGCGCGGTCCGCGGACGGCTCCACGCGCTATACCTGCTGTCGTTGTCGGGCCGGCTAGCAGGTGTCGCCGGTCCAACAAGGCCGCTTTAATTAAGCGGCCATGGGCATTTCTTCGTATTTGCCTATTATTGGTTCGCAGGGGGATTTACGAGAGACCCACGACTCTCGACAGGCAGCGGCGCACTCCAACCAAGGATCGAATCCAGAACACCCCCGTAAATGGGAAAGTGATTGGGTGCAGACCAATCAAAGAACAGAACCGCCCACCATGTGCCCTTGTCCCGCCAACGCAAGCCGCGCCGCTGCTCTTACGCTCTTTCTCGCCCGACCGCGCGCCCGCTCGCCCCGTTCTGTCGCCGCGAAACGCACCCGCTTTCGTTCGTCCGCCCTCTCGTCGCGCGCCTGCTCGCGGTCGTGAGCAGCGGGCGCGAAGCGCCGCCGTCTTTGCCGCTTTTCCTATTTTTCTCCGGCCCCGCCCATCGCCTCTTCCGCCGCCTTGATCAACGTGCGGCTGATGATGAGTCGCTGCACTTCGCTCGAACCCTCGCCGATCTCGCACAGCCGCGCATCGCGCCAGCACCGCTCCACCGTCGTGTCGCGCGTGTAGCCCCAGCCGCCGCAAATCTGCAACGCCCGATCCGCCGCGCGCGACGCCGCTTCCGACGCGTAGAGCTTCGCGATCGATCCTTCCAACGTGTGTCGCTGTCCGCGGTCCGACATCACCGCCGCCTGCAGGAGCAACGCTTCCGCCGCGCGCAGCTCCACCTCGCAATCCGCCAGCTTGAACTGCAGCGCCTGAAACTCCGCCAGCCGCTTCCCGAATTGCTTTCGCGTGAGCATCCGTTGCGTCGCGATCTCCACCGCCGCCCGCCCGAGGCCGATCGACATTCCTGCGATGCCGAGCCGCCCCACGTCGAGACACGCCAGCGCCGCGCGCTGCCCGCTCCCGCGCTCGCCAATCATTTCGCCGCGCACGTTCTTCAAAGTGAACTCGCTCGTGTTGCTCGCCCGCACGCCCGAGGTCGGCACCTTGCGAATCGGTGTCGTGTCTTTCGTGTGCACCCAAAACGCCGAAAACTCCTTCCGCCCTTTCGCGTCCGCCCCGGTCACCGCCATCACGATCATGCGGTCCGAGTGGTTGCCCATCGTAATGTAAAGTTTGTGCCCGTTGATGATCCACGCGCCGTCCGTTCCCTCCACCGCCGTCGTCTCCACCCCACCGGTATCCGATCCCGCATTCGGCTCCGTCAGCGCCCACGCCACCATCCAATCGCCATTCAGCACACTCGGGAAAATCTTTTTCTTCAGCTCCTCGCTCGCGTGCCCCAGCGGATGCGCCACGCACAGCGCGTTGTGCGCCGCCAGGTTCATCGCAAACGCCCCGCAATGCTTCGCCACTTCCGCAATCACGAGCGAGTAGCACAGCCGCCCCAACGCCTGTCCGCCGACGCTCTTCGGCGCCATGATGCCCATCAATCCCGCCCGCCCCGCCTGCGTGAACAACGCCCGCGGCAACGCTTCGTTCTCCTCCCACGCGTTCGCGTGCGGCGCGATCTCGTCCCGGCAAAACACCCGTGTGCGTGCCAAAAATTCCAACTCCTCCGGCTTTAGATAATCCAGATACAACGAGTGCGGCGCGAGCATGGGGACGTTCTTCGTGTTTTTCCGAACGCCGCTAACGACCGGGCGCTCTCGGGGTTGTTCGCGACCATCCCGCCCCTGCCCGCGGGCCGCAAGCCCCCGCGGCCCAGCCACACGCAGCCTACTCCGAACAGCGTAACCCTCCGCCGCCCCTGCGCTTGCCGGTTGCGCAACGTTCTCTTCTTCCCACGGTCTCACTACCCCGCCGCGCCACCGCGGCCCTCCCATGAAGCTCGCTGCGGAAACGTCCCCTTCCCTCCTCGAACGCTGCCACGAACTCGCCGCTACCGAAGCCGCCCTGCGCGAAGGCGGCGGCCCCGACGGCCTCGCCCGCCAGCACAAACTCGGCCGGCTCTTCGCCCGCGAACGCCTCGCCGCCCTGCTCGACGATCCCGACGATTTTCTCGAACTCGGCCTCTGGGCCGCCCACGGCCTGTATCCCGCGTGGGGCCAGTTCGCCGCCGCCGGCGTCATCACCGGCATCGGCCGCGTCAGCGGCCACCCCTGCATGCTCATCGCCAACGACGCCACCGTGAAAGCCGGCGCCTTCGTTCCCATGACCTGCAAAAAAGTTCTCCGCGCCCAACGCATCGCCTTCGAAAATAATCTCCCCCTTATTTATCTGGTCGATTCCGCCGGCGTCTTTCTGCCGATGCAGGATGAAATCTTTCCCGACGAGGACGACTTCGGCCGCATCTTCCGCAACAACGCCGTCCTCTCCGCCGCCGCCATTCCCCAATACGCCGCCATCATGGGCAACTGCGTCGCCGGCGGCGCCTACCTGCCCGTCCTCTGCGACAAGATACTCATGACCGAAGGCAGCGGCCTCTACCTCGCCGGCCCCACCCTCGTCAAAGCCGCCATCGGCCAGGAGACCGACAGCGAAACCCTCGGCGGCGCCACCATGCACGCGGAGATTTCCGGCACCGTGGATTTTAAGGAGAAAGACGACCCCGCCTGTCTCGCGCGCCTCAAAGAACTCCTCGCGCTTCTTCCCGCCGAACCCGCGACGCCCGCCTCCGCCGCGACCGAACCCGAATTTCACGCCAGCCGCCTTTACGAACTCGTCAGCCTCGACGGCCGCAAAGAATACGACGCCCGCGATCTCCTCCGCTGCCTCGTCGATGCCGGCACGCTCAACGAATATAAAACCGACTACGGCCAGTCCATCGTCTGCGCCTACGCCCGCCTGGGCGGCCACCCCGTCGGCCTCGTCGCGAATCAACGCACCCGCGTTCAATCCCCCGCCACCGGCCTCCAGATGCCCGGCGTCATTTACGCCGACAGCGCCGACAAGGCCGCCCGCTTTATCATGGACTGCAATCAGACGCGCCTCCCCCTGATCTTCTTCCAAGACGTTTCCGGCTTCATGGTGGGCAAAGACGCGGAACACAGCGGCATCATTCGCAGCGGAGCGAAAATGGTGAACGCCCTCAGCAATTCCACCGTCCCTAAAATCACCGTCATCGTGGGCGGCAGTTACGGTGCCGGCCACTATGCCATGTGCGGCAAAGCCTTCGACCCGCGCTTCATCTTCGCCTGGCCCAACGCCCGCTACGCCGTCATGGGCGGCACCCAAGCCGCGGATACCGTTTTCCACATCCTCTCCCGCGGTGCCAAAGACCGTCCCGCCGAAGAACTCGCCGCCCTCCGCGAACGCGTCAAAAACGACTACGTCGAGCAAACCGACATCCGCTACGGCGCCGCCCGCGGCTGGGTCGATGCCATCATCCCACCGCACGACACCCGCCAAATCCTCCTCACCGCCCTCGCCCTCAGCGCCCGCCCCAGCCCGCGCGCCCACTTCCACACCGGCGTCCTGCAAGTGTGATCTTGTCCTCGCCCCGCCGCCCGCTGCCGAACGCGACGAACGGCCATCGTTGACCAGAACTCTGTGAAACCCGGCGTCTCCTCCGTCTCCTCCGTGTCGCAAAAAACTCCCCTCAAAATCGCCAACGCCTCCGGCTTCTGGGGCGACTCCCCCGACGCCGCCGCGCGCCTCCTCGCGCAGCAACCGGACCTCGATTTTCTCACGCTCGATTATCTTGCCGAAGTCTCGCTCTCGATCATGGCGATCGTCCGCGCGAAAGACCCCGCCGCCGGCTACGCGCGCGACTTCGTCGACGTCGTTCACTCGCTGATTCCCTTCTACCAAAACGGCGGCCGCACCCGCCTCGTCACCAACGCCGGCGGCCTCGCGCCCCTCGCCTGCGCCACCGCGGTCCGCGCCGAACTCGCCGCCGCCGGCCTCGCCCATCTCCGCCTCGCGGTCGTCACCGGCGACGACGTGCTGCCCATCCTGCGCTCCTCGTCCGGCGCCGCTTACGCCAACCTCGAAACCGCCGCGCCGCTCTCCGCTGTTGCCCCGCGCTTGGTCACCGCCAACGCGTATCTCGGCGCCCGCCCGATTGCCGACGCGCTGCTCGCTGGCGCCGATATCGTCATCACCGGCCGCGTCGCCGATCCGTCGCTCACCGTCGGCCCGTGCCTCGCGCACTTCGGCTGGAGCGACCACGATTACGACGCCCTCGCCGGCGCCACCGTCGCCGGCCACCTCATCGAGTGCGGCACGCAGGCCTGCGGCGGCTTTTCCACCGACTGGCTCGATCTCCCCGCGCCCGAAGACCTCGGGTTTCCGATCGTCGAGATTTCCGCCGACGGCTCCTGCGTCCTCACCAAACCTCCCGGCACCGGCGGCACCGTTTCCCTCGCCACCATCAAAGAGCAACTCCTCTACGAAATCGGTGACCCGGGAAATTATCTCTCGCCCGATGCCACCGTCTCGTTTCTCACCCTGCGCCTCGCGCAACTCGCACCCGACCGCGTTCGCGTCGCCGGCGCCACCGGCCGCGCGCCGCCGCCCACCTACAAAGTCAGCAGCACCTTCCGCGATGGCTACAAGGCCCACGGGCTGCTCACGGTTTTCGGCCACGACGCCGTGAAAAAAGCCCGCCGCGCCGGCGACGCCATTCTCGCGCGCCTCACCGCCCGCGGCTGCGTCTTTCGCGAGACCCTCGTCGAATGCCTCGGCACCGGCGCGAGCGTGCAAGGCCTCGCACGCCGTGTGCGCGACGCCGATCTCCTCGAAACCGTTCTCCGCCTCAGCGTCGCCGCCGATCACAAGGAGCCCGTGGAACGCTTCACCAAAGAAATCGCGCCCCTCGTCACGTGCGGCCCGCAAGGCGTCACCGGCTACGCCACCGGCCGCCCGAAAATTCTGCCGATCTTCGGCTACTGGCCCTGCCTCATCGCGCGCGACCTCGTTCAACCCACCATGCAGCTTCTCTGACCGCTCGACTTGCTCACCAACTCACGCTCGGCCCACGCCCCGTCGTGCCGCGCCCTCGCTCGAATCGTCCCCAAACCACACCGCGCTCCCCCGATGATCCCGCTCCGCGAAATCGCCTTCGCCCGCAGCGGCGACAAAGGCAACTCCGCCAACGTCGCCGTCTTCGCGCGCACGCCCGCCGCCTACACGTTTCTGCGCGCTCATCTCACGGCCGCGCGCGTCGAAGAATATTTCCGCCCGCTCGGCGTCGGCACCGTCGCGCGCTACGACGTCCCCAACCTTGAGGCGCTCAACTTTCTCCTCCCCTCCATCCTCGCCGGCGGCGGCAGCCGCTCGCTGCGCATCGACGCCCAAGGCAAAACCCTCGGCATGGCGCTCCTCGAAATGCCCATCGCTTTTCCCGCCACGCCATGACTTCCGTCGCGCCGCTCCTCTGCGCCGCCACCGGCGCCGTCACCACCTTGACGCTCAACCGCCCCGACAAACGCAACGCCCTCAACGTCGAGCTCCTCACCGCGCTCCTCGCCGGCCTTGAAACCGCCGGCGCCGACGCCACGCAACGCATCCTCATCCTCCGCGGCGCCGGCCCCGTGTTTTGCGCCGGACTCGACCTCGCCGAAGCCGCTCGACCGGAACGCGCGCACGCCTCCGCCGATCTCGTCGCCCGCGCGCTCGCCGCCCTCAGCGGCACACGCCTCGCCACCATCGCGGTCGTCCAAGGCGCCGCCATCGCCGGTGGCGCCGGGCTCATGGCCGCGTGCGATTTCGCCGTCGCCACCCGCAACGCGAAATTCGGTTTTCCGGAAGTCCGGCGCGGACTCGTCGCCGGCCTCATCCTCACGTTTCTCCGCCGCCAACTCCGCGAACGCGACCTCCGCGAACTGCTGCTCCTCGGCGCTCCGTTCGACGCCGCCCACGCCCACGCGCTTGGGCTCGTCAACCGGCTCGCCGACGACTCCGCCGCGCTCGAGCACGAAGTCGATTCACTCGTGCACGCGTTGCTCCACGCGGCGCCCGGCGCCATCGCGCAAACGAAGCAGCTCCTCCGCGATCTCTGGCCGCACACCGTCCAGCACGACCTCGATCACGCCCTCGCGTTTCATCTGCAGGCGCGCAACTCCCCCGAAGCGCAGGAAGGCATCGCCGCGTTCCAAGCGAAGCGCCTGCCCTCGTGGGCGCCGCCCGCCTGATCTCCGCTCCCGCGCCCGCCGCGGCGCCCCGACCGCCGCCGCGCCTTTTTCCTCCGCCCACGGCCGCGAAAACATCTTTTCAAGCGCGCGCTCGCGGTTACCCTCGGCTAACCCCTGTATGATTCGCGTTCTCTACGCCGAAGACGATCCGCAGCTCCCCCAAATGGTGCGCCTGTATCTGGCGCATGCGTCCAGCGAGTTCCACGTCGAGACCGTCGTCACCGCTCGCGCCTGCCTCGCCCGCATGCAGCAAGGCGGCGTCGACCTGCTGCTGCTCGACATGGTGCTGCCCGATTCCGACGGCCTGCACATTCTCGCCGAACTCGCCGCCCGCCGCGATCCCACCCCCGTTCTCATGGTCAGCAGCCAGGGCCAGAACGAACTCGCCGTGCGCGCCCTGCGCGCGGGTGCCGTCGATTGCATCGACAAAGCCTCGCCGCAATTCCTCCAACTCCCGGAAATCATCGAACGCATCTATGCGCAGCACGTCGCCGCGCGCCGCTCCGCCGCCCCTTTTGCCTCCGTCGCCCCAGGCCCTTCCGCCGGCCTCACCGCTCCGCCCGCCGACGCGCCGCCGCGCGTCCTGCTCCTCGAAACCAACCCCCTCGTGCGCGACAGCCTGCGCGCCTTCCTCGGTGAAAGCGCCCGGCCCTTGACCCTCGTCGAGCTCGGCAGCCTCGCCGAGATGGAGCGCACGATCACCACCGGGCCCGCGCCCGCCCTCGCCATTCTCGGCCCCTCTCCCGGCGCCGATAATCCCGTCGACGTGTTGCGCCGCCTCCGCTTTCACGCCCGCGATCTGCGTTCCATCGTCGTCTCCACCCGCACCGATGCCGACACCGCCGTCGCCGCCTTCAAACTCGGCGCCGCCGACTACCTCGCCTACCGCGACGGCTACCTCCTCGAACTCGTCTTTTCGCTCAACAACCTCCTCAACGCGCACCACACCGAGCGCGAGAATCTCCGCCTCACCCGCGAACTCGAAAACCTCAACCGCTCCCTCGAAGCCCAGGTCACCGCCCGCACCGCCGAGTTGGAACAGCAAATCGCCGTGCGCCGCGCCGCCGAAAGCCGCGCCGAAGGCTACGCCGCGCGCCTGCAGGAACTCTCGCAACGCCTCATCCGCATTCAGGAAGACGAGCGCCGCGCCCTCGCCCGCGAACTCCACGATCAGGTCGGCCAGATGCTCACCGGCCTGAAATTCCAACTCGAAAAATCCACCGCCGCGGCCGCGCCCGAACTGCGCCCCGCGCTCACCGAAGCCCTCCACCTCGCCGACGATCTTCTCAGCCGCGTGCGCCAGATGACGCAGCAATTTCGCCCGCGCATCCTTGACGACCTCGGTCTGCGCCCCGCCCTCGAATGGCACGTCGGCCTCTTCGAAAAACAAACCAGCATTGCCGTCGACCTCGAGATTTCCCTGCCCGCCGACCGCCTCGCCGGCGAACTCGAGACCGCCATTTTTCGCGTCGTGCAAGAGTCCCTCACCAACGTCGCCCGCCATTCCGGCACCGCCCACGCGTCCGTCACCGTCACCCGCGACGATGATCACGTCCTGGTCGAAATCACCGACCGCGGCTGCGGCTTCGATGTCGACCACGCCCTCGCCTCCCGCGACTCCGTCGGCCTCACCGGCATCGCCGAACGCGTCAGCCTGGCCGGCGGCTCCCTGGAGATTTTCTCGCGCCCCGGCGTCGGCACCCGCGTCAACGCCAGTTTCCCCCTCGGCCCCGCCGCCGCTCCTTCCGCGCCATGACCACCGTCGTTCTCGCCGATGATCACGACATAGTCCGGCGCGGCGTGCGCAGCATGCTCGAAGCGGAAGGGTGCTTCACCATCGTCGCCGAACTCGCCGACGGGCTTTCCGCCGCCCAAGCCGTCGCGCAACATCAACCCGACCTGCTCGTCCTCGACCTCAGCCTGCCCCGCCTGCACGGCATCGAAGTTCTGCGCCAGGCCCGGGCGTCCAGCCCACGCACGAAGGTCGTCATTCTCTCGATGCACAACGACGAACCCTACGTCATCGAGGCCCTGCGCGGCGGCGCGATGGCTTACGTGCTCAAAGGCTCCGACAGCACCGAAATTCTCCGCGCCATCAGAGAAGTGCTCGCCGGCCGCCGTTTCCTCAGCGGCCCCCTTTCCGAATGGGCCATCAACGCCCTCGTCAACAAACCCGCCGATTCGAGCGACGCCCTTGCCTCGCTCTCCCCGCGCGAACGCGAGGTGCTGCACTTCGCCGCCGAAGGCCTCGCCACCAGCGAGATTGCCGAAAAACTCTTCATCAGCCCGCGCACCGCGGAGACCCACCGCACAAACCTGATGCGCAAACTCGGCCTCCAAAATCAGACCGACCTCATCCGCTTCGCGATCCGCCGCGGCCTCATCCAGCCTTGAACGACGCGCCCCGCGCGAGGCGCTTGAGCGATTTGCACCTAGCCCGCAACGTCGCCGCGGCTTTCCGCCGCGCCCGCGCCGACGCGAGGTTTCTTAACGCTGGCGCCGCGCGCACCCGGTCGCATCGTCAACGAACGCGACGCCGCTCGCGCGCCCCTTCGCCGCGTTCCCTCACCCGCGTCGCCGTTATTCGCCGCGCGCTTCGTCCGCGGGTGCTTCCGCCGCCGCGTCCGCCGGCGCTGCGTCGCTCGCGCTTTCATTCACTTCGCCGGCCGGCGCATCGCTCTTTTTGCGGCCCCGCCCCCGCGCGCCCCGCGGTTTGCGGTCTGCGCCGCTCGCGTCTTCCTCTCCGCCCTCGGGGTATTTCGAAGCCTTCGCGTTCACCCACAATTCGCCTTTGCCATTGAGGTTGAACCAAAAGATTTCGCCGCCGTGTTCGACGAACACCGGCTTCTCGCGCGGCTTCTCCGGCACTTTCAACCCGGCCGCCACCAGCGCGCCCGTGAGTTCGTCGGCTGATTTGCCCAATTCATCGGCCACGCGCTCAACCTTGCCCGCCACCGAGCCCGTGCGCGTTTCCTTCAACAGCAGCCGCACGCCCGCCAGCACGCCGCCGCTCGGGTTATGGGACGGCGCTTCCGCCGCCCCCGCTGTCGCCGCTTCATTCGCTCGCGGAGCCTCGGCCGCCGGCAAATCGTGCGCCGGGATCGACGCCGCCGCCTGGCCTTCGCCCGCGCCGCTGGTCGTGCCCGCCGGCGCTTCGCTCGCCGCCTGCGCATCATCCGCTTCGCGCGATTCCACTGTCTCACCCGGCCGCTTCTCGCGACCGTTGACCCAGATGCCGCCGCGCTGGTCGCGATTCAACCACCAGACTTCGTCGCCGAGTTCGACATACACCGGCTTCTCCGTCCCGGCTTCCGGCACCACGAGGCCGAGCGCGCCAAACGCCGCCAGCAAATCCGCTTCGCCGCAGCGCAGCGCGCGCGACAGAAAACTTACACTCCCCGAGCCACCCGGCCCGCGCCGGCTCCGCCGCATCTGCGGCCGCACCTTGTCGAGCAACGCCGCCCCTTCGGGCAACGCCACCGGCGCCTTCGGCGCTTTTACTTCAGTCGGGGCTCCGTGCCCGTCGCCGCTTCCGACCGCGTCCTTCGCGGGTGCCGGCGATGGCTGCTGCGCCGACCGCGCCGGGCGCGCCTCCGGCTTCGCCTCGTCTTCGATGTGCGCGCGCTCCGCCTTCACGGTGCGAAACACCGGACGCGGCTTCTCCTTCGTATTAATCCAAAGCTCACCGCGACGATTCGCGTTCACCCAGTAAAGATCGCCGTCGAATTCCACGTAGACCGGTTTCGCGTCGTCGTCCTCCGGCACCTCGAGGCCGCACTCCACGAGCGCGCCCTTGATGTCCTCTTCCGCCAGATCCCATTTCTTCGCGAGATACTCCACACCCACCGCCATCCCCGGCCCGCGCTGGTTGCGGCGCATGTGCGGCTTCAACGCATCGAAAAACGTCGGCAGCTCCTCCTCTTCTCCAATCTTGTCCCACTCTTCTTTTTCTTCTTCCGGCGCATCCGGATCGAAGTCGCGCGAGGTGTCCACCGGGCGGCGAAATTCGTGCTTTTCCTCCACTGCGTCCGCCGCCAGCGCCGCGGGTGTCTGCGGTTGGCCGGGGGCCGCCGCCGCGCTCAAGCCTTGAAACTTCGCCGCAAATTCCGCGCGCAGCTTCTCCGCCTCCGCCCGCGCCGCCGCCGCCGCCGCGTCCTCGAGCGTCCAGTCCCGTTGCGTGGATCGCCGGACGAGGCCGGTGAACGCGAGCACGTTGTCGGGTGAAGAACGAAATTCGACGATTTCCCACTCCTCGCGACCGAGGTCGTTAAGAAATTTTTCCAGCAATGCCGGCGTGGCGAACCCACCCTTGCCGCTGGTGATGACCTTGTATTCCCAAGCTGCCATAGAACGATATTTTGTAAACGAAGCCGACAACGCATTCCAAATGCCGGTGCCCTTGCCGAGCATAATCGGCACTCGCCCGCTCTCGGCGTCCGTGTCCTCCGGTCCCATTGCCGCCGTGAAGTTCACCGCTCCCCGCCACCACCGCGCCGCGCCCCGGTCCACGGCTGCACCTCCCTCGCCCGTTCACCCGTTTTAATCCGCGCCTCCGTTTGCGTGTCGTTGCGAGGAATAATATCCTCTTCTCGCGCCTCGCACCTCTGCACTGCTCCGAACCCCTCCTGTCATGCTCATTCGCACGCCCTCGTCCTGGGAACTCCCCGAAAGCGCCGTCACGCCCGAAGCCCTTTACCGCCAACGCTCGCGCCGGGACTTTCTCCGCACGCTCGGCCTCGGCGCCGCCGCGCTCACCCTTGGCTCCCGTTCCGTCCTCGCCGCCACCGCCGGCTTTCCCGATCAGCAAAACCCCGCCTACAACGGCACCGGCCTCAAGCCCACGCCCTACAATCTCGTCACCAGCTATAACAACTTCTACGAGTTCGGCCTCAACAAGGACGACCCCAAGGATAACGCCAACCGCGGCTGGAACACCGACGCGTGGACCCTCGAGCTCGCCGGCCTGGTCCGCTCGCCGCAGAAAATCGACGTCAACGCCCTCGTGCGCCAACTCGGCCTCGAGCAACGCGTCTATCGCCACCGCTGCGTCGAAGCCTGGTCGATGGTCGTGCCGTGGGACGGGTTTCCCCTCGCGAAACTCATCGCCCTCGCCGACCCGTTGCCGACGGCGAAATACGTCAAGTTCACCACGTTTTACGATCCGTCCGCCGCCGTGGGCCAGCGCAGCAACTCCCTCGACTGGCCCTACGTCGAAGGCCTGCGCCTCGACGAGGCCATGCACCCCCTCGCCTTCATCGCCACCGGCATCTACGGCAAGCCGCTGCCCAACCAGAACGGCGCGCCCCTCCGCCTCGTTGTCCCGTGGAAATACGGTTTCAAAGGCATCAAATCCATCGTGAAGATCGAGCTCACCAAGCGCGAACCGCGCAACACGTGGAACGTCATGGCGCCCAGCGAATATGGCTTCTACGCCAACGTGAACCCCACCGTCGATCATCCGCGCTGGTCGCAAGCGAGCGAGCGCATCATCGGCGGCGGCATCTTCTCCGGCCGCCAGCCCACCCTCATGTTCAACGGCTACGAAAAGGAAGTCGCGCCGCTCTACAAGGACCTGAATCTCCGGGTAAATTTCTGACCAGGCAGCAGGCCGTCCAGTCGCCGCATCGCCCTCATTCTTTCGCCCCCAATCCGTAGCGAAACGCGTCAGCGTTTCGCCCGTCCGTCGGCCGCCGCCCGACCCTCGCCCTTCCGCCGCCCGCCACTCTCCTCGTGACCGCCTTCGCCCGCCTGCTCCGTTCGAAAACGTTCGTCTGGATTGTCCTCATCCTGCCCGGTCTCTGGCCCGCGTGGCCGCTCTTCGTGCGCCAGGATTCCAGCGCGCTGGCCGATCCGCTTAAATTCATTCTGCACCACCTCGGCTTCGTCGCCTGCCTGTTGCTCGTCACCGTTCTCACCTTCAGCCCGCTGCGCGTGCTCTTCCCGCGTTCGCCCGTGGTGCAGGCGCTCAACCGCCACCGCCGCCTCGTCGGCGTGAGCGCGTTCGTTTACGCCGCGCTGCATTTCACCACGCATCTCCTTTACGAAGGCGGCGCCCACCCGGCCAATCTCCCCGGCATTTTTCGCAACGTTCTCGACAAACCCTTTCAACTCACCGGCCTGATTGCGTTGACCATCCTTCTCCTCCTCGCAGTCACGAGCCTCCACGCGGCCGTGCGCTGGCTCGGCGGCCGCCGCTGGAAAAACCTCCATCGCCTCGCCTACGTCGCCGCCGCGCTCATCGCTTACCATCAAGCGGCCGCCCGCAAAATTTTCCCCGTGCAGGTCCTCTGGATCTTCATCCCGCTCGTCGTCCTCGAGCTCCTCCGCCTCTGGAAAACGCATCGCCCGCGTCCCGCCCCCGCCGCAGCGCGTCCTTGATTCGCGTCCCGCTCCCGCAGGCTCCGGCCCCTGCTTGCTGCCCCGCAGGTTCTTCTGTGTGGGCCGGGGTGCCCTCACCCCGCAACACCACCCGCGCCGCCGCCTCCTCACCGCGTCACGTCCGCCAGAAACCACGCCAGCGCGAACGTCGTGATCTGTCCGCCGGGCCCCGCCAGATTATATTCAAACGCGTGCGTCGCCCACGGCAGCGACACCAACGCGTGCCGCACGCCGTTCTCCCGCAACCGCGCGGCGAGCCGCACGCTGTGCCGATACCACACGAGCGTATCGAGTTCGCCATGCAGCAACAACGTCGGCGGTGCCGCGGGCGTCACGTGCAGCAACCCGCTCGCGCTCGCATAATTCGCCGGCACCTCCTTCGGCGTGCCTCCGAGAAAATTCCGCAACAACGCCGGCGATTTCAACACGTCGTCTTCGCGCGCATAGGTATAGCCGAAAAATAAATCGTTGGGCGCATACAACGCCACCACGCCACACACCCCCGGCTCCGCGTTTTCATACGCCACCGCCTCCACGATCTGCCCGCCCGCCGAGCGACCGAACAGCACCAGCTTGCGCGCATCGACGCCCCACGCCGCCGCGTGCGCGCGCACAAACGCCAGCGCCGCGCGCACATCCTCCGCCTGCGCCGGCCAGCGATGCGCCGGCGCCAGCCGGTAATCGATCGCCACCACCGCGTAGCCCTGCCGCGCCAGCCAGCGATCAAGCGACGCGATCTCCGTGCGCTTCCCGCCATTCCACCCGCCGCCGTGCACGACGATCACACACGGCGCCGGCGTCCGGCCGATCGCCCGATAAAAATCCAGCTTCAATCCCGGCGCGAATTCATGCGTTTCCACCGGCACCGCACCTGGGTCGCCGCGCCCCAGCGCCGCCACGGAAAACGGCCGCGCGTCGACCTCCGCCGGCCCCAACGTCCGCGCCAACTCCGCCGGCAACACCCGCGCAATCCGGGCCGCATCCCAACACGGCCGCAGCAAGAGGGCCGCCGCCGCCACCCCAATCACCGTCACGCTCGCTTGCCAGCCCAGCCCGACGCCCCGCGCACACCACGCCGCCACCACGAGGCCCACGCTCCCCAGCGCCAGCCAATGGCCAAAATTATCCGCGAGCACAGCCAACTGCCACGGCGCCCGGTCCGGCGATGGCACGACCGTCAGCAATCCCACCGCCAAAAACAACCCCGCCACCAGGAGCAAAAAATAGCGTGCCATTTCGTTGAGACCCGCGATTCCGCCGCCCGTGCTCCGCCAGCGCAATCCTCGAACCCCTCACCGCCCCCACACGCCGCGTTCCAGATTTCAAGCTGCCGCCTTGAGAATCCTCGCCCCGCCGCGATCTCCGCCAGAACGCGCTCGCCGCCGGGCCGCGTTTTCCGCAGCGTGCACGGTTTTATGGCTCCCGAACTGTCCGCTCCCGTTGCCCCTGAAGCACCCTGGCGCGCGGGCGTGCGCGGCGCTCGGGCGAACCTCTGGCCCGGCATCGCCCTGCAAATCGGCGCGCTCGCCCTCGTCATCGCGTATTACCGCCACACTCCCACGCGCGAAGCCTTGGAGCATCTCGCCGTGTGGCGCACGCACCTCGGACTCGTCTATAGCATCGTCTCCACCGCGTTATTCGCCGGCGCCATTCCCGTCCTCTACCTCTGGGCCAATCCTGCGACCCGTTCCACCTATAATGTGAAACAGGCCGTCTGGCTGGTGGGGTTCTGGGCCTACAAGGGCGTCGAGATCGACCTCTGGTATCGGCTGCTCGCCCACGTCATCGGCGAAGGCACGGATGCGCGCACCATCATCATCAAGACGTTTCTCGACCAGTGCGTTTACTGCCCGATCTTCGCTGTGCCGCTCACGATGTTCGGCTACGAATTCGCCGCGCTCGGGCTCGACTTCCGCGCCTTCGTCGCCGACGTGCGCGCCGGCTCCTGGTATCGCCGCCGCGTGCTGCCTCCGCTCATCGCCAACCTCGGCATCTGGCTGCCCGCCGTGTGCATCATCTACGCGCTGCCCACGCCGCTCCAGTTGCCGCTGCAAAATCTCGTGATGTGCTTCTTCACGCTCATCCTCGTCCATGTGACCCGCCGCCACGGCTGAACGATTGCGCGGGCCCGCATCGCGCGTCGCCCTTCGCGTCCGAAGTTTTTTCTCGGCCGATTGCTTGTCGGCCGGGTGCCCTCACCCGGCGATCGCCGACCGCGAAACCCGTGCCCCTCTGAATTCCGTCCCATCCGGGCGCAGCGACCCTCCCGCTCCTTCCCGGGAATTTCTGTGTCGGGCTTTGCCTCTTACCCTCCGCCTGTCATGCTCTGCTCCCATGAGGTTGCTCCGTTCACTCGTGATTTTACTCTGCGGCCTGACCACCGCCCTCGCCACGCGCGCCGAATCGCACGTGCAGGCTTCACTCGTCGCCGCTGACACGGGCATCCAGCCCGGACATACGTTCACCGTCGCCCTTCGCCTCGTGCACGAGCCGCACTGGCACACCTATTGGCTCAACCCCGGCACCGGCCTCGCCACCACGATCGATTGGAAACTCCCCGAGGGTTTTCACGCCAGCGCGATCCAGTGGCCCGCGCCGATCGTCATCAAAGACCACACCGGCACGGTCACGGGCAACGGCTACGATGGCGACACGCTGCTGCCCGTCGAGATCACCGCGCCCGCCGACCTCGCCCCCGGCACCACCGTGCAACTCAAGGCGACCGTCGACTGGCTCATGTGCTCGGATGTGTGCATCCCCGGCAGCGGCGACATCTCCCTCACGCTGCCCGTCACCGCCGCCGCGCCCGCGCCTGATGCCACGTGGGGCGAAAAAATTCGCGGCGTCGTGGCCGACCTTCCGCGCCCGCTCCCGGCCTGGCACTTCGACGCCCAACGCACCGGCGACACGATCACGTTGCACGTCACAGGGGACGCCGCCGCAGATCACACGCCGCGCGGCCTGCACTTCTTCGCCGACGACAACCTCATCGCTTACGAACAACCGCAAAACGTCGTCTCGTCCGGTGCTCACATTTTCACGCTCACGCTGCCCGTTTCGCCCGACGGTCCCGCCAATGCCACCGAGCTCCACGGTGTGCTCACCAGTGAAACCGGTTGGCTCGCCGACGGCTCGCTGCGCGGCCTCCGCGTCGACACGCCACTCGCTCACGACGGCGCCGCTCGCAACACCGCCGCTCCCGCCGATCACGGTTCCGAGGCCGGCACCTCCACGTTCGCGTCCCCGTCCTCCACCGGAAGCCTCGGCGGCACCCTCCTCCTCGCATTTCTCGGCGGCCTGATTCTTAACCTCATGCCCTGCGTGTTTCCCGTGCTCGGCCTCAAGATCCTCGGTTTCGTCAACCAAGCCGGCCATGCCCGCTCCCGCGTCATCACCCACGGACTCGTCTTCACCGCGGGCGTGCTGCTGTCCTTCTGGACGCTCGCCGGCGTGCTCGCGGTCCTGCGCGCGGGCGGCGCCAAACTCGGCTGGGGCTTCCAACTGCAATCGCCCGCCTTCGTCTTCGGTCTCGCGGTGCTGCTGCTCGTGTTCGCGCTCAACATGAGCGGCGTCTTCGAATTCGGCCTTCGTGCCACCGCCGTTGGCTCGGGCCTGCAGACGAAGTCGGGGCTCACGGGCTCGTTTTTCACCGGCGTGCTCGCCACGATTGTGGCGACGCCCTGCAGCGCTCCGTTTCTCGCTCCCGCGCTGGGTGCGGCGCTGGCGCTTTCGACCGCCGCCTCCTTCGCCATTTTCACCGCCATCGCTCTCGGCCTCTCCACGCCGTATCTGCTGCTGTCGATTTTCCCGTCGGCGATAAAAATCCTCCCGCGGCCCGGCGCGTGGATGGAAACGTTCAAGCAGTTCATGGCGTTTCCGCTCTATGCCACGGTCGGATATCTCGTGTGGGTGCTCGCCGGCCAAACCTCCGACGATGGCCTGCAAAACGTGCTCTTCGGCCTCGTGCTCGTCGCCTTGGGCGTATGGTTCTACGGCCGCTGGCACGCGCCGGGCACGAGCACCGGCCGCGCGCGCTTCGGCAGCGGCGCCCTGATCGTGTGCGCCGCGCTCGGCCTCTGGCTCGGCTGGCCCGCCCCCGTCGCCGCCGGACCCGCCGGCACGGTCGTGCAAAACGGCCTCACCTGGCAACCGTGGAGTCCGGAGGCCGTCGCAAAACTGCGCGCCGAAAACCGCATCATCTACGTCGACTTCACCGCGCGTTGGTGTGCGACGTGCCAGACGAACAAGCGCATCGTGTTTCACAACGACGAGGTGCTGCAGACCTTCGCCGCGAAAAACATCGCTACGCTGCGCGGCGACTGGACGAACCAAGACCCGCGCATCACCGCCGAGCTCGCGAAATACCACCGCAGCGCCGTGCCCTTCAACGTCGTCTGGCTCCCCGGCCGCACCGAGCCCGTGATCCTCCCCGAACTCCTCACGCCCTCGACCGTCCTCGACGCCGTGCGGCAAAACTGACGCCTTGATCCACATGCCTCCGACCTCGCCTTCCGGTTTCACACCTAAAGAAATCCGTGCGTTCAAAATCTACGCGGTGATCCTGGCGGCGGTGATGGGCGGACTCGCCGTGGTGGCCCCGTCGGGCCCGGGCCGCACCATCGGCGCCCTCTTGGTCATCGTCCTGCTCGGCGTGCCGCCGCTTGTGATCCAAGCGCGCCGGCGGCGGAAGAATCGGCGTTAGAAACCTCTCCGTCAGGCGACGTGGCGCGCCACGTCGGGCTGACGGCGGCGTTGCCGTTGCCAGAGCAGGAGGCCGGCGGCGGCGGACATCAGGCACAAGCCATACGTCGCGGGTTCGGGCGTGGGGCGGATTTCTTCGTTGAACCAGCCGTCGTGGTTGCCGGATACCCACGTGGTCGTCATCCCGTTGTAATTGGTGAACGTGATCTGGTTGAGCGGCGTGTTGCCGAGGTGGTCGCTCGGTCCAAGCGACGCTGTGTTTACCGTGTTGGTCGCATACCAGACGGTGCTTTGCGTGACTTGGTTCGCGGTGCTTTTCCAGTTGTTGACCGTGATGTGGACGCCGGCGTCGATCACCAGGTCGGTGGAAGAGAGGACGGTGCCGTCGGTGCCGTTAAAATCGAGGACGGTGTCGGCGGTGATGTGGATCTTGCCGAAGGTGATTTGAGCGGCACTGGCGAGTGACAGGGTGCCGCCGTTGAGGATCAGTTGCGAGCCGACGCCGGCGTTGAAGCTTTGGTCGAAGACGAGCGTGCCGGCGCCGTCTTTCTGGAAGATGCCGCCGCCGGTGCCGTCGATCGCGCCCGAAAACGTCGTGCTGCCACTCGCGTAATTTGACACGACGGTGCCGCCGCTGGCGATGATCAGCGTCGTGCTGACGGCCGAGTCGAAGGCGCCGGTCTTGAGCGTGGCCGCGCTGCCCACCGAGATCGTGCCGGCGTTGAGGTGCGCGGCACCGGTGGTGTTGGTGCCGGTGCCGTTGATCGCGAGGGTGCCCGAGCCGTCTTTGGTAAGGCTGCCAGTGCCGAGGTTGGTGACGCCGGAAATGGTGATGTTGCCGTTGTTGGCGGTGGTGCCGAAGGTGGCGGCCTGGTTGGCGCTGGTCACGCCGCCGCTCAGGGTGAGCGTGGTGCCGGTGTTGGCGGTGAGGAGGGCGGCCGATTGCAGGGTGACTTGGCCGGCAAAGGTGTTGTTGCCGGCGGCATTGCGCAGGGCGCCGTTGCCGCTGATGCCGGTGCCGTTCAAGGCGAGGGGTTCGGCGCTGGTGGTGAGGTTGCCGTGTGCGGCGTTGCTGAGTTCGAGCGCGCCGCCGCTGCCGGAAACGGTGGTGCCGCCGGTGGCGGCGCCGAGGCCGGCGTTGCTTTGCAGGCTGAGGACGCCGGTGTTGATCGTGGTGGCGCCGCCGTAAGTGTTGGTGCCGGAGACGATGAGGGTGCCGGTGCCGTTCTTGGTGAGGGTGCCGGTGGCGCCGCCGACCGGGCCGCTGATCGTGGTGTTGCCCGAACCGGTGACTTCCAACGCGGTGTTGATCGTGACGGTGTTGTTGAGGGTGAGCAGACCGGCGTCGGACTGGGTGCGGGCGTCGTTGACGACGACTTCGCCGTTCCAGGTGTTGTTGCCGGAGAGGTTGCGCAGAGCGCCGTTATTGCCGTAGCCGGTGTTGTTCAGCGTGAGTTTTTCGTTGGTGACGGTGATGTTGTTGGAGAGCTGCAGGGTGCCGTTGGTGGTGCCGTTGCCGTTGACGAGGGTGGCGGAGGTGTCGGTGCCGTCGGACTGGCCCAGGGCGCTGTTGTTGGTGATGGCGAGGGTGCCGTTGTTGATGGTGGTGGTGCCTTCGTAGCCGGCGTGATTATCGGAGGTGATGGTCATCGTGCCCGCGCCGGTCTTCACGATGGAGCCGTTGTAGATGAGGGCGCCGATGGTGAGGTCGCTGGTGTTGCCGGCGCCGCCGACGAGGTTGAAGGTGCGGGTGGCGTTGGGGACCGGGACGGGGCCTTGGTGGATGGTGAGGCTCAAGGCGCTGGTGCCGGAGCCGGTGATGGTGGCGGTGTGGCCGGCGGAGGCGTTGACGGTGACGTCGTCGTTGAGAAAGAGGCTGCCGGTGGTGCCGAGGTCGATATTGCCGCCGTTAAAGGTGAGGGCGCCGATCGTCTGCGCGGCGAGGAGGCTGAACTGGCCGTCGCTTTTGAGCGTGATCGGCGTGGTGTAGTTCATCATCTCGTCGTAAAGGATCGAGGTGTTGGCCTGGATGGTGAGTTGCGCGGAGTTGGCGGCGCCGGTGCCGTCGCCGATGACGACGGGGCCGTTGATCGCGAAGAAGTTCGGGTGCGCGGGGTCGGCGGGGTAGGTGTTGTAGAGGGTGGCGAGGCTGAGGATGCCGTTGTTGATCTGCGTGGTGCCGGTGAAGGTGGGGTTGTAGTTGTTGGTCATGCGCACGGTGTCGGTCGCGTTGGTCATCGCGATGACGAGGTTGCCGGTGCCGGTGACTTGCGCGTTGATATAGGTGGCGATGTGGTTGGCGGCGGAGGTGGTGCCGGTGAGCGTGAGGGTGTTGGCGCCGAGACTCAGCGTCGTCGGGTCGGTGGGTGTGCCGCTGGGGTCGGAGAGCGCGCGGTTGTAGCGCGTGGTCGTCAGGCCGAGGGCGAGGTAGCCGGTGGCGTTGGTGCCGATCGTGGCGTCGCCGGCGAGGGTGATGTTGCTTTCCCAGCGGTTGTTGCCGCCAGTGCCATAAAGCGCGCCGACACCGCTGACCCCGGTGCCGGAGAGCGTGAGCGTGCCGTTGAACGGAGCCAGCACGCTGTCCAATTGCAGTGTGGCGCCCGAAGCGACGGTAGTGCCCGCGGTGCCACTGCCGAGCGCGTTGACGTTTTGCACTTTGAGCGTGCCTTGGTCGACGAGCACCGCGCCGGTGAAGCCCGGGCTCGCGCCGCTCAGGGTGAGCGCGCCCGCGCCTTCCTTGACGAGGCGGCCGTTGGCGTTGCCGCTGGTGAAGGTGCCCGCGTAGGTCG
Organism: Horticoccus luteus; assembly: GCF_019464535.1. Lineage (GTDB taxonomy): Bacteria > Verrucomicrobiota > Verrucomicrobiia > Opitutales > Opitutaceae > Horticoccus > Horticoccus luteus. The sequence goes on along the minus strand of NZ_CP080507.1, from coordinate 201,368 downwards.
TGCTCGTGGCGTCGCCGACCGTGAAATCGGTGGCGCCGCCGGGAGAACCGAAAGCGATCACCGCGCTGGAATTAGTGCTGGCGATGGAACCGAGCGTTTGGGCGAAGCCGTTGAGGTTGAGCGTGGGCGTGCCGCCGGCGGTGAATGTCACGCCCGAGGTGCTCGCGAGTTGGTTCGCCGCGTCGAGTCGCACGGTGTCGGTGCCGGTGCCGTCGCCGATCACAAGATTGCCGGCGATGGCGGTGGCCGCGCCGCTCTTCGCCAGCGCGAGGGTGCCGGCGTTGACCGTGGTCGTGCCGGTGTAGGTGTTCGCACTGCTGCCGCTGAAGGTGAGCGTGCCGGCGTCGTTTTTCGTCACCGTGCCAGCGCCCGTGGCGATGCCACCGGTAATGGCAACGTCACCCGCGCCGCCAGCGGTGAAACTGGTGTCGCTGCCGGCGACATCGTTTAACGTCAGGGCGGCGCCCGCATCAGGCGCGAAGGTCGCGCCGCTGGCGGAAAGCGCGACGTCAGCAAACGCGATTCGCGCGGTGCCGCTGGCGACATTGCTGCCGACTGAGATCGTCAACGTCTGCGCGCCTAGTGACAAATTTCCCAGCGTGTGGGTGACGCCAGCGCCGGCGCTGGTGCGATCCGAGGTGATCACCGAGTTGGCGGTGAGCGTGGTGTCGCGACCGAAGTTCAGGGCGCTGTTGTTCGCGAGTTCCAGCGTGCCGCCAGCCAGTGTGAGATCGCCCGCCCCGAGCGCGTTCGCACTCGTCGTGGCGCGCAAGGTGCCGAGATTGACGCTGATCGTGCCGGTAAACGAACTGCTCGACCCGCTCAAGGTGAGCGCGGACGTGGCACTATTTTGCACGAGGCCGGACACGTTGGCGCCGATCGCGGCACTGATGAGGGTGTTGCCACTGCCGGTGCCAGAATTGGTTATGCCGCCACTGTGATTGACGGCGGTGCCGGACAGCGTGAGCCCGTTGCTCGTTGCGCTGTCGTTGTGCAACACGAGATCACCGGTGCCCGCCGTGCCGCCCGCGACAGTGAAAAGTTTGGTGCCGGCGGCGTTCGTCAAGGTCGTGCCGCCGCTGTTCACATTGAGCGCGTTCGTGCTGATCGTGAGAGCGGAGGTGGTGCTGTTCTCGGTGATCGCGGTGACGTTGGAACCGACGCCGCCACTGATCGTGGTCGTGCCCGTGTTGGTCCCTTGATTGGTGATCGTGCCCACGTTGTTCACCGGGTTGACCGAAAATGTGTTGCTGGAACTCGTGCCGCCGCCGTTGACGATGATGTTGCCCGCGCCGGTGATGCCGCCGCTCAGCGTCAGGGCGCGATTCGCACCCGAAGCGAGCGTGAGATGGTTATTGAGCGTGATCGGCCCGCTGAACGTTGAATTGGCGGTGTTCGCGATGGAGAGCGTGCCGGTGCTCCCCGCGGCGACAGTGATCGGATTGGCAAACGTGCCCGCGAGACCGCCGTTCAGCATCGCGTCGGCGCTGCCTGCGCTGTCGCCGATCGTCACCTTGCCGGCGCCCAACGCCGAGGCACTGGTGAGACCGCTGACCGTGCCAGACTTGATCGTGAGATCGCCGGTGAACGTATTGGCACCGCTGAGGTTGAGCTGCGAAGTCGCGCTGTTTTGCACGACGCCCGTGACGTTGGTACCGATCACCGCGCTGATGAGCGTGTTGCCGCTGCCGCTGCCGGAGTTGGTGATGCCGCCCGAATGGTTGACGGAGGTCGTGGACAACGTGACGCCGTTGCTTGTTGCGCTGTTGTTCCGCAAGAAGAGATCACCCGTCCCCGCCGTGCCGCCCGAGACAGTGAAAAGTTTGGTGCCGGCGGCGTTCGTCAAGGTCGTGCCGCCGCTGTTCACATTGAGCGCGTTCGTGCTGATCGTGACGGCGGAGGTGGAGCTGTTCTCAGTGATCGCCGTGACGTTGGAACCGACGCCGCCGCTGATCGTCGTCGTGCCCGTGTTGGTCCCTTGATTGGTGATCGTGCCCACGTTGTTCACCGGGTTGACCGAAAACGTGTTGCTGGAAGACGTGCCGCCGCCGTTGACGATGAGGTTGCCCGTGCCGGTGATGCCGCCGCTCAGCGTGAGCGAACGATTCGCCCCGGACGCGAAGGTGAGGTGATTATTGAGCGTGATCGCGCCGCTGAAAGTGACACTGGCGGTATTGCTGATGCTGAGCGTGCCGCTACTGCCCGCGGCGACGTTGATCGGATTGGTTACGGTGCCAGCGACGCCACCGTTCAATGTCGCATCCGCGCTGCCGCTGGTATTGCCGAGCGTGATGGCCCCCGTCCCGAACGCCGCCGCGACGGTCCCGCTGGCCGTGCCCGACTTGATGGTGACGCCGCCCGAAAACGTATTGGCGCCGCTGAGCGTGAGCTGCGAAGTCGCGCTATCCTGGACCACGCCCGTGACGTTCGTGCCGATCACCGCACTGATGAGTGCCGCCGCTGAACCTGTGCCCGAATTCGTAATCGTGCCGGTGTGATTCACGCTCGTGCCCGAGAGGGTGATGCCGTTGTTGATCGCGCTGTTGTTCTTCACCACGAGATCGCCCGTGCCCGTCGTGCCGCCCGACACGGTCAACAAGGCGCTGCCGCTGGCGTTCTGATTGGTCAACGTCGTGCCGCCGCTGTTCACAGTCACCGCGCCGGTGCTGATGGTGAGTGCGGAGGTGGTGCTGTTCTCGGTGACGCCGGTGACATTCGAGCCCACTCCGCCGGTAACGGTCGCGGTGCCGCTGCCGGTGCCGGCATTCACGATTCGGCCCACGTTATTCACCGCATTTGTGGTAAGGGTGACGCCGCTCGCCGTGGCACTGTCGTTGTGCAGAATCAAATCGCCCGTGCCGGTCACGCCCGCCGACACCGTGAGCTTCTTCGTGCCGGCGCTGTTGATCAACGTCGTGCCGCCACTGTTCACATTTAGTGCGTTTGCGCTGATCGTGAGGGCTGACGTCGTGCTGTTCTCCGTGATCGTCGTGACGTTTGAGCCGACGCCGCCACTGATGGTCGTCGTGCCGGTGTTGGTGCCCTGATTGGTAATCGTGCCGGCGTTGTTGACGGTGTTGGTGGAGAAGGTGACGGCGGCGGAGGAGCCGGAACTGTTCACGATGAGATTGCCCGTCCCGGTAACGCCTCCGCTCAACGTCAGCGACCGGGTGGTGATGGGCGCGAGCGTGAGGTTGTTGGCGAGCGTGATCGCGCCGCTGAAAGTGGTGCTGATGGTGTTGGTGATGCTGAGCGTGCCCGTGCTTCCGCTGACGACGTTAATGGCATTCGTGAACGGCCCCGCCAAACCGCCGCTGAGCGACGCATCGGCGCTGCCCGCGGAATCACCCAGCGTGATCGCCCCTGCACCGAAAGCACCGGCGTTGGTTGCGCCGACGACCGTCCCTGCCTTGATCGTCAACCCGCCGGAAAACGTATTCGCTCCACCCAGCGTCAGGGTGCCCGTGCCAGTCTTGGCCACGCCCAACCCGGAGCCGCCGATAATCGAGGTGATGGTGGCGTTGTTCGCGCCGGTATTGAATTCTGACGTCGCGCCCAGCGTCAGCGTGCTGCCGCTGATGGTGACCGTGCCTTCCTCAAACGTGAGCCCGGCGACGCCCGTGACGCCACCGCTCACCGTCACGACGTAAGGATCGGTCGCATTCGCGCCCGCCGAAAAAGTCGCCTGCCCATTGCCCGCACTCAGCGTTTGCCACGTCGCCGTCGCAGAAGTTCCCGTCTGGTCCGTCGTCCAGTTCGAGGTGGTGTTTTGATCCCAAGTGCCCGCCGCCGTGGTGCCGCCGCTGGAGCCTGCCGTCGCGCCGTTCGTGTCCCAATAGACCGCCGTCTGTGCCCGAAGCTGAACCGAAAACAGCGTAATCAACCCGAACGCAGCCAAGGCACCGCCCCTTAATTCAGAAAACCGGCGGATCGTTCTCAGCGAGGGGTGCACAGAAGAAACTCCGCCGCGCATTATCAACCGTGACCTCGGCCGGTCAACGAGGCGTAGGGGATACACCTCATTAATTAGGAAGCGTTGCCGGAACCCTGAACACCCCGTTCCCCCGCCACCTCCCCGCCTCCGTTCGGCCTCACCTCGTCAAATCTTCCCCCAACATTTTGCGCGCTTCTCCGCCTCCGCTGGCGAATCCGCCCTTCCCGAGCGAAGCGAAAAAACCGGCGAGAACCCGATCGGCACCGGGAAACGCACCGGTCGTGAAGAAAAATACTAATGCTGGACCATCCGACGCCCGACCGCTCCCTCCCCGCCAACCGACACGTCCTAACCTGCGGTCGGAGGCGGCAGCGCCCCGCGCGGCTCCGCGAGCTGCCGCGCCACCGGACCGTCGAGCACGACGGTCTGCGTCGGAAACGCGAACGACAACCCTTCCGCGTAAACCGCGCGCATGAATGCCAGATTCAGCCGCTGTTTTAACGCCATCGCTTTCGCGAAGTCCGGCGACTTCGTCATGTAAACGATCCACAGGTCCAGCGACGAGGCATTGAAATCGCGAAAGAAAACCATGACCGACGCCGGATCGATCTCGGCCTCCGCCAAAATCAGCCGACGCACTTCCGCGATGATCGCCTCCATCTGTTCCGGCCGCGTATCGTAGGTCAGTCCGATCACCTGCTCAAAACGCCGCTGCGTAAACCGCGACAGGTTCGTGATCGCTTCGCTCGCCACGCTCTTGTTCGGAATCACGACCAGCGATTTGTCGGCGGCCCGCAGCCGCGTGGACCGCAGCCCGATGTCTTCGACGAGGCCCAGATTGTTACCAATCTTCACGAATTCGCCGATCTTGAACGGCTGATCGGTCGCCACCACGACGGACCCGAACACGTTCGCGAGCGTGTCTTGCGCCGCGAGCGCAAACGCCAGACCGCCGAGCCCAAGACCGGCGAGCAACGTCTTCACATCGTAGCCCAGGCTCTGGATGATGAGCAGCGCACCAAACACACCGAACACCGCCAGCAGCGTCTTCTTGATCCACGGCAGAAACGCCGCGATGCCCAGTTGCCGCTGCAACGCGATCTCGCGCGCGTGGTCCAGCACCGCGTTGAACGCGCGGAGCACGCCCCACAAAATCACGAGCGAAAACGCAATCGTCGACGCATAGCCAATCGTGTTGTCGGTCGCCACGCTCAGCTTCAACACCTTCAACGCCGCCACCATGCCGGCCACACTGATGAGCGTGGCAGTCGGCGTCTCGAGCGCCGGGAAAAGCTTGTCGTCGAGCGTCGTCTTCGTCCGCGCCGCGACCTTCTTGAGATGATGGAAAATCAAATCCGTCACCACGCGGCGCAACAGGAAGGAACCGATCAGCAACAGCCCCGCGATGACATAGTGGGCGATCGTGTTGCCGCTGCTGCGGACATTGAACAAGTCGAGGATCGCGTCCACGAGGTGCTCGAGGAAATCGGGCGGCCGCCGGGCGGGACGCACCACCACTGCCGCCGCGGCCGCCGTCGTCGCATCGTGGGCGGCAACCGCGCTCCCCGGAGCGGGCGCCGGAGTCGCCGGCGCGCTGGTCGCCGGTGCGGCGGCGGCCGCGGGATCGGCGGATTGAGCCGCGGCAAAAGGCGCCGCGAGCGCAAGGCCCAGCAGGAGAGGCAGCAGAAGCAGTAGCCGTTTCATGGAAAGCCGCCCAATCAACGGCCCGGCAAATCCGTGTCAAAGGGTTTGCCGCCGGCGCTCCACGCTTGCCCGCCGCCCGCGGCCGCCAGCACACTCCCGGTTTCCATGACGCCGATCCTCGGAGTTGTCGCCGCATTGCCTGCCTGGGCCTGGGTGGGGTTTTTCGCGCTCATCATCGCACTGCTGGCGATCGATCTCGGCGTTTTCCAACGCCAGCCGCACGTCGTGAAAATGAAGGAAGCGCTCGCTTGGTGCGGCGTGTGGGCCGCCCTCGCGATCGCGTTCGGCGCGGTGGTGTGGTGGTGGCGCGGCGCGGAAGCCGGCCAGCAGTTTCTCTCCGCCTATCTGGTCGAATTGTGCCTGAGCATGGACAACGTTTTCGTGTTCATCCTCATCTTCGCCTACTTCCGCGTGGAGCCGCGCTTCCAGCATCGCGTGCTGTTCTGGGGCATCATCGGCGCCGTCGTGATGCGGGCGATTTTCATTCTCGTGGGCGTCGGGGTCATCGCACGTTTTCATTGGGTGCTGTATGGGTTTGGCGCGTTTCTCGTTTACACCGGCATCAAGCTGGCGCTGCCCGGCAGCGGCGAGACGGAGGTGCACCCCGAACGCAATCGCGTGGTGCGCCTCTTCCGCCGGTTCTTCCCGGTCGCGCCCGAGGCCCACGGGAAAAACTTCTTCGTGCGACATGAAGGGCGGCTGGCGGCCACGCCGCTGTTCATCGTCCTGCTCGTGGTCGAAACGTCCGACGTGATGTTCGCGCTCGACTCCATCCCGGCGGTGCTCGCGATCACGAAGAGCGGCTTCATCGCCCTCACCTCAAACATCTTCGCGATCCTCGGGCTGCGTTCCCTCTACTTTGCCATCCACGGTGTGATGCAACTCTTCCGTTTCCTGAAAATCGGGCTCGCTGCGATCCTGACCTTCATTGGCGTCAAAATGTTGATTGAGCACTGGGTCGTCATCCCCACCGCGGTTTCGCTCGCGGTGATCGGCGGCGTGCTGGGACTCTCGATGCTCGCCTCCGTCATCGTGCCGGCGCCGGCGAAAGCGTTGCCAGGTAACGCGGCCGACGACGTCTCGCGCGACGCGAATCCGCACTGAGCCCCGCCGCTCTTTCCGGCTTATCCGGCCATCGAAGCCAAGGCGCGGCGGCCGAGCGGTGACGACGCGGGTGCCGCGAGCTGCGCCACCTCCGCCCCGCGGCGAAACGTGTAAGCGTTGCGTCGGCGGAGCGGTGCCGCCGCGCGCGGCGGCGCTTCGAGCGGACGCCGCTCCGTCGCGTAGTCGGCGCAAAAGCCGAAGATCAGCGCCGCGGCGGCAAACATCGCGACGAACGATTCGCCGGCCAGCAGCCAAGTGGGCTCACCCGAAAACATCGGGACGAGAATTGCTGCCGGAGCGGCCGCGAGGGCTGAGACGGCGGAGAAGGAGACGAGCTTGTTCATGGAATTTGAGTTGATTGACGGCATGCTTTGCAACGCGCGTGCCAGCTCGGTCAGCCATCGCCTAACTTTCTTTTCATTAGCTTGTTAAATTATTTCTCGGCGCCCGCCTCGTTGCCGCCGCGGCGGGAAGTGTCCGCACTGCGGGAAGGATGATTCCCGCGAGTGGGACGAACGCCCGGCGGCCGTGCTTCTCGGTTTGCCAGCCACCGGCGCGCGCGCTTCGCTGCTGCGAAACGACCATGCAACGCACACTCGTCAAAGACGCCCTCGCCGCCGCCGCCGCCTGCGATGCCCTTCTCCTCCAAGGCTGGGTGCGCACGCGGCGCGACGCGAAAACCTTCTCGTTCATCGAGCTCAACGACGGCTCCTGCCTCAAAGGCATCCAGGTCATCGCCGACTCAAGTTTGCCCGATTACGCGCACATCGAAAAACTCGCCACGGGCGCGGCGATTAGCGTCCGCGGCCGGCTCGTGCCCTCGCAGGGCCAGGGGCAAAAATGGGAAGTGGTAGCGGAGTCGATCACCGTCGTCGGCGAGGCCGACGCGACGTATCCGCTGCAAAAGAAAGGCCACTCGCTGGAGTTTCTGCGCGAGATCGCACACTTGCGGCCGCGCTCGAATCTCTTCGGCGCGGTGTTCCGCGTGCGCAGCCGGCTCGCGTATGCGATCCACCGGTTTTTTCAGGAACGCAGTTTCGTCTACGTGCACACGCCGATCATCACGGCGAGCGATGCCGAGGGCGCGGGCGACATGTTTCGCGTCACCACGCTCGACCTCGAAGCACCGCCGAAGGACGCCGATGGTCGCGTCGATGCGACGCAGGATTTCTTCGGCAAGAAGACGTTTCTCACCGTGTCAGGCCAACTGGAGGCGGAGATTTTTGCGTGCGCGCTGAGCAACGTTTACACGTTTGGCCCGACGTTTCGTGCGGAGAACTCCAACACCTCGCGCCACGCCGCCGAATTCTGGATGATCGAACCGGAGGTGGCGTTCTGCGATCTCGACGGCGATATGACCCTCGCCGAGGAATTCGTGAAATATCTCATCCGCGACGTGCGCGAACACTGCGCCGCCGACCTCGAGTTCTTCGGCAAATTCGTCGACAAGGAGCTGCTCCCGCGCCTCGACTTCGTGCTAGAAAAACCCTTCGTCCGCTGCAGCTACACTGAAGCGGTCGAGTTGCTGGAAAAGAGCGGCCGCACGTGGGAACACCCCGTGGCGTGGGGCGCGAACCTGCAGGCGGAACACGAGCGCTTTCTCACCGAGGAACACTTCAAGTGCCCGGTCACGGTCTATAATTATCCGCGCGCGATCAAAGCGTTCTACATGCGCGCCAACGACGATTGCGCACCCGGCCGCGAAACCGTCGCGGCGATGGATCTGCTCGTGCCCGGCATCGGCGAAATCATCGGCGGCAGTCAGCGCGAAGAGCGCTTGGAAAAACTTCGCGCGGGCATGGCGCTGCATCACCTCGACGAAAAATCCTACGCGTGGTATCTCGACCTTCGCCGCTACGGCACGGTGCCGCACGCGGGCTTCGGCCTCGGGTTCGAACGCATGCTCATGTTCGTCACCGGCGTCGGCAACATCCGCGACGTCATCCCCTTCGCGCGCACCCCGGGCACCGCGGAGTTTTGACGGCCGCCGCCCGCCGCTCCCGGAGAGCCCCGAGAGGAACATGCCCCTCGGAGTCGCGTTAATTCCAGCGACCTTCGATGTAAAGGTAGCTGTTGCCGCGATGTTCCCACCGCGGCTCCACCCAGTGCGCGCGCCGATGCGGCGGCCGCTGCCACTGGCCCGCGACCCACACGTAGGCATTGCCTCGCCACAACCAGTAACCCGGCACCCACACAAACTCCCGGCCCGGGCGTTGCGGACGTCGCTCGCGAAGCGGAGGCGGGGGCGCCTGCCGCACTTCGACCACTTGTGCGCCGATCACCGGCTCGCGCACCACCGCTTCCGTCCGGTAGCCCCGTTCAGGTTGCGAGGCACAGCCCGCTCCCACCCAAAGCAGACCCGCCGCCAGTCCCCCCGCCGCCCAGCCACCGAGGTGCCGAATCGCTGAAGTTTTCATGCGGCCATGGACCGCACCGGCGGGCGTTGGTGCGCCTCACCCCTTCGAACCCGTCGTGGCGATCCCTTGGATGAAGAAACGTTGCGCGAAGAAAAACAGCACGATGATGGGCAGCGTCGTCACCACGCTCGCCGCCATCAGATACGGCCACTGCGTGCCCCCGCTCTGCGATTGATAAGCCTGCAGCGCCAGCGACAGCGTGAACGTTTCCCGGCGCGTCAGATAGAGGAGCGGCCCGAGAAAATCATTCCACGCGTAGAGAAAATGAAACAGCGCCGCCGTCGCCAGCACCGGCTTGCTCAAAGGCAGGATGATGCGCCAGAAGATCGACCACTCGCTGCTGCCGTCGATCCGCGCCGCTTCACTCAACTCCTCCGGGATGTTCAGAAAGAATTGGCGCATGAGAAAAATATTAAACGCGCTGCCAAACCACGCCGGCACCCACAACGGCAGCAGCGTCCCCACCCAATGCAGCTCCCGAAACACGCCATAGAGCGGCACCATCAGGACCGGAAATGGCACCATCATCGTGGCGAGCGTGATCGCGAAAAACGCATCGCGCCCCCGCCACTGGAGCCGCGCGAAGCCGTAGGCGACGATGGCATTGGAAAACACCGTGCCCAGCGCGCCCAGGCCGGCCACGAGCAGTGTATTCACCAGAAACCGGCTGAACGGCACATTGCTCTTCGCCTCCGCCGGCGTCGGCTGATCCGCGGTCTGCCCGCCCATCGCGGCCAGCGCCCGCGGATAATTGCTCCACCGAAAATGCACGTGCTCCTCCAGCGCGGCGGGCGCCACGATATCCCAGCGCGGCACGGCGGCTCCCAAATCGACATCAAAACGCTCCGTCACCCGCCACCAGCCGACCTCCGTCCGATGCAAAATCTTCAGGCGGTCCCTCTGCGCCGCCGCTTCGGGGGCCGACAAGAAAAGCTGCCGCCCCGCCTGCGCTCCCTTGGTCATTTCGACCACCACGCCCGCCGTCGGCAGAGGATAGTCTTTCGTCACCTCCATGCGCACGCCGGCAATCACCGCGTAATACGCGCGCGGCAGCAGTTGCGGCGGCAACGTCATCGCCTGCTCGATCGGCTTGAGCGAGGTCGCCACGAGCCAGACGAACGGCGTCAAAAACACCCCGCCGGCGAGCAGCAAGAGCGCATAACGAAACGCAGCGGTGGAGCGTGGGGCGGCCATGTCAACTTGCGTAGTTGAGATGCTTGCGCGACAGCCGCGTGGCCAGCCACGTCAGCGACGCGATGATGACGAAAAGCACATAGGCCATCGCGCTCGCGTAGCCCATGCGCAGATCGTAGAACGCCGTCGAAAACAGATTCAACGTGTAGAACAGCGTCGCGCGCGCCGGGTTGCCGTCCGTGCCGCCCGCCGCCCCGCCGCCCGCTCCGGACGACATGATGAACGCCTGCGTGAAAACCTGCAGCGCGCCGACCAGGCTGATCACGACGTTGAAATACACCACCGGCGAAATCATCGGCAGCGTAATGTGCCAGAACCGCCGCCAGCCCGACGCGCCATCGATCGCCGCCGCTTCATAGAGTTCACGCGGCACATTTTGCAGGCCCGCGAGGTAGATGATCATCGCATTGCCCGTGCCCCACAGGCTCATCAACACCAGCGCCGGCTTCGCCCACGCCGGATCCGCCAGCCAGAGCGGTGGCTCCAGCCCCACGAGCGCCAGAATGGGCCGGAGCGCGACATTGATCAGACCGAACTGGCCGTTCAGCAACCAGAGCCACAACAGCGCCGAGGCCACCACCGGCACGATCGAGGGCAGATAAAACAGCGTGCGGAAAAACGGTTTCCCCCTCACGTCGGCATGGAGCAAAAGCGCCAGCCCCAAAGCGACCACCGTTCCCAACGGCACGGACAACCCGGCATAAAATAACGTATTGTAGAGTGACTTCCAAAACAGGTCGTCGTGCACGAGCTGCCGGTAGTTTTCCGTGCCGCACCACACCGGCGACGTGAGAATCGAATAGTCGCAAAAGCTATAGTAAAGCGACGCCAAGACCGGGTAGCCCGTGAAGAGCCCCAGGCCGACGATCCACAGGCTGGTGAAGCCCAGTCCGGTGAAAAGCTGGCGGCGTTCGCGCGGGGTCATGGCGTGGCGGGGGCCATCATTTCCTGCGGCAGCAGTCCGTGGCGCTCAAGACTGCGGCGATAGCGCGCCCACGCGACGTCCAGCCGCGCCTGCGCGTCCGCCAGCGCCTGACCGGGAGTCGCCATCAGCAGGCGCACGCGATCGAAAGCCGTCGCAAGCTCCCGATTGTATTCCGGAAAAATCCCCACCTCGCCCAGAAACGCCGCGTGCGGACTCGCCGCGAGGGTGCGGAATTCTTTGATATAAGGATGCGGATGATGCTCCGTGAAAAACGGGCTCCACTGCCGCATCGGAGAATTTTTCTCCTGCATAAAACACAACAACTCACCCCCCTGCAGCTCCGCGCGCGTGCGGGCGTTGGGGTTGTGCGAGTTTACAAACTTGATGAACTCCCACGCCGCCGCGGCGTGCTTCGCGCCGCGCGGAATCACCAACACATCCGACTCGACCATTGCGAAATCTTTCACCCCGGGCACCGCCTCTGGCCACGGACCCACGCCAAAGTCCAAACCCGGCTTGTATTGACGGATGTAGTTGTTGAGCCACACGCCTTGGAAAACCATCGCGATTTTCCCCGTGTAAAACGGATTTTGCGCCGAGGTCATCCCGCCAAACCCCGCCGCAAACGTGTTGATCGCATCCGGCCCGCCGTTGTCGCGCGTGAAGCCCGCCACCCATTCCATCGCCGCGAGATTGTGCGGATCTTTCGCGAGCGTGACGCCGTGGGCGTCCCATAATTCCCCTCCAAACCACCGCAGGAAAATCCCCGGCCACCAGCCCGGCTCCTGCGGCAGGAAGCCCATCTGCAGAATCTCGCCGGTGCGCGGGTCGCGCTTCGTCAAAAGGCGGCAATACGCGTTGAACTCCGCGAGGGTGCGTGGCGGCCGGTCGGGATCGAGCCCGGCGGCGCGAAACATCGTGCGGTTCCAGTGCAACGTCATGACCAGCGGCGTGCTGATGCCCGCGAAGACGTGCCCGTTGTGTTCGCAAATGCTCGCGTAAACCGGCTCGTAGCGCGCCAGCCATTGCGCCGGCGTCAGGCCGTCATGTTCGATATAGGGATCGAGCGATTCCAGCGCGCCCGCATCCGCAAACGCCGCCACCTGCGGCGCCCATAATCCGGCGATGTCGGGCGGATCTCCACCGGCGGTGGCGACGATCGTCTTTCGATCGATCAAACCCACCGGCAGGTAGTCGATCGCGATGCGATCCTGGGAACGCTCGAACTCCGCAATCACCGCTCGAATCGCCCGCTCTTCAAACTGCGTCCACTTTTCCCAATACGTCACATGAATCCGGCCATCCGGCGGCGGAGCCATCGCGTGCAACACCGGCGTCCCCACGCCGCCGAGCCCGCCGACCGCGAGGCAGACGCACGCACGACGGGGCAGCGACACGAGACGGCGGAGGAGGCACAAAAGGGGCAAGCTGGCGGAGTGTAGGAACCGCGATTCGCTTGAAAAGAACCAAACCTCCGCCCAAGTCGTCCTTACCTTTCCCCCTTTTCCCTCGTGCCTCTTTCTTCCCCCGCCTCCGCCCACGCGCGCGACCTCGCGCCCCGCTTCTATCCTTTCTGGTCGATCAACGGCCCGCTCGACCAAGCGCGTCTCCGCCAGCAAATGCGCGACCTGCAGACCGCCGGCATGGATGGCGTCGTTTTCCATCCGCGCTTTTATCCCGGCATCCCGCCCTACATGAGCCCCGACTACCTGCGGGAGGTTTCGGATGCGATTCTCTACGCGAAGGAGATCGGGCTGCGTTTCTGGATTTACGACGAAAACGGCTGGCCCAGCGGCACGGCCGACGGGCAACTCCTCGCGAAATTCCCTGCCAGTGCCGCCGTGCGGCTCGATCTCTTCGCGGAACCGCCGGCCAACGCCCTCGGCTCTTTCCACGTCGATGCGCACAACGCGCTCGTGCCGCCCGGCACTCCCGGCGCGCGCACCTGGCACATGGCGCCGCGGACCGTCGAAGGCATCGACGCGCTCAACCCAGGGGTGATGCACCAGTTTCTCGATCTCATCCATGAACGCTATCGCACCGGGCTCGCGCCGGCGGCGTGGGATTACGTCGAGGCGTTCTTCACGGATGAACCCGAATCCGGCGCGATCAAACCGCCGATGCCCGACCCCGCCGGCGCGCCTTGGTCGCCCGTGCTCGCCGAGCAGTTGCGCGCGCGTTTCGGCCCCGATTTCGCCCAGCGCCTGCCCCTCGTGTTCGCACACGGCGAAGGCGCGGCGGAATTCCGCGTGCAATATTGGGAACTCGTCACCGACCTTTTCGCCGCCGGCTTTCTCGCGCCGTATCGCGCGTGGTGCGATGCGCACGGTAAAAAATTTCTCGGCCACATCAAAGGCGAGGAACACCCCTTGTTCCAACTGCCGATGGGCGGCTCGTTTCATCGACTCTACCGCCAGTTCAGCGCGCCGGGTATCGACTCGCTCGAACGTTTTCCTTCCCTCGATTTCTATCCGCGCCAAGCCGCTGCCGTCGCGCGCCAGTTCGGCGACGGGCGCTGCATGGTCGAGGCGTTCGGCGGCGCCGGTTGGGGCGCCTCGCCCGAAGATCTCGAACGTTATCTGCTCTGGCTCGGCCGCCACGGACTCACGGATTTCGTGATGCACCTCAGTCAGTATCGCCTCGATACACCCGCGATCACCGACTGGCCGCCCTCCGAGCCACTGCACCTCACCTGGCGCGATGTTTACCCCGAAGTGTTGCGCCGCGTGAAAGCCGAACTCGCCGCGCATCCGCCCGCGCCGGTCGATACGCTTGTCGTCGCGCCCTACCGCGGCCTGATGGCTGTATATGAGCCGTGGGAGTTGATGCACACCAACCAGCACAACGCCTCCACGGTTCCCGCTACGCCCGCGAGTCGCCTCAACGCCGCCTTCCTGGCGCAACTCAACCGCCTGAAAGCCGCCGGCATCGCTTACGACGTCACCGACGAACGCACGCTCGAAGAGGAGGGCCGCTGCGAAAACGGCCGCATCCACCTCGGCCGCATGAGCTACGCCCGCCTCATCGTGGACGCCGGCGCGGAACTGCGCGGCGCGCCCGCGACCTGGCCGCGCGCTGACCTTGAATCACTCGCAGCCGCCCCCGCCGCGCCGGTTGCCGACACGCCCACGGCGCGTCCTTCGCGCGAGGCGGCCGCGCTCGACTGGCGAATTGTCGAGGCCCCGGAGAACGCGTGGCTGCTCGAACCGACCCGCGAAGCCGACGGGCTCTTTAGCGCCACATTCGACTTGGCGTTCTCACCCGCCGCGCAACCGCCGCTGCGACTCGCGTTCGCGGACACCGTCGTCGCGCTGAGCGTCGACGACCGCCCCATCGCCTTTCTCCCCAACGACGATGGCACCGGCGCGGACCTGCCGCCGCTCGCCGATGGTCCGCACATCCTCCGGTTTCGCACGAGCGCCGCGCTCCCGCGCGCCTGGTGCTGGCTGCGCGGGAAATTCACCGTGCTCAGCCGCAGTGCATGGGCCGACGGCCCCACCGCCACCCGACGCACGCGCGGCCCGTTTTTCGCCAGCGCGACGCCGCCCCCCGCGAACGCCGAACTCACCGCGGCGGGATATCCGTTTCTGGGTTCGCGCGTCGTCGCCGAAACCATGCTCACCGTGCCCGCCGGAGCCCGCGCGTTGCACCTCCTCAATCTCGCCGGCGATGCGGTTCGCGTTGAGCTCGCCGGCGTCAACCTCGGCTGGACATGGGGCCCGGCGTGGTCGGTGGCCCTGCCGCCCCACGTGACGCCCGGCGCCCATCGCGTGCGCCTCGAACTCGTGCCGAGCACGTTCAATACCTTTGGCCCGCACCGCTATCTTTACGGCGACTGGCCGGTGGTGAGCCCGGATCAAATCATCGGTCGTAAAAACTTCGCCGACCCCGCCGATGCGCCCGAGCACACCCACGGTCCCGACTGGCATTTCAAGCCGCTGCGCCTGCCCGCGAAAATCGCGTTCGCCTGACGGCTTCGCCGCCGACTGGCGGCGCGCACGGTGCCGCCACGTCAACGCGGCGCCGCGCGCGGCGCGGCGAGATATTCGGCGAGCCACGCGAAGACTTCGCGGTGCCAGAGTTCGCGGTTGAGCGGCTTGCGCAGCCCGTGACCTTCGTCCGGAAACAGCACGAGCTTCGACGGCACCCCGCGCCGTTGCAGCGCCGTGAAAAGCTGCAATGCCTCGCCAACCGGCACACGAAAGTCCTGCTCACCGTGCAGGATCAGCTCCGGCGTATGGAAATTCGCCGCGAAACGATGCGGCGAAAAACGCGCGCCCTCCTCCACTTCCCACGGCGCTCCAGGGCCGTCCTCGAGGCGCCACGCTTCGTCGGAGATGCCGGCCATGGACGAAAAATTATACACGCCCGCCTCGCTGATCAGCGCGCGAAACCTCGTCGTGTGGCCCTGAAACCAGTTGATCATGAAACCGCCATAAGCCGTGCCCGCGGCGGCCAGACGCGTTGCATCCACATAAGGCTGTCGCGCGAGCCAATCCGTGCAGGCCATGAGATCGGCATACAGTCGCGCGTTCCCGTCCGCCGAAGCCGCGTCGGCCAACGCCCGCCCGAAGCCCGCACTGCCCGACGGATTCGGCAACGCGATCACGTAACCCTGCGCCGCCCACAGCGCGGGATTCCAACGCCACGACCACGCATCCCCGAACGCCTCGCGCGGTCCGCCATGCACCCACAGCACCGCCGGATATTTCTGCCCGGCAGCAAACCTCGGCGGTTTCACAACCCACATCTGAACCTTCGCTCCGCCCGCGCCTGTCACCGTGACCGACTCGGCCGGCGCGAGCGCAAGCTCGTCGAGTAACGCGCGATTCGGGTCCGCCAACACCGTCGTCGCGCCAGTCTCGCGGGCCATCCGCATCACGCGGGGCGGCTGCGTCAACGTTTGCGCCAGCCACACGAGCGCATGGCCATCGGGCGTGATGTTCAGCGCGCTGTTCGTGCCATTCGCCACGACACGTTGTGGCGACTCGCCGTCGAGGCGGACCGCCCACACCGGTCGGCGACCGTCGTCTGGCGCCGTAAAATAAAGCCCTGCACTGTCCGGGGCCCAAGCCCACTCGCTCACCGGGCGATCAAAATCCGGCGTGAGACTCCGGGTCTCTCCAGTGCTGCGGTTATGCACCATCAACTGGCCACGTGTGGATCGTGCGTCGCGTCGCGCAGGCGCGCGATAGGCCAGCCACTTCCCATCCGGCGAAAAACGCGGCGCGCCGCCGTTCGCTGACGTCTTCGCGACCAGCCGGCGCTCTCCCGTGCGCAGATTGACGGCCACGAGGTCACCGTCACCGCCCGCTGTTTCTCCCCGCAGCGATTCCGCCGCCGTCGCATAAATCAATTCCTCGCCATCCGGAGAAAAGGTGAACCCGTCGCCCGCCGGAAAAAGATCCTCACCTGCGCCTGCGCCGACGTCCGCCACGGCGTTGTGATCGCCCGGCGTCATGTCGCGCGGTTCCGCGGTCGCGCCACCCTGTTGCATCGGCATTACAAATAGATGCCGGCGCCGACCGTCGTCCCACGTGTCGCCTTGCCGGTAAGGCAGCCGCGTGAACACCCGCGCCTTCACCGGCCGGCGCGCAAGTGCCAGCAAACGTTCGCGATTCGCCCGATCGGCTTCGGCGGGCGGCAGCGTGGAATACTCCGGAAACACCGCCGACACAAACGCCAGCGCGCGCCCATCGGCCGACCACACGGGTTGCCCCGCCTCGGTCGCCAGCGCGGTCAGCTTGCGCGGTTCACCGCCCGCCACCGGCAGGATCCAGATCTGCCGCGCGCCATCGCGATTCGATTCAAACGCGATCCAGCGCCCATCGGGCGACCAGCGCGGGTGCTGATCGTCGCGCGGCGAATTCGTCAGCGCCCGTGGTTCACTGCCGCCGCCGACTGGCACGACCCAGATATCGCTATTGGTGCGATTTTCCGCCTTCACGACGTCCGTCACGACAAACGCCGCCTCCCGGCCATCCGGCGAAAGCTGCACGTCGGACACGCGGTGCAGCGCGAGCAAATCATCCACCGTCATCGCGCGCGGCGCGGCGATCAGCACCGGCGCCAGCACCAAGATCATCCCGCTCCCGAGCCATCGCAACGAAGCCGCCATGCTCCACGTTGCCCGCCTCGCCGCGACCGGCAACCCCGGGCGCGAAATCCTGCGATTCGCTCGCCTGCCGGGAAAAAAC
The DNA here is from genome assembly GCF_019464535.1 of Horticoccus luteus. Classification (GTDB taxonomy): domain Bacteria; phylum Verrucomicrobiota; class Verrucomicrobiia; order Opitutales; family Opitutaceae; genus Horticoccus; species Horticoccus luteus. The sequence goes on along the minus strand of NZ_CP080507.1, from coordinate 183,893 downwards.
GTGCAACGTCCGCGCCGTATGACCCCGAGCCCCGTCCGCGATCTCACCGCCTTCAAGGAAGCTTACGAACGCGACGGTTACTTCGTGGTGCCGGCGTTGTTTTCCCCGTCTGAAGTGGCGGAAATCATCGCCGAGTTTGAGGCGATTCACACCGCGGGCGACGCCGAGCGCATTTACAGCGACAAGATCACCGATCCCAACGATCCGCTCACGCACTGGCCGCGCGTCGTCCATCCGCATCGCTTCAACGCCGTCGCCCGCCGCTATCTGCTTCATCCGGAGATCCGCGCCCTTCTCACGGCCACGCTCGGCGCCGAGCCCGTTGCCGCGCAGACGATGTATTATTTCAAGCCGCCCGGTTCGCGCGGCCAGGCCATGCACCAGGACAACCTCTACCTGCTCGTGCAACCCGGCACCTGCGTCGGCGTGTGGACCGCGATGGATGTCTGCGACGAACAGAACGGCTGCATGATGGTCGTGCCCGGCTCCCACCGCGGCAATCTCCTCTGCAACGAAAACGCGCACCTCGGCGAATCGTTCGCGCCGGGTTTTGTGCGCATCCCGAAAGGCATGAAGGCCGTGCCCGTCCGCCTGCAGCCCGGCGATTCGCTCGTGTTTCACGGTCAACTGATCCACGGCTCCGGCCCCAACCGCCACCCCACGCGTTTCCGCCGCTCCTTCATCGGCCATTACGCGGCGGGCAACGTCCAGCAAATCTCCCAGTTTTACCTGCCACTCGTGAAATTCGCGGACTCCGCCGACTACGAAGTCACCGCCGTGACTGACGGCGGCGCGTGCGGCGAGACGTGGCAAGGCGCGGCGCACTAACGCCGCCCACCCCTTCGCATGAAACGCCTTCTGCTCGCCCTCGCGGCGCTCGCTGGCGCGGCCTCCGCTCGCGCGGATGTCACGCTCGCCTCGCTGTTCCAAGATCACGCCGTTCTCCAACGCGACGCGCTCGTCCCCGTCTGGGGCCGCGCCGATCCCGGCGAACGCGTCACCGTGACCTTTCGCGATCACACCGTCAGCGCCACGGCAGGGCGCGATGGCCGCTGGATCGCGCTCCTGCCTGCGTTGGAAGCCTCCGCCGAAAGCGCCCCGCTCACGGTGACGGGCAAAAACGTCGTCACCCTGCAAGACGTCGTCGTCGGTGAAGTTTGGGTGTGCTCCGGCCAGTCCAACATGGAGTTTCCCGTCGACCGCGCGGTGAACGCGACCGCCGAGATCGCGGCGGCCAACGCGCCACTCATCCGCCACATCCGCATCGATCACGCCGTCGCGGACACTCCCGCGGACGCCGTTGCCACGTCCGGCTGGCTCGCCGCCACGCCCGAAAACGTCGGCCACTTCACCGCGGTCGGTTACTTTTTCGCGCGCGACGTTTATCGCAAAATCGGCGTCCCCATCGGGCTGATTCACAGCAGTTGGGGCGGCACCCCGATCGAATCGTGGTTGAGCGAATTCACGCTGAGCGATCCCGCGTTTGCCGCGGTGCATGCCCGCTGGGCGAAAGACGTGGCAGTGTTTCCGGCGCGCCAAGTGGCCTACGCGGCGGAAAAGGCGGCGTGGGATGCCGCCTCGGCGCACGCCAAAGCCACGCACACGAAAAATACGCTGCCGTGGCCCCAACCCGCGGTCGGCCCCGGCACGCCCTACCAAATCAGCGGGCTCTTCAACGGCATGATCGCGCCCCTCGCCCCCTACGCGATGCGCGGCGTGCTATGGTATCAAGGCGAGTCCAACGCGCCGCGCCCGGCGGAATATCGCGCGTTGTTTCCCGCGTTAATCCGCAGTTGGCGCGCGCTCTGGGGCGAGGGCGATTTCCCTTTCTACTTCGTGCAAATCTCCTCTTACGAGAGCACGGATTTCTGGCCGCCCCTGCGCGAGGCGCAGGCCGAGGCGCTCGCCCTGCCCGCGACAGGCATGGCCGTGACCCTCGACATCGGCGACCCCAAGGACATTCACCCGCGCAACAAACAGGAGGTCGGCCGCCGACTGGCGCTGATGGCGGAAACGAAAGTCTACGACATTCCGGGCGACGCGAGCGGGCCGGTCTTCGCCTCGGCCACACCGGAAGGCTCGGCGTTGCGCGTGCGGTTCACGCACGTGACGAGCGGTCTGGTCGCTTACGACAAACCGCTGCAGTCACTCGAAGTCGCGGGGACTGACCGCGTGTTTCATCCCGCGGAAGGAAAGATCGACCGGGGCACCCTCGTCGTGCGGTCACCGAGCGTGCCGCATCCCGTCGCGGTGCGCTACGCCTGGAGCAACGTCCCGCAGGCGAACCTCTTTAACGGCGCCGGTTTGCCCGCGGCGCCGTTTCGGAGTGACGACTGGTAAGCGCGCCCGCGCTTACGGGGCGAGGTCGGGCAATTCGTAAACCTCGATCAACGCCTCGCCCGTCGCACCCAGCACGCCCATGGCCTGCGCCGTGTAAGTGCCTTCGGGCAGGGTGACGATGATCGCCGCATCCTTGCTGCCGCTGGCGAATGCGAACGCACCCGCCGTCGCTGCGCTTCCCGAAATCTCGCTGGCGCTGACCGCCGGGTAGGCCCCGGCGACCGTCACCGGCGTTTCCCAATTGTCGTTGCGCGCGATTTCGACGTTGGACGCGTTGTAGAGCGAAAGCACGGGATCGGTGACCGCATCCGCGACGCCCAAACCGGTCAGGGCCGGTCCGGCCACGCGCACCAGCATGCGACGCGTCCCGGTGCCGTGGATCACGAAGCCTCCAATCACGACGCCTTCACCGGACGAGATCGTCGCCCGCGTGGACAAGTTGACGAGGCGCGTCGTATCGCCCGCGATGGCGGCCGAATCATAGATTTCTGCGAGCGCGATGCCATCGCTGCCGAGGCCGGTCGAGGTGTGGACGGTGTAAGCGCCCGGATTGAGCGTCACAACGGTCGCCGCATCGGCGCTGCCGGTATCAAACGGGAAAGCGCCGAGTTGCGCGAAGACCGTGCTCAGGCCGTTGCTGCTATCCCACGCGGCGGCGCTGAGCACCACAGCCCCCGAAGCAGTGTGCACCGTGAAGCGGGGTGCCGAAGCCGGTTGCTGCACGCCGTAATGCGCCAGCGCCGGACCCGCAGCCCGCACCAACACGCTGCGCGCGGTGCTGCCGGTGATGACGAAACCGCTGATGGCCGGTGCGCCGCTGCCGGTCAGGCCCACCCGCGCCGAGAGGTTCACCAGCCGCGCCGCCGTGCTGGCGGCCGGGGTCGATACAATCAACGTGAGCGTGGCGCTCGCCGTGCCGTTCGCGTTGGTCGCGGTGAGATTGACGGTGAACGTGCCCGTTTGCGTCGCCTGGCCGGAGATCAAACCGGTCGCCGGGTCGATGGTCAGGCCCGCGGGCAATCCCGTCGCCGCATAAGTCGTCGGCGAATTCGAGGCTTTGATGCCGTAGAAGAACGCCGTGCCGGTCGCGGCGTTGACGGTCGTGGGACTGGAGATCGCCGGCACGCCCGCGGTGTAAAACTCCTGCGCGCTTTGCAGCAGACCGGAAGAGGTGTTTGGCCCGGTGAGCGTGACGCCGCGCGCCCGAATGAACACGTCAGCCCCATTCGCGAGCGACAATCCACTGAGCTGCCAGTTGCTCGTCGTGCCCACGCGCGTGGCGGTGCCGAGGGGGGTCCACGACTGGCCATCGGGCGCCGTTTCAAATTCCACCCCCGCCAATTCTGGCGAAGCACCGGAGCGCACCCAGGTGACCGTGCCAATATCCGCGCTCAGCTCAAGGTGCTGCGCGGCCGTGCCGCCGAGGAAGATGCGCGCAATGTTGAAGCGCGGCTGACCGTCAACGGTTTCAAAATTTCCGCCGATGACCACGCGGCCATCCGACTCCGGCACAAACGCTGTGACCTGCCCGGCGCCGCTCGTGCTGAACGTGGTGTCGAACGAACCATCCGCGTTGAGCCGCGCGAAATACGGCACCGCGGCGCCGCTGATTTCCGTCACGCTCGTGCCCGACACCAGGATGTGTCCGTCGGCCTGCACGGCGATCGATTGGATGATGCCATTGGGATCCGCTGTAAAGGTGCCGTCCAGCGTGCCGTCCGCATTGAGTCGCGCGATATAGTTGCGCGCACCGCCGGCGATCTGCGTGAACCCGCCGCCAACCAGGATCTTGCCGTCGGCCTGAATCGCGATCGCGTCAACATGGCTGTTGGGCAGCGGATTGAAGGACGCATCCAAGGCACCCGTCGCAGACACGCGGGCGAGGTAACTGCGCAGCGTGCCATGCACCGTGGTGAAGATACCGCCGAGCAAAAGTTGTCCATCCGCCTGCGGGGCGAACGCGGTCACCGGTCCGTTGACCGCGGCATCGAATGAGCCGTCGAGGGCGCCCGCGGCGCTCAACCGGGCGACATAGCTGCGAGTGCCCCCGCCGATGGCGGAAAATTGACCGCCCACCAGCAGGCTGCCGTCGGGCTGGCGGAGCAACGCCTGCACCTCGCCGTCGGGATTGGGCGCGAACGAAGGATCGATCGATCCATCGGCGTTGACCAAGGCGAGGCGAATGGCGGCGACGTTGTTCAGCGCCGTGAATGCGCCGCCCGCCAGGACGGACTCCTCCGCTTCGATCGCGGAAAACCCGCCACCGACCACGTAGTTGCCATCAGCCGCGATCGTGAGGGCGTTAACCGAGCCATTGTAGCTCGGCGTGAAAGTCGTATCGAGAGCGCCCGTCGGTTTCAGCCGGGCGATCCGCGCCCGCGCCACGGCCACCGTCGCGTCGTTGGGCAGCACAGTGGTGAACGCGCCACCCACGAGAATATTGCCGTCCGAGGTCAACGCGATCGCCTGCACATTGCTGTTGAAGACCGTGCCGAGTGTCGGATCGATGCGGCCGTCGGTCCCGAGCCGCGCGAAGTGCGCGCGAGACACCGGAGCGCTCGTATCCGCATAGATCGTGGTAAACGCGCCGCCGATCAGGATGAGCCCATCCGGCTGCACCGTGATGGCGTAAACTTCAGCGTTCGGCGCGGGGTTGAAATCAGAGTCGATCGTGCCGTCGGTTTTGAGGCGGATGAGGTGCAGGCGGTCGACGGGCGTGTTCACTCCCACCGGTTGCACGGTGCCATACGAACCACCGACCAGGGCCTTGCCATCGGACTGCAGCGCCACGGCCGTGACGGCGTTGTTGAAAATGACGTTGTAGGCGGTGTCGAGGGTGCCGTCGGCGTTGAGTCGCGCCAGATAACCGCGATCCGTCGCCGTCGCCGCTCCCGTGCCCTGCACGGTCGTGAACGCGCCGCCGATGAGGATCTTGCCGTCGGATTGCACCGCCAACGTCAGCACCGCTCCGTTGGTGCTCGGATTGAACGATGTGTCGATTGAGCCGTCGGCGTTGAGTCGAGCCAGGTTGGCGTGGGCGTTGCTGTTGACGGTGGCGAAGTTGCCCGCGATCAGGATGCGGCCATCCGATTGCACCGCGACGGCATACACCGGTCCCGAAACCGTCGGCGTGAACGTGGCGCTCAGGCCGCCGGTGGACGTGACTTTCGCGACATTCGTGCCCGGGCTGCCATCGCCGCGGGAGAACGATCCGCCGAGCACTATCGTGCCGTCGGGCAGGCGCGCGCTCGAACTGACTGCGCCCGAGAGCAACGATTTGGCCGCAGCGTCGGCCAAGGGCGTGCCGTCGCTCTGCAGCCAGGAGACCGCCCCGGTCGGCGCGGTGGCGCCGGCGACGATGGCGAGCGCGTTGACCGGCCCGTTGGGTGCCGGGTTAAAGGCGAGATCAGGCGTGCCGTCGTAGTTGAAACGCGCGAGGTTCGGGCTCAAGGAGCCGTTGAGATTGCTGAACGAGCCGCCCGCCACGATGCGATCGGTGAGACCGATCGCGAGCGCGTTGATCTGCACTTGGGTGCGGTCGGCCCGGCCGAGCAGGAAGGTTTGGTCGAGGCTGCCATCCGCGTTCAATCGCACCAGATGGGTTTGCGGCGTGGTCGCGCCACCGACGCCCACGCTGACAAAGTCGCCCGTGATGACGATCTTCTGGTCGGCTTGGACCAAGACGGAGGTAACGGCGTCATACGGCCGGTAGCTCGGATTCAGGTTGAGCGTCGTATCGAGCGAACCGTCCGCATTGAGGCGCGCAAAAAAATTGCGGGCGGTGGGAGCAGCGGCGCCATTGGGCTGGAAAAGCGTGAAGGTGCCGCCGACCAGAATTTTCGAGCCTTGCAACGCGAGGGTCAGAACCGGATCGCTGACATTGGGATCAAAGTCGGGATCAACTTTTCCGTCGGTCGTGATGCGCGCGAGGTGATGGCGTTCGACCAAGGTCTGGCCCAGCGGCTGGATTTGCGTGAACGCGCCGCCGATGACGACCTTGCCGTCGCTCTGCACCACCAAGGCGTTGACCTGACTAGTGGCGTGCACGATGTAGTTTCCGTCGACCGTGCCGTCGGCATTGAGCCGCGCCAGATAGTAACGGGCGTAAACGGTTTTCACATTCGGCTGCACCGTCGTGAAAGCGCCGCCGATCATGATCTTCCCGTCCGACTGCACGGCTATCGTCAGCACCGCGCCGTTGGGCTCGGGATCGAAGTTCTTGTCCACCGAGCCATCGGCATTCAGCCGGGCGAGGTAGTAGCGCAGCGTCGATTCCGTGTCGCCTTTGGGTTGGATCGTCGTGAACAAGCCACCGAACAGAACCTTGCCGTCGCTCTGCAACGCGATCGAGTTGACGCTACCGGTGGGGTTGGGCGCGAACGTCGTGTCCAGCGTGCCATCCACGTTGAGACGCACGAAGTAGGCGGCGTTGGTCCCGTTGGTCGCGGTAAACGTCCCGCCGACCAGAATCTTGCCGTCTGATTGCACGCTGAGCGCCTGCACCGTGCCGTTGAAAGTAGGGTTGAACGTGCCGTCCACCGAGCCGTCGATGTTCAGCCGCGCGAGGCGGAAATGCGTGAAGCCGCCGATGCTCACAAACGTGCCGCCGATCACGAGTTTTCCGTCCGCTTGCTGCGCCGTCGTGAGAATCCGACCGGCAAGGTCGGAGGAAAACGGCACGTCCGCGGATCCGTCGTTCGCCACGCGGGCCACGCGGTTCACCGGGACCGCCGCATACAGGCTGCCGACGCGCAACTGCGTGAAATTGCCGCCCAGTACGATGCGACCGTCGCTCTCCACCACGATCGTGTTCACCACGTAGTTGGCGCTCGGATCAAAGTTGATGTCCACCGAGCCGTCGTAGTTCACGCGGGCGACGAAATTGCGCGTCACCACCGCGCTGAGATTATTTGGCACGAGGCCGGAGAACGTGCCGCCAATCAGCGCGCGACCATCGGATTCGAGCGTGATCGTGTTAACGTTTCCGTTGGGCGACGGGTTGTAACTGCTGTCGACATCGCCGGCCGGCGTCAGGCGGCCGAGATGCGGGCGGCTGGAGACCACGCCGGTGAGCGCCGGCGTGAACTGCGTAAACGTGCCGCCCACCAAAATCGCGCCGTTGGGCTGCACCACAATGGCGTTGACCGCGTTGTTCGCGTTGGGATCGAACGACGTGTCGAGGGAGCCATCGGCATTGAAGCGCGCGATGCGATTACGCACGGTCGCGGTGGCGGCGCCGTTGGGCTGCACCGTCGTGAAACCACCGCCGACCAAAATCTTGCCGTCGTTTTGCACCGCGATCGCGTTGACGACGCTGTTGGGATTCGGATCGAACGAGGCATCGACCGAACCATCCGTGTTCAAACGCACCAGCCGGCGGTGCGGCGCCGTGTCGCCCGGCATCACCGGCAGCGCCAGCGCCCCGAGTAGAATCTGGCCGTTGGCCTGAAGCGCGAGCGCGTTGACCGTCAGCACGGCGTTGCCGCCGACCGTGGGATCGAACGTCGCGTCGACGGAGCCATCCGCTTGCAAACGCACCACGCGATTGCACGTCGTGGCCGCCGCCGCCCCAGCCGGCTGCACCGACGTGAACCGACCACCCACCACGATCTTGCCATCGGGCTGCAGGAGCAGCGTCGTGACGGCATCGTTGACGTTGGGATTGAACGATAGATCCACCGTCCCGTCGCGATTAAACCGCGCCAGATTATTCCGGTCCACCGGTGCCGCCGTGTAGGTGCGCACTTGGGTAAATTGCCCGCCGATGATCAACTTGCCGTCGTTCTGCCGGACGATGATGTTGACGACGCCATTGATGTCCGGCTCGAAGCCGTCGAACGTCACGGATGAAGCCTGGGCACGCCCCGTCGTTCCCAAGGCGGCGAGAAAAGCCAGGCCCAAGAAGCCAACGCGATACATCCAAGACCGGCACAACAGAGATATCATAGGAAAAAGCAGAAAACGAACCTATCAGCTCTGACGCTGGCGGAGAAGCCTAGAGAAGCGCAAGCCGCTAGAATGCCCCGCGCCGCGAGCGCAATCGGCGGCACAGAGGCGGATAAAATCATCCCGCGTATGAGCGTGCCGCCTGCCCGGGGTTCCGCAAAAACGCCGTCGCCTTTTCGGCGCGGAACCGGCCTGGCGCCCGTCACGGCCCTGCCCACCGCCTGCGCGCGATCGGCGCAGGCGGTTCCCTTCCGCCACAACCGCCGGCCGCGAACCGCCGGCGCTTGGCTGTTTGGCAACGCGTCCGCTTAGAAGTGGTAAGCCACTCCCAGCGAATACTCGCGCTGGTCGCGGTCGTGGCGCACGGCGTCGTATTGCACCTTCGCCACCGCACTCCACTCCCGCGTCAACCGGTAAGCCACCTTGGCCCCCAGATCGATTTGATTGGCGTTGAAACCCGTGGCCCGACGGAACTCCACAAACGGCGCCACGCTCAAGCGCGGAGCCACGGCGAATTCCACGCCGCTGCCGACGTGAAACGCGAACGAGTCGGTCGAGGCGCCGCCGCCTCGCGCCCACACCCAGCCCGCGCCCGCTTCGACAAACGGCTTGCCCCAGCTATACGCCTGATAGGCCGTCACGCCGCCTTCGAGCTGCTGCTGCGTCAGATGCACGCCCTGCACGCCCGCGCGCAGCCAGTCGTAGTTCACGTTCAAGTCGAGGCCCGCGCGCAGCGGCTGGTTAAACGCCGCTGTCAACCCGCGCGCCGCCGAAGGCGACGAGCCGTCGAGATCGACGTAATTCCAGCCGATCGCCGTGTAACCCTTGCCGAGCAGCCCGGCGGAGAGTTCGCTGGTCGGCACCGGCGGCGCCAAATCCGCGTTTTGCGCGAATGCACCCGTCGCGAGGCCCAACGAGCCCGCCGCGATCAAGCCGAAGATTTTCCAATTGGTTTTCTGTTTAGTCATGATGTCAGTTTGTTCAGCGCCACGCCGGAAAGCCGGAATGGCGGGGCCGGTTGGACCCCCAAATCACCGGTTGTTCCGTCACGAAAAGTTGCGGAGAATTTTCCTCGCTCCGGGAACCTTCTCCGCCCGCGCCGCGACTTGCGAAACGCGCGCTTCCGCGCCACCGTCCGCTCCACCATGATCCTCAAATTCTTCCGCGTCGCCCTCCCCCTCGCCTTCGCCATGATCTTCTCCTCCGCTCACGCCGCTCCCGCCAAGGTCGGCGATCCCGCACCCGACGTCACCGGCACCACCGAGACCGGCGCCTCCCTCGATTTCGCGACCGTGTATAAGCAACAGCCCTACACCCTCGTCTATTTTTTCCCCAAGGCCGACACCGCCGGTTGCACCGCCCAAGGCTGCTCGCTGCGCGATGCGTATGAGAAGCTCACCAAGAAGGGCGTCGCCGTCATCGGCGTGAGCCACGACGACGTCGCCGCGCAAAAGGCGTTCAAGGACAAGAACCACTTTCCGTTCACGCTCATCGCTGATCCCGACAACACCGTCATCAAAGCCTTCGGCGTGCCGACGTATCCGATGTCCGCGATGGCCAAGCGCCAGGCGTATCTCATCAAAGACGGCAAGATCGTCTGGGCCGATTACTCCGCCTCCACCGATCGCCAGGCCGCCGATGTCTTGAAGGTCATCGACGCTCAAGGGACCGAGTAAACCGCCGCTGGCGCGTTTCGCTCTCGCGCCCCGCGCCGGCTACAAATCTTCGTCGCGCGCGGGCGCCAGCAGCGTCGCTCCCGGATCCGCCCGCACGCGCTCCAGCCAGTCCGCCATCAGCGGCTGCCGCTCCAGCCACGCCCGCGGCCACGGCGCCGCCACCAGATCGATCACGTGCAACGCCCCCTCCGCGCCGCGCACGAAGTTCCTCGCATGGAGATCCGCGACGAGAAACGCCTGCCCGCGGAGAAAAAACAGCCGCGGATGATCGCGGTTCGCCCGCAGAAAACGCGACGGGATTTCAATCAACCCCGCCGGCAGCACGCGGGAGACATCCTCGCCCTGGGGCAGCGGCTCGCCCAGCACTTGCTTCGCCACCAGCACGCCTTCGGTCGTTACCCCGATCACCTCCGTCGCCATCCCGTCGAGCGCGTGGATGAGGAGCAGTTTCTCCAGCAACGCGCGGTAATCCCCCAGCGTCGCCTCCGCCAGCAGCGTGGACTCTTCTCCGGCTTGGAAACCAAACGCACTGCCGATCCTGCGCAGCTCCCGCGGCAGAAAAAATTTATACACCGAGCCGCCATCCGCCGGCGCGAGAAACGCCCACGCTTCCACCCCGCCGCCGATGCGCCGCAACTGCTCGTTCGGTTCCTCCAGCGGATTTTCCGCACCCGCGGCGAAACCGAAATCCGCCAGCTCCCGCAACGGCAGCAACTCGCGGAAATGGTGAATCGCCGCACCCAGCGCCGCCCATTCTCCGCCCGCCCCTTCGAGCAGGCTTACTTCGTCGTCGGCGAGGAGGACGAGATCGCCGTCCGAATCCGTTCCGACACCGCATTGGGCTGCCGCCGCGCCGAGGCGAGCGAGCGCTTCCAGTCGTCGCTCGTGATCGTGTTGAAGAGCGGCGCGTTGCTCCGCGCCGGGGCCGACGTCGCCGCGGATGCAGGTGGGTTTTCCAGTGAAGTGGTCTTGCATGCGTCGCTCATGCCGGGAGGTTCGCCGGTTAACGTGGGAAATCAAAAGGGAATTGCCCACATCTTATTCGCGCCCGCTTTTCCGCCCCCCAAGCCACCAGCCGCCGCCTACTTGAGATTCGCCCGCATTTTTTCCAACCCCGGCGTGCCCGCCGTCAAATGCCCGTGCGCCGGATCGAAATACGGCACGAGCGAGCGCTGGTGCCGCCCCACGAGAATCGCAAAAAGATAACCCTCATAACCCGGCGCCGTGACCGTCGGATGATAACCCCGGTCCACAAGGTAGGTGTCGCCGTGGCGCGTCATGGCCGCCGTCGACGTCCCGTCGGGTTCGTAAATCAGTTGGGCGCCGAAACCTGTCTCCGGCCGGAAGCGATAGTGATAAATCTCCTCGAAATCCGTCTCTTCCGGCGGACGTTCCGTATCGTGCTTGTGCGGCGGCACGCCGGACCAGCAACCCGCGGCGGGATAAATTTCGCACACCTGCAGGTTGCACGTGCGCTCGCGTGCGTTGTGCCCGAGCACGTGAAAGAGACTTCGCCGCGTGTGCGTCTCCAGCGAGCCCACGTCCACCCGCTCGACTTCCGCGGGCGGCAGATGAAACGGCGCGCGGGGTTGCCGGCAGATGCCGCCCGCGACCGCGACTTCCGTGCCGTCCCGCAACGCCCGCACGGTCGCCCGCGCGCTCGTTCCGCAATAAACCGAATCCGCCGGCCCTGACCACACATCCGCGCGTTCGCCGATGCCGCCGAACGTCTGCCCGCCCGCCGCGATTTCCGCGCGCCCGCTCAACACCACGCAGATCGTCTCGCAATCCGCCGCTTCATAGGTGTGCGACTGCCCCGCCGCGAGCCGGATCAAGTTGAAGTAACTCAACGTGGCCCCGTGGCGCCCCGGGGTGATCAATGGTTCGTTCCGATTGTCCTGCGCGCGAATGATCCGAGGCATGATTTCGCAACGTGGAACTCCCCTCTCGTTTCGCAAACGCGTTTTGCCGCTCCGCCCTTCGCCGCCCTCGCCGCTCCCGCCGGCGTTCGCCGACCCAGCAACGCAGCCGCGGCGCGCGCCAACGTCAGCCGCCGCCGACTTCGCGCACGATGGCCGCCATCGCTTCGCTTTCACGCTCGATGCTCCGCACCAGCGCGAATTGCGTGCGCGTGCGGACCAGGTTGTGCCGCGGATGCTTGATTTTGTAATACGTGTCGCCCTGCAGGAAATCCGTCAAAAAACGAAGCCCGTTTTCGTAGGTCATCAGCTTCCCCGCGAAACCGAGGTGCGCGCGCTCCGTGGCATTGAGCACCGCCCCCACCTCCGATCCCAGATAACCCTCCACCAGCGCCCGAAACAACGGCAGCCGCACGTGCATGTTGCCCGCCTCGGGATCGTCTTCCCACGTCGAACTCGCCGACGTGCGCACCATCTCGCCGAAATCGTAGAGCGGCAGCCCCGGCATGATGGTGTCGAGATCGATCACCGCCACGGCCTGACCCGTCGTGTCACCCAGCATCACGTTGTTGATCTTCGTGTCGTTGTGCGTCACGCGCTCCGCCATCTCGCCCTTCGCCAGCAGGGCGAGCAGCACGTCTGCATCCGCTTCGCGCGCCAACGCGAACTCGATCTCCGCCGCCACGTCCTTCGCCCGCCCCGCGCGATCCTCCGCGATCGCGACCCGCAACGCCTCGAACCGGCTGCGCGTGTGGTGGAAATGAGGGATCGTCTCGTGCAGCCGCCCGCCCGGCAGATCCGCGAGCTGCGCCTGAAATTCGCCAAACGCCCGCGCCGCCTCCCGCGCTTGCGCCTCGTTCGTCACGCGATCCACCGTGTGCGCGCCTTCAATAAAATCGTAGCACCGCCAGAACTCGCCCGTCGCGCTCTGTACAAACGCCGCCCCGCTCACCGCCGGCACCAGGCGCAACGTCTCCCCCGCCGCCTGCTCGCCTTTCGCCGCCCGCACTTTCGCGCGCACATGCTCCGTCACCCGCCGCACGTTTTCCATCAACGCCGGCACGTTCTTGAAGATGTGGTGATTCACTTTCTGCAACACGTAGCGCCGGCCCCGCCCGCCTTCCGCCGCCACCGCCACGTAGGTCTCGTTGATGTGCCCGTTGCCAAACGGCCCCGCCGATGCCAGCTCCCCGCGCACGGCAAACTGACGGAAAATTTCAGGGAAATCAGGAGAGACCGGCGCGTGGCTCATGCGGTAAACGACATTACAACCGAAAGCGGACGTCCCGGCGCGAGCGTTTTCGCGCGCGAAAATTCCTTCCTCGCCCCTCCGATCGCGAGCCGCCGCACGCTCAGCCTCCCGCCCCCCGCGCGCACCGTCACGCGCAGCGCCCGCCGCCCCGGCACAAGGGCCACTTCCCCCCACGCTCCGCCCGCCGCCCACGGCCAGCGCACGCCTTTCTTCGGCGCCTGAAATGCCAGCTCGCCCAACCGCGCATCGTAGAAAAATCCCGTCAGCGCCGGCACGAGGCCCCAACTCGCCAGCGCCCGCGCGTAGTGGTGACCGCACTCCGCCTCGTCGAACGGATTGCGTTTCCGCCCATCGTAACGCGCGCGGATGTCGCGCACCACCCGCACCGCCTCGGCCTCCCGCCCTTCCTGCGCTAGGTGCACCGCCACGCAGTATTCGAACCCCGTCATCACCTCCGTGAAATACGGAAACGGCCGCGCCGGCCGCCCCCCGCGCGGATACGTCGCCATCACCAACGCCGTCTCCTCCCCAAGCACAAAACTGCGCATGTGATTAAAGTGATCCGCGAACCCGCGCCGCCGGTTGTGCCGCAACACCGCCGTCAACGCCCGCCGCTCCTGCGCCGCCTCCAGCACATGCCCCAACCGCTCGAAATGCGCGTTCGGTTGCCCCGCGAGCTGGTCGATCAGACACCCCGCACCGAGCTGAAAGTCCGGCGCCGCCGCATTCTTCCCGCCCATTCCCACCACCAGCCCGGCCCGCACGTTCTTCCAGTCGCCCGCCGGACGCACCTCCTGCTCGAAATATTCGCCGTTGAACAAATGCTCCGCCACCCACGCGCGCCCTCGCTCGAACAACCCCCGGCATTTCTCCGCGAATTCCTCCTCGCCCAACGCCCGCGCCATCGCCTCCGCCGCGCGCAACGCCGCCAGATACCACGACGCCATTTGCGGATTCGGCCCGAAATACTCCACGTCCATCGTGTTGTGCTGGCAGCCCTCCATCACGCCGTCCTGATCCGCGTCCCACGAACCAGGCAGCCACGCAAACTCCAGGGCCTTGCGCGCCCCCGGCCACTGCGTCCGCAACCACGCCGTGTCGCCCGACAAGCGCCACTCGCGGTGCAGTTTCACGAGGCACCCCATCTGCCCATCCGCCGCCGCGACCGCCGTCTCCGCCGCCGGCGCCAAGGGCAGCGCCACGCGAAACGACATCAATCCGTCCGCCCGCAACGCAGACGCCGAAAACTCCGTCTCCCGCATCGAGCGCGCGAGGTCCGGCCACAACAGCGCCGTCGCGTGCTCGTAATTCCACACATGCGTGCAACTCCCGTGACAACTCCCGTGCCGGTCGAAAATTCCCTCCCAACCGAAGAACCGTCCGTCCTCCGTGCGGAAACACGTCTGCGACCGCAGCGTCGATAAATTGAACAGCGCCGCCTCGCGCACCACCGCCGGCAAATTGCTCTCCACCACGCTCCGCACAAACGCCACGGTCTCGCGCTCCAGCCCCGGCCACGCCGCCGCCGCGTGCTCCGCCGCCGCCCACGCATCGGCAAATTTCGCCGCGTAAAAATTCCCCACGCGCGGCCCGTCGCCTTTCGGTCCATGGCCCCACGCCGGCCGGTTCGGAAAATGCCACGCCACTAAAAACTCCACCGTGCGCTCGCTCCGCGCCGGCACGTTCACCTCCACCGCGAGCGACGCGTTCGGCGAGTCCGCCGCCGCCGCCCGCTCTTCCAGCCGCCCGTCCGCGGCAAAGTCATCCCAGAATTCCAGCAACGCATCGCTCCAACCGCCCTCCGCCCACGCCGTGCGATGCGTCACCCCGCGGCGCGCCGTTGTCCCCAGCGCCAGCGTGCCCCACGCCGGATGCGCCGGCGCCACGCCTTCCGAACGCAGCGCCACGCCGCGCAACGCCCGCGTGTCCCGCCACACGTTGCGGTTTTTGACTGCGCCCGTCGGCTGCAAATTCCCGCGAAATTCATCCAGCTCCAACGCGAACCCATCCGCGCCGATGAAGTTCGGCAGCGCCGCGCACACCGCCGCGGCCACCGGCGCGCGACCTTCGTTGTGCAACCGCACCCGCACCAGCGCCACCGGCAGTCCGCTGCGCTCGCTGTCGCCCGGAATCAGCGGATTAAACGCCTCCAGCGTCACTGCCAGCGGCACCGCCGCGTCGCGCAGCCGCACGCACCCCAGCGGATACGCCGCTTCGAAGGTCGCCGTGCGAAACCGCGGCAGGCCCGCATTCGCCCGCGGCGCGCCTTCCGCGCCTTCGTATTCGCCGAACGGCAACGGCCCTTCGAGCACCCGCGCGACCGCCGCCTCGCCTTTGCGCTGCGCTCGCACCGCGAAAAACGGCCCGCTCCGCCCTTCGCCCAGCGGCGTAAAACCCTTCGCCGGCCGGTTGGCCACCTCCCAATGCCGCCACGCGCCCCACCCGCACAGCGACACCGTCCCCGTCCCGATGCCGCCCACCGGCATCGCCACCCGCGCAAGCTTCTCGCCCGTGTAAGTCTTCAACACCGGCCACCCAAGCGCGTTGGTTTTCATGAATTGAAAATGTGCGGGCAATCATCCGCGGACCCACGCCCGCTCCGTTCGGTCGCTGGACGTTTTTCCGTGACGAATAACCCTCAGAACAACTTCGCCGGATACGTGCCCGCCGCGACCAGCGCCGCGATCGCCGCCATCACGCGCGGCTTGTCTTCGCGATACGTCACGCCGAACCACGCACTCTCCGTCGGCAACACCCGCACCGTCGCCTCGCCGCGCGCGATCATCGTCGACACCGCCGCCGGCAGATAAAACTCCGACTTCGCCTCGCCCCCGCGCGCCGCGAGAAACTCCCGCAGTTGCGCGTCGAGCCCTGCGAACAGCGCCGGCGTAAAACCCCAGCAGTTCATCGACACGATTTCGCTCCCGCCGTATTTCTTCCCCGCGCCCACCTCGCTCGCCAGGATGCCCGTGTGCTCCTCGATCGAGCGCAGCTTCCCGTCGTCCCCCGCCGCACAAATCCCACGCGACACCGCGCCGTGCTCCGACAACGTGTTCGCCAGCCGGAAACCCACCATCGCAAACTCCGCCGGCTCCGGCGGCGGCGCCTTGTGCCCCGACATCGGATCGAAACCATGGATCGTCGGCGACGCCGCCGGGCTGGTCAGAAACCGCCCGAGCTGCGCGAACGAATCCGCGCCGTAAAAATCATCGGCGTTGATCACCGCGAAGGGCTCCCGCACGACGTCGCGCGCGCACCACACCGCGTGCCCCGTGCCCCACGGTTTCTCCCGCCCCGCCGGCACCGCATACGCCGGGCGCCCGCTGCCGCCGGCCTCCGCCACCGGCAGCGCGTCGATCGCTTGAAACACGTAATCCACCGGCACGCGCCCCGCGTATTTCGCGCCGATCTGTTCGCGAAACAACGCCTCGAAATCCCTCCGGATCACGAACACCACGCGCCCGAATCCCGCGCGCAACGCATCGAACACCGCGTAATCGAGCACCGTCTCCCCGCCCGGCCCCACCGGATCGATTTGTTTCAGGCCGCCGTAACGCGAGCCCATGCCCGCAGCGAGAACGAGAAGCGTCGGTTGCATCCCGCGGAACACACACGCCCGCCTCCCCCAATGCAAGGCCCGCGTGTCCCCCGCGCCTTCGCCGCGCTGAGCCCGTTTTACTTTTGCCATGCTTCGCGCGCGACAAATCCCGCAAGTCCGTCCACGAATGCCGTCCGCTTTCGGTCCTCTTCCCTTTCTTTCATGAGTCCTTCCGCCCCCGCAGCCCGACCTGCCCGCCGCGCCCTCCCCCAGGAAGTCGGCCTCGCCCTCGTCGTCCTCGTGCTCGGCCTCATCCTCGCCGGCTACGGCTGGCACGACGCTCGTCCCGGGCATCCCAATACGTTTCTCAATTTCGACAACCTCATCGACGGCGTGGCCACGCCGATGTCTTACTACGCCATCATGGCCGTCGGGGCGACCGTGGTCATCATCACCGCCGGGATCGATATCTCCGTCGGCGCGATCATGGCGTTGGCCGCCCTCGGCGGCGCTGGTGCCCTGCAGGCGTTGCCGCCCGATGCGTCCGCCTGGCTCGTCCTCCCCGTCGCGTTGCTCGTGCCGCTCGCGATCGGCCTCGCCTGCGGCTTGATCAACGGCGGACTCGTCGTCGGCCTCAACCTCCACCCCTTCATCGTCACGCTCGGCACGATGAGCATCTTCCGCGGCCTGGCCAACGTCCTGCCTTCGCAGAAAACGCTTCCCGCCGCCGGCCAGCTTCTGCCCGAGGCGTTCACCACCCGTTTCATGCGCGTGGAGTGGTTCGGCCTCCAGCCCATGCCGCTCCTCCTCATGCTCGGCACGATCGCCCTCGGGTGGATTTATCTCCATCTCATGGTCGCCGGTCGCGAGACTTACGCCGTCGGCGGCAACGTCGAGGCCGCCCGCTTCAGCGGTCTCCGCGTCAATCGCATCCTTCTGCGCACGTATGCCCTCTCCGGTCTCTCCGCCGGTCTCGCCGGCATGGTCTCGCTCGGTCGCTTCGGCACCGCCAGCACCAGCACCGGCACGGGCTACGAACTCACCGTCATCGCGGGCGCTGTCGTCGGCGGCGCCAGTCTCGCCGGCGGCCGCGGCACCGCCGTCGGCGCGCTCCTCGGCACGCTCATCATCGCGCTCATCGAGAACGGCATTCTCATCCTTCGCCTCGCGCAGGAATACCGCCTCGTCATCATCGGTCTCGCCATCGTCGTAGCCGTCGCCCTCGAACGCCTGGGCCACCACCTCCGCCAGCGTCGCGCCGCCCGTTGATCCTTTTCTTTTAATCCTCATGAAACGTTCCCTCCGACTCCTCCGCCCCGCCGGCCTCGCCGCCGCCGCCCTGCTCGCGCTCAGCGCCTGCTCCAAAAAGTCCGCCACCACCGCCGCCGCCGCCGCGCCCGCTCAACGCACCGTGCTCATCGGCATCATCGGCAAAAGCCAGACCAACGACGTCTTCCAGGCCGCCCACGCCGGCGCCCGCGATGCCGCCCGCGAGCTCGGCCCGAAATACGGTGTGCACGTCGAAATCGAAATCCGCACGCCCAACGACGAAGATGCCACCAAGCAAGCCGAGGCCATCGAAGCCCTCGCCCGCCGTGGCGCCGACGGCATCGCTCTCTCCTGTTCCGAAGCCAACACCGTCACGCCGTCCATCGACAAAGCCGTCGCCAAAGGCATCCCCGTGATGTGCTTCGATTCCGACGCCCCGCAAAGCAAACGCTTCGCCTACTACGGCACCGACGATGCCTATTGCGGCGCCATCATCATGCAACGCCTCGCCGAGGAGATGGGCCACCACGGCAGCGTCGCGATCCTCGCCGGCAACCAGAGCGCCCCGAATCTGCAAAAGCGGGTGCAAGGCGCCAAGGAGACCCTCGCCAAATATCCCGACATGAAGCTCAACGACCCCGGCGTGTTTTACCACGTTGAGACACCCGAGAAAGCCGCCGAAGCCGTCGCCAACGCGCAGAACGCCAACCCCGGCATCAAGGGCTGGGCCTTCGTCGGCGGCTGGCCGCTCTTCACCGCCGATGCCCTCAAGTGGCCCGCCGGCTCCATCAAGGTCGTCTCCTGCGATGCCCTGCCCGCTCAACTCAACTACATCCGCGACGGCCACGTCGGCACGCTCTTCGCCCAGGATTGCTACGGCTGGGGCCACAAATCCGTCGAAATCCTCCTCGAGAAAATCATGCACGACAAATCCCCCGACCCCGCGCGCGTGATCGATCCCCTCACCGAAGTCACCAAGGCCAACGTCGATTCCTACGCGAAAAACTGGAGCAAGTGGCTCGCCCGGTAATCCGCCGCTCGCTGACCGCCGCCGCGCCGCCTCATGGCCTCCGCCGCCTTCGTCCAATTCCGCGCCGTCACCAAGACCTTTGGCGGCGTCACCGCGCTCGCCGACGTTTCTCTGGCGCTTAACCGCGGCGAATGCCACGGCTTGATGGGCGAAAACGGCGCCGGCAAATCCACCCTCGGCAAAATCCTCGCCGGCATCCATCCACCCGACTCCGGCGAGGTCCTCATCGACGGCCACTCGCACCGCTTCCACTCGCCGCGCCACGCCCTCCAGGCCGGCGTCGCGATGGTGCACCAGGAACTCGCCTTTTGCCCCGACCTCAGCGTCGCCGAAAACCTCTCTCTCGGCCGCTACCCGCGTCGCGCCGCCGGCCTGCTCCTCGACCACGCGGCGATGCACCAGCGCGCCGAAAAACTGCTCGCCGCCATCGGCGTCCACCTCGACGTCTCCCGCCCCATGCGCGAACTCTCCACCGCGCAGGAGCAACTCGTGCAAATCGCCGCCGCCATCGGCACCCACCCGCGCATCCTCGTTTTCGACGAACCCACCAGCTCCCTCTCCGCGACCGACGCCGAATCACTCTTCGTCCTCATCGAAGACCTCAAGAAACGCGGCCTCACGATCATCTACGTGTCGCACCGCATGCCCGAGCTTTTCCGCCTCTGCGATCGCCTGAGCGTCCTGCGCGACGGCCGTTACGTCGGCACCCTCGCCCAAGCTGAAATGACCCACGACGCCGTCGTCCAGTTGATGATCGGCCGCCGCCTCACCGACTACTTTCCTGCTCACGTCAACGCCCCCGCCGGCCCCCTCGTTCTCTCCGTCCGCGACCTCGCCTCGCCCGGCAAATTCCAAAACGTCTCCTTCGACGTGCGCGCCGGCGAAATCGTCGGTTTCGCCGGCCTCGTCGGTTCCGGCCGCAGCGAAATCGCCCAGGCTATTTTCGGCTTGGACCGCCGCGCCACCGGCCGCCTCACGCTCGACGGCCAGCCGCTCCCCCTCGGCTCCGTGACCGCGTCCCTCGCCGCCGGCCTCGGCCTCGTGCCCGAAGATCGCAAGCGTCAGGGCTGCGTCCTCGCCCTGCCCTGCCGCGCCAATATCAGCCTGGCCATTCTCGATCGATTGCGCCGCCTCGGCGGCCTGCTGGATCGCGCCCGCGAAAAAGCCGTGGCCACCGATTACTTCAGCCGGTTGCACATCAAAGCCGCCTCGCTCGACGCTCCCGTCAATTCCCTCTCCGGCGGCAACCAGCAGAAAATCGTCATCGCCAAATGGCTGGCCCGCGGCGGCCGCTTGCTGATCGTCGATGAACCCACCCGCGGCGTCGACGTCGGCGCCAAAGCCGCCATTCACGAACTCATCGACGAACTGGCCCGCGAGGGTCTCGCCGTGATGCTGATCTCCTCGGAGCTGCCGGAAGTCATCAACCTGTCGAGCCGCGTGCTGGTCATGCGCGACGGCCGGCTCGTCGGCGAGCTGACCCGCGCCGCAGCCACGCAAGACTCCGTCCTCCGCCTGATGACCGGCGTCGCCCGCGCCGCCTGACGGGCGCGCCGTCCCGCGGATCGCAGAAAAAGACTCCGTCCGTCCTTTCCGCGCGCGCAGAGTCCCTCCGCCCGCCGCGTCTTGTTGCCCATCCGCCGCCACATCTGGCTGGTGCTCAACTTCGCCGCCCACCAGCCGCTGCTTCGGCTTGTCGCGCCCCCCGCCGGCCCTCCACCATGGCCCCGCTGCCCGCACACCTCTTCGGCATGTCTCCCCCGGACTCCCTCTTTCCTTCCTCCGCTCAATAGGAAGCCATTCATCAACTCTGGGATAAACTCGCCACTTTTCCCGCCGCCCAAGTCGACGAAGCCCCCCGGCACCTCCTCGACGCCATCGCCACGCTGATCGACGCGCAAAACGCCTACTGGATGGGCGTGGTGCGCCTCCCCGGCGCATCCGCCGATCCACTCGGAGGCTGGCGCCCCATGGCGCTCAGCTACCTGCGCCCCCTCCCGCAAAACCAAAATTTCACCGCGCAACGCCTCCGCGCGATCAACCGCGGCCAGACCGACGAATCCGTCACGGCCCAAGCCCGTCTCGCCGGCACCTTCCGCGCCCACCGCCTGCGCGACATCGTCTCACCGGCGTGGTTCGAGTCCGCCTACTATCAAAACTACCTCGACCGCGGCATCCACGACTCCCTCACCGTCGCCCTGCCGGTCAACGCCATGACGGAGTCCTATTACGGCTTCCTGCGGATGCGCCCGCTCGATCCTTTCACGGAAACGCAGCGGCAGATCGCTGCGTATGCGTTGCGCGGACTGCCCGTGTTTCATCGCCACATCCTCCTCGCGCACGGCGTCGGCGTCGCCGCCAAGCCCTTTAGCCCCGTCGAGCGCAAAGCCGTCGCCCACCTGCTCACCGACAAAAGCGAGAAGGACATCGCCGCCGCCCTCGGCGTCACGGCGACCACGGCGCACACCTACATCCGCGACGTGCTCGACAAACTCGGCGTCAAAGGCCGCGCCGGCCTCGCCGCTCTCTGGCTGGGCCAGCCGCCGGATAACAAACCGCGCAGCCTATAGCGCCTTTCGCGGCGCCCGCGGCCTTGCTGTAGAGACCGACTGAGCCCCGCCGACGCTTCGCTTTTAGCCCCCCACCCGGCCGCCTTCCCCTCCCTGATTAGGGAGGTTGTCGGCTCCTCCGCGCTTCGATATAGTGCGGGCAGCGCCGCCCAACCGGCGGAAACTATAACCCCCCTCCTGTTCATGCTTCGCCCACCGTTTGTCCGTCTTGCCACCCTGCTACCGCTGTTCTCCGCGCTCTGTCTTCTGCCCGCGCTCCGCGCCCAGACGATCACCTACAACCCGGACGACGACCGTTCCACGGCCGATGTCCTCACGGGCTCCACAACGCTCGACGTCTCCGGTTCCGCCGCACAATCCGCCACCCAGAGCGGCGTTCTCAGCGGCACCGGCCCCGTCCACAAAAACGGCGCCGCCACCCTCTTTTTGACCGCCGATAACACCTACTCCGGCGAGACGTTCGTCGATGAAGGTGAGCTCACCCTCGGCTCTACTCCGACCGCCACGCCCGCCGGCTCCGTCGCGGGCGGCATCACTCTCGCTGGCGGCACCGCGGTGAATTTTCTCCGCTCCAACGCCGTCACCTTCTCCAACGACATCACCTACACGGGCGACGGGAGCGGCGGCGCCCGGGATGGCGCGGTCGACATCAACGCGACCGGCACCAGCTTCACGCTCGCCGCCGACCACGCGATCAACGCCGGTGTGTTTTACTTCCGCGGCGGCACCCTCAATCTCGATTTGGGCAGCTCGATCAACGCTGGCTACAGCGTGTTCAGCGCGACCAACGGTGCTGATACGGTCGTCAATCTCGCCAACGGCACGACACTCGCCGCATACAACGGTTACACTGCCCTCGGTGGCAACGACACCACCGCCGCCACGAGCACCATGAACATCCTCGCCGACGCGACGGTGGACCTCAGCACCTCTTACCTTGCAGTCGGTGGTTTGAACGCCGGCGGCACCGCCGTCCTCAACATCGGCACAGGCGCCACGACGACCATCGCCTTCGCTCAATTCGGCGGGAATGCCTCCGATACGCTTTCCGGCAATGGCAGTGCCGCCACGATCAATCTCGCGCCGGGTTCGACCCTTAATCTCACGGAGACCTATAACATGGTGATCGGCGGGAGTGGCGGGACTATCGACACTCCTCTCAACGGTGACGGGGGTGACGCCACGATCAACGTCCAGGATGCGACCCTCACATTCGACGATGCCAGAATTATTCTCGGCGGCAGCAGTGACACCATCCATCACGGCGGCAACGCCACCCTGAACCTCGTCGGCACCGGCACCACGCTTAATCTCAACCAAAGAAATGATAATCCCTATACGGAGCTTTATCTCGGCGGCGAGGGGCCCAATAGCGGCAGCGGCACGATCAATATCACCAACGGCGCCACCCTGAATGTCGGTGCCACCTATCTCGGTCTGTATGCCAGCGGCGGCGCAGGCGTCATCACAGTCAGCGGCGCTGGCTCCGCTCTGAATGTCGACGACGGCGAAGGCGGCGGCAGCCTCAGGATCGGTTCCGACGCCTCCGGTGACGAAGGCGCCCACAATGGGGCGGACGGCACCCTGAGTGTCTCCGACCATGCCACCGCCGTCGTGCGGGGCGATTTATACATCGGCGGAAGTGGCGCCGGTTCAACCTCCGAGTCGTTCACGGGCGGCAATGGCACCCTTTCTCTTTCCACAGGCGCCTCCCTCACCGCCACGGTCGGACTGACCGTCGGCGGAGCGGATGTTCCGGAACATTCGGGCTTCGGTGGTTTATCCTTGGGTGGCCCCGCCGGCACCGCCACCGTCAACATCGCTTCGGGTGCCAGCCTCAACTTCACCCAGCAGATGTATATTGGCGGCAATGAGGACAATGACGCGACCGGCAATGGCACCGTCAACCTCGGCGACGGCACGCTCGCCGGTCAAGGCATCGAAGGCAACGTCTCCGCTGACATTATCATCTCGCCCACCGGCACGCTCAATATCGGCTACGACGGCACCTCCGCCACGACTGCTCCCACCCTCACCCTCGCCAGCTACGATCCCGAAGAGAATGGCCCGGCCGAAATCTACAACTCCGGCACCATCAATCTTCGCCATAGCAGCGGCACCTTTACTCTGGCGGCTCCGATGGAAGGCGACGGCGCGCTCAACCAGATCGGTGCCGGCTCGACCGTCCTCACCGGCGACAACAGCGGCTACACTGGCCCCACCACCGTCTCCGCCGGACAACTGACCATCCAGAATGCGTTTGCGTCAACCGTGACCGTCAACGCTGGCGGCAAGCTCGTCCTCGATCCCGCCGGCTCGCTCTCGGAAGCGGTCACCCTCCAGGCGGGCGCGCACTTCGACAACAACGGCACCTACAGCGCCGACCTCACGCTCGGCGATGGCGTGACCCTCGGCGGCAACGGCACGTTCTCCGGCCTCGTCACGGCGGAGTCAGGCGCCCACCTCGCGCCCGGCAATTCTCCCGGCACACTCACCTTCACGAGCGGCCTCACGTTAAACGACGGCGCGATCCTTGATTTCCAACTCGGCTCCACGAGCGATCTGATCGTCGTCAGCGGTGGCTCGCTGGCCGGCTCCGCCAGCGCCGGCGGGATCACGCTCAACCTCTCCGACGCCGGTGGCTTCGCGGCGGGCACCTATACACTTTTCGACTATACCGGTGCGACGTTGAGCAGTTTCGACACCAGCGACTTCACCGTCGGCGACAAAATCGCGGGCTACGATTATCAGCTCACCATGGTGGGTAATTATCTCCAGCTCACCGCCACCGCCAGTGCCATCCCCGAGCCCGCCACCTACGCCGCGATTTTCGGCGGCCTGGCGCTCCTCGGCGCCTTCGTGCGCCGTCGCGTCAAAGTGAAGGTCACCGCGGCGCTCTAAAAGACTCTTGGCGCGTGCGACGCTGCCCCGACAGCGTCGCACGCTCCCGACCAGTCGACCCCGCCGAGCTCCAACGGAAGAGCAAGGCGGATACCGCACAAGTCTGCTGGAGCGTGGCGGTGGTGCTGCCGATCAGAAAGCCGCCGCACTCTTTATCAAACGATGACCTCGTGACTCAATTGGAGGGTGTCGGCGTGGGATAGACTTCCCCTGACGCGGTCACAGATTGCACGAGCAGTGCGAAGCCTGCGAACAGCGAGAGGACGCGGAGGAACCGCCGCTCCACCTTCATCAAGCGAAGAGCCGGATGCAGATTCCGGCCGTAGAATACGAGAGGCTACAGAAGGGACTCACCACGCGACGCTCGCACTGAGGTGGCCGTAGCCGGAGTAGACCCCGCGCGAGGAATCGATGGCCTCAAGCTGCCAGCCGTAGGCGGCGCGGAGGCTAAAGTGGCGGCCGAATTGGTAGTTCACGCCGGGGCCGGCGCTCGCGAGGTCGGTGCTCTCGTTGTCGTGGCAAAGGCGCAGCGACGCGGCATCGATAAAGGCGAACAGGTCCACGCGGTCGCGTCCTTTGAACAGCGCGAAACCGGGCGCGTGCAGCTCCGCACTGCCGACGACGCCCCAGTCGCCGAAGGCACTGCTTTCACGGTAACCGCGCACGGCGGAGGAGCCGCCGCCGTTGAGCTGTTCCGTGCCGAGCAGTGCGCCGGTGGCAAACTGCGTGTCGGCCGAAAGGTTCAATCCCCAGCCGCGGCCCAGCGCGTGCTGATGGCGCAGGCCGAGGCGGGCGTAGGCATAGGCTGCCTTGGCGCCGGGCCGCGAGCCGGCGAAGGCGGAGTCGGTGTTTCGGCCCGTGAGTCCGCCCGGGCTGGCCTCGACTTCGAGTCGCGCATCGTTCTGCCCGCCGAACGCGGGAAACGTCACGCCATAGTTCGCCCCGACTTGCGCGATGTGGGTGACATTGCCGGTGATCGGAATCGCCGCGAACTCGAGGGTGTTGTCGGAGTATTTGAAATCGGCGGTGAAGCTCAGGTCCTGCGTCCAATTCGCGTGCGGCGCGGGCAGCGGAATCTCATAGCGCGCGCCGACCTGCCAGGACTTGCCGCTCTGTGTGAACGGCTCGGGCATCGTGGAGTCGATCGTCGCATACGAACCCTGCAACGTGAGCAGATGGCGCCACGGAAGAAACGCCGTGTAACCTAGCGCATGACTGCGCATGTGCTCGAGCTCCGGATCGGCGGAGAAGCGGTAGTTGAGCAGGTCGCCGCGCCCGAAGGCGTTGCCCCATTGCACGGCGGCCGAGACGCGGTTTTCGTCGGTCGCCTTCGTGCCGGTGTTGTCGTAACCCGCAGTCAGCGAGAGCGGGAATTGCTCCTCGGCCTGCAGCGTGACGCGCGTCGTGCCGGGTTGGGCGCCGGCTTCGATCACGGGCGTCACGCGTCGGAACGGATTGCGGTTCAGCCAGGCGAGGTCGGCGTTGAGTGACGTCATGTCCAGCGCCTCGCCGGGACGGATGTGCAGCCCGCCGGTGTAACGCTCGCGGGCGAACCACTTGTTGCCGTTGAGCCGCACGTCGCCATCGAGCGTCGCCAATTGGACGACGATGCGCACGGTGCCAGCGGTAATGTCCTGCGGCGGCGTATAAACACGCGCGAAGGGTCGGCCGAGCAGCTGGAGTTGCAGGCGGATCGCCATCTCCATCCGTCCGAGAGACGGCACCGACACGGGGCGCCCGAGGAAGATTTTCAAATCCTGCCGCACCGGGTCGTGGTCGAGCAACGGCACGCGGTCGGTATGGATGCCAGGCGCAGCGGGAGCTGCGAGTTCCGCGGGTGACTCCGACGGCAGAAGCACAATGCCGCGCAACGCCGGGATGATCGCCGTCTCTCCGGGCTGGGCCGCGAGATTCCGGCCGGCCACCTCGTCAAAATTTGTTCCGACCTGCGCGCCGAGGCGACTCAGTCCAGCGATGAGCAGGAATAAAAGGACGCGCGTTTTCATGGCGTGGATTTGAGGAGGTCCGCAGAGAGCATCAGGGTCGAAAGCTTCATGTCCTGATCCATCGCACTGCTTTTCAGGTCCGCGATGGAGGTGATCTGTTCACCGGGCGGCCACGATTTGATCAGGTTGTTATAGTCCTGCTCATTCTTGACGCTGTCGCCGATTTGCACGGCGCGGACCGCAAGCACGACCGCCATCGCGATCGCGACGGCCGGGCCCGCGGCGGATGCACCCATGCTCGCCCCCGCCGACGAGGTAAACGTCCCGACGGTTTCGCCCACCGCACTGGTGCTTACGACAAGGGTTCCGGCATGCGGGAAGATCGCGGTCGCAATCGCGGGCACCGACAGGAGCACCGCCGCGCCGGCGCCGGTGCCGGCCCCAGCCCCGAGCGTCGCACCCATATATCGCGCCATCGCATCCTGACTGGCTCCCTCGACGATCGATTTGAAGTCTCCCGGTCCGATGAAGAGTGTGGACAGGCCCGCGAGCTTCGCCCGCTCCGCGTTGGTTTTGACCATGTCCGCGTATTTCTCCTGCGCAATTTTGATGGTATCAGATCTTCTCTGCTCCGTGAGATCGGCGAGCCGGCCCAGAACCTGGCGATCCATCGGGGTCATGTCGGCCACGTCTTTGGCGCGAGACAGATTGACCAAGGCCGGCAGGATGAACCCGAACGCCGTGGCGGCGTCGGCGTCGCCGGAGGCGACCCGGCTGCGCAGATCGTCGACCGACAAAGCCCCGCTCATCCAGTCCGCGAGCATTTGGCGGGCATTCGCAGTCATCGCCTCATAGCTGCTGTCCTTCTGCCCTTTGCCTTTAAGGAGGTCGCTGTAGCTGTCGGCCATCGCCTGCTTCACCGCGTCCGCTTGCCCGGAGAAGGTCGCGAAATAGTTGGCGAAATCGGTCTTGGTCAGCGGCGCGGTGTCGAAGGCCACCTCCGTCTGGGCCGCGATCGTGAGCTTCGTATCGTGCTCCACGTTGACGGTGGCGGGGTCGATCGTGTTCGTGCGGTTGATGATGGTGTTGTTCGTCGTGTTGAGGCGCGACGGATCAATTTGCTGGGTGAGATCGACGTTGTCCTTGGGCAGATCGATCGAGAGTGCGCCCGGCTTGAGATCGAAGGTGAAATAGCGATCGAGCGTTTCCTGCGTCACGCCCGCGGCCGGCACCACGCTCGGCACAACGATGAAATGTCCCGCCGCTCCGCCGCTGGTGTCGGGGTGGCCGATCACACTGAATGCCGGCGAGCCCGCGGGCACTGCGGGCGTGAGTTCGGCGAAGGAGTCGGGGATCTTCGTGCCGAACGCGACGGAATGGTCGGCGGCGGTGATGGTCACGGGGCGCGGCGTCACGTTCAACGAACCCAGCAGAACGGAGATGTTGTAATTCTCGCTGAGCGCCGCGGTGGTCGCCGCATTCGTCGCCGCGGCGGGCACCGGATGGCCGCCCGGGGCGAACGAGGCGTCGTCGTTAAACTCCACTTTCCAGTTGCTCTGCGCCAGCGGTTCGTCGGCCGGAAGAAACCCCGTGAAGGTCAGCGCGAACGGGTTCGCGGCCGTGAGGAGATCGCCGAACGGGCGGTTCGCGGTGCCGACGGCGATGGTGGCTTCAGCTCGCTCCACGGTGAGCGTGCCTTGAGCGAACGTAACCGTGTAGTTGGGCGCAGCGCTTGATCCAAGGATCGGATAGAACCCCGTATGCGAAGCCGCGGTGGCGGTGGAGAACAACGTCAGATCCAACGAGGTGAGCGCATCGTGATTCTTCAGGCCTTGGGCGCTGGCGACGGCGAAAACCGGATTCGCCTGACCGTAGTTGCGGGTGGCGTTGGCGATTGTGACGGTCAAAGGCGCGGGGGTCACCGAGAGCGTGCCGTCCACGAACGTCGCTATGTAGTTGGGCGTGGTGGTCTGCGCCGTGGGCCGGATCGCGTAGGAGCCGACGTCCGAGGACGGGCCGGCGAGCGTGACGAAGCCGTAGTTTTTGACGATGTTGAGTTCGCTGTCGCCGTCGGCGAATCCGGTGATCGACCCGAAGAAGGACGGATTCACCTCGCCGTAAACCTTGGTGCGGTCAGCCGCCGTGAACGTGAGCACGCGCGGTGAAATCACAAACCCGCCACCGGTGAACGAATCGATCACGTAGTTGTGGTTCAGGAGCAGCGGCGAAACGGCATAGGTGCCGATGTCGGTCGTGAGCTCGGTGGGGTTGCTGACTCCGATGACCGCAGCGGCGGTATCGGAAAACGCGAGACCGTGGGCGGTGATCTCATAACTCGTGGGATTGGCGTCGCCATAGCGGCGGCCAGTCGGGGTTATGCCGACGGTCAGCGGTGCGGGGGCCACGCGGAACTCGCCGGTCGCCGAGGGAAGTGTGTAGTTCGAATTGTTGGTGGTGAGCTCGTAAGAGTAGGTGCCGACGTCGGCCGTTAATGCAGGCGTGGTGAAAGCCAGTCCGAGGTTGGCGGAGGTGTCGGTGAGCTTGAGTCCGCTGACCGCCGGCGGGGTGAGATCAGGATTGGCGTGACCGTAAACGCGCGTGAGCTCGATCAGCGGCAGTAACGTCAGCGGAGCCGGCGTGATGGCGAGGGTGCCATACTGCGGCGTGATCGTGTAGTTCCGGTTCGTGACCGTAGGGAAGGTGATGCCCCAGTCACCGACGCCGGACGATGGTGTGGCCTGCGTCGTGAGACCGAGGTTGCCAAAGAGAGCCGGGGTGTCGAACGACGCGAGACCGCTAAACGTAGCGGTGAGGGTTGGATTCGCGTCACCGTAAACGCGGCTTTGATTATCCGCGGTGATCGTCAGTGGTCGCGGTGTGATCGTGAGGTCGCCGGCCTGCGTGGTGACGGAATAATTGGGCGAGATCACCGACGAGAAACCGATGATGCCGTAACTGCCGATGCCCGCGTCGGCGGAGGCGAGCGAGGCGAGGCCGGTCACGCTGACCACGTTCGCGGCGAGGTCGTTATTTTTCAGTCCGGAAACCTGATAACTGAACGCCGGATCCGCGTCGCCGTAACTCCGCGTGGCATTGGCGATGCTCACGGTCAGTGGAGCGGTCAGCACGGACAAGGTGCCTTGGGAGTAAGTGATGCTGTAATTGTCGGCGGTCGCGCCGGCGGCGGTGATGGCGTAAGTGCCGACATCCGAGCTGGGCGTGGCGGCGGTGGTGAGCGAGAGGCCGCTGACGACGGATGAGGACTCGCCGTTCACGAGGCCGTTGAAATTGGCGAAGAGGTTGTTCGCATCGCCGTAGGTGCGCGCCTGGTTAGGCACGGAGATGGTCAGCGGCGCCCGGTTGATCGTGAGAGTGCCGGAAGCATAGCTGATGTCGTATCCGGCGGCCGTGGCGCCAAACGGCGTGATCGTGTAGGTGCCGATGCCCGAGGTTTGCGTGGCGGCCGTGTTGAATTGCAGACCGCTGACCACGGACGACGTTTCGCCGTTTACGAAACCGGTGTAGCTCGCGGTGAATGTTGGATTGGCTGCGCCGTAGGTGCGGGAAAAATCGTCCGCCGAGATGAGGAGCGCGGTGATCTGAGTCAACGTGAGCGTGCCGGGCACGAACGAGATCGCATAGTTGGCTGACGTGAGTCCGGAGGGCGTGATCGCATACGTGCCGGCCGGCGAGGAGAGCGTGGCCGGGGTGGCGAAGGCCAAGGTGCCGGCGAGCGCGGATGACGTCTCACCAAGCACGAAACCGGAGAACGTCGCGTCGAAGTCGGGGTTGGCGAGGTTGATGCGGCGAGTCTGGTCGTTGGCCGTGATCGTCAGCGGTGCGCGGTCGATGGTGAGCGTGCCAGGCACGAAACCAAAATCGTAATTGGACGAGGCGAGCGTGCCAGCGGAGATGTTGATTGCATACGCGCCGGCGCCCGAACTTTGCGTGGCGGTGGCGGCCAACGTCGGCGCGCCGGTGACGTCGTCGGTAACGCCACCGATCAGCCCGCTGCGCGTGAAGGTGAGGGCGGGATTGGCCGCGCCGTAAGTGCGCGCAAAACTATCGGCGGTATAGGTGAGGATCGGTGAACCAGAGGGGGCGGAGAAAAAGAAACGGGAGACGGTGTCGTCGTAGTAATCGTTCTCGTTGTAAGGATGGTTAAAGACCTCCGTGCCGGTCAGTCCGTTCTTGAGCGTGGCGGCGGTCGTATTCGTATAGATGAGAAAGCGGGCGTTGGCGCCGAAGACATCGGGGCCGGCCTCGTTGACGACTGCGCCGCCGGTGGAGGCGAGCACCACGGTGCCCGTCGAGGCGAAGTTGAGGCTGCTCCCGCTTTTAAGCGTCAATGTGCCGGGGGTGATGAATTGCAAGTAGGGCCCGCCGGCGGTGGCGGAATTGAGCGATACGTCGAGCCCGCCTTGCTGATCGAGGATGTAAGCGCCTCTGAGCGTGCCGATGCCGGTGGTGGTGAAAGCGCCGATCGCGTTATTGGCGCCGTCGGCGTAGACGCTCGCGCCACCACCGGAAAGATCCACGTTGAGGGTGTTGACGTTGAGGTTGCCGTTCAAAAACGCGGTTCCGGTCTGCAACGGTGTATCCAAGGTGTAGTCGGGACCGGGGTCAGAGGCCTCGTTAGTTCCGTAGGTCAGCGTGCCAACCGTGATGGTGGCGTTGCTGTCGAGCGTCACTTGACCTTCGATGGGGGGCAGGTCCGTTTCCGGCGGCCGGTCGGCGGTGCGGGCGGTGTAGAGCGCGAGGGTGCTGGCGGCGCCTCCGGTGATGTCGGCGTTGATCGTGATGTTATTGCCGGAGCGAACGGTCAGGGCGTTGTTGGTCGCCCAAGTGACCGCGGCGTTGAACGTGATGTCACCGGTGGAGGTCGAGGTGTCGAGGATGACGTTGGTCGCGGCCAGCTGGTTTTGCAGCGTGGTGACGTTGAGCGTGGCGGGTTCGGTCGTCGCGCCGAAGGTGAACGGATTGGTGCCGCTGGTGCTGGTGCCAGCGTCGGCGTCGGCGCTGATGACGAGCGCATCGGGATCGAGCAACAGGCTGCCGGCGGTGCCGAGTTGCACGGGCGCAACGGGATTAAAATCGAGCCAGTGCTGGCCGGAGACCTCGGCAAAACCGCCGTCGGCACCCGTGGCGTTGAGGGTGCCGAGAAACCGCGTGGCGTCGTCCGACCAGACAATCACGCGCCCGGCCTTCGCGGTCGCAGTGGCGGCGCTGGCATCGAGTTGACCGGTGGACGTGACGACCGTGCGGGCGGCGTTCGCGACGTTGGCGTTGGCCCCATGATAGTCGCCGCCGACGAGGAGGTTGCCGCCGGAGCCGTCGGCATTGCGCGCGGAGACTTGGCCACTCACACCGACGGTGCCGCCATTCGCGGTGAGCAGCACGCGGCCGTTGACGGTGGCCGTGCCCGTGGCGCGGATGACGCCGCTTTGGTTGACCGCGAGTTCGTAGATGCTGCCGCCGGCGGCTTCCAATTGCGCTTGGGCGGCGGCGATGACGCCGGCGTTGTCCACACCGGTTTTCTTCGTCGTGGCGGGCAGGTTGCTCTTGATGACAAAGCCGGTGGCGTCGGGGGCCGCGAGGTAAACCTCGGTGCCTGCACCGAGACCGACGGTGCCGTTGGTCGCGTTGATCTGGCCGGCGTTTTTTACGGTGTGGGCGAACAGCATTACGCTGCCTTCGCGAGCCGTGATCTCACCGTAATTCGCGACGCCGGCGGCGCTGTCGCCTTTGAACGTCAGCGCGCCACCGCGCAGGAAATCCGCATCGCTCACATCAAGCGTGGACGCCATGAAGGCCGCGGTATCGATCACCGCGCCCTGACCGACCACGATGCCCTTGGGATTGATGAGGAAAAGTTTTCCGTCGGCCTGAAGCGTGCCGAGAAGTTGGGTGGGATTGCCGCCGGTGACACGCGCGAGCATGGCGGCGTTGCTGGTCTGGCGAAGGCGGACGAGCTCGTTTTGCGCGATGTCGAAGCCTTGCCAGTTGACGACGGCGTGTTGGGAGCCTTGGGCGATGTTAAGGGTGTTTCCGGAACGGCCGATGGTAACGTCGCCTGCCACGACCTGCGGGCCGGCGGGCAACGCGTAGCCTTGGGGAAGCACCACAAGCGGCGCGAGCGCGGCGATGGCCACGGGGAAAGTGAACGGCGTCAGCCGCGTGCGAAAAAATGCGAGAAAGGGTTGGGTGCGCCGGGCCTTGGAGGAGGGCATTTCGTAGCGGAACCTGATGGCTGCGAAAACGAACGCGATGCGAGCTGCATGAACGGTATCGGATTCTGCACGAACGGAGGAACGCTCCGCCTCCGGTCTATCGTTCGCCGGCGAGTCGGGCGCGGAGGGCGGAAATTTCGCGTCGACTGGCTTCGAAGCGCAGCGCGCCGGGAGCGAGCTCAACGACGCGGTTTTGGCTCACGGACTGAACACGGGCGAGGTTGACGATGGCGTTGCGATGAATGCGCAAAAAAGCGGGCGGCGGCAATGTCTCGTGCCATGATTTGAGCGAACGAAGCACCAGCGGACGGGTGCCATCCGTGAGATAAACGCGGGTGTAGGCGCCGACGGCCTCGAGGACGATGATTTCGCTGGGGTGGACAAAGCGCCGGGCTCCGCTCGAGCGCAGCAGGACGCGTTCGTCGTCGGGCGGCTCGTTCAGTCGCAGCGGAGAGAGCCGGTCGATGGCGTCGGCCAGCATGGCAGGACTGATCGGCTTGAGGAGGTAGTGCAGGGCATTAACGCGGAAGGCCCGGAGCGCGGCGGTGTCGTCGGCGGTGACAAAGATGACCCGGGTGGCGGATCGGATGTCGGGGGCGAGATCGAACCCGTTTTCGCCCATGAGGTGAATGTCGAGAAATACAAGGTCAGGGGCGTGCTCTTGCAGCGCGGCGCGGGCTTCGGCGAGCGTGGCCGCTTCGGCGACCACGTTGATGTGCGGATGGGCTTTGAGCAGGAAGGACAACTCGCGCCGGGCGGGCGCTTCGTCATCGACGATCAGGGCGGTCGGGGGCACGGCTGGTCAGGAGGCGGAGAGCGTGTGGAAGGGAATGCGGAGCGTGGCGCGAACCCAGCCCGGCTCCTCCGTGAAGGTCAGCGAGGCCTGGGTCGAATAACAAACGGCGAGGCGCGCGCGGACATTGTTGAGGCCGACCAACGTCGAAGTGTGGTCAGGCGTGGCGACGGGCTGCACCCAACGGCCGGTGTTGGCCACGAGGATCACGAGCGTCGAGTCTTCGCGGGCTGCGGTCACGTGCAGATGGAGCACGCCGAGCGGCGTCGTTCGCTGGCCATATTTGACGGCGTTCTCGACGAGCGGCTGGAGCAACAACGGCGGCACGCGCACGCCGGCGAGCGCCGGGTCGAGTTGGGTCTCGATTTGCAGACGCGACTCCCAGCGCGCTTTTTCCATGGCGAGATAATCCGTCAGCGCGGTCCATTCTTCGTGCAACGGGATGAGCGGCTCGGTGGCGGGCGCGAGCGCTCGCCGACAAAACGAGGCGAGGTGCGAGATGAGATCACGCGCCTTGGACGGTTCGGTGAGGGTGAGCGAGCGGATCGAGTTGAGGGTGTTGAAGAGAAAGTGGGGGTTGACTTGATAACGGAGAGAATCGAGCCGGGCGCGGGCTTCCCGCAGCGAGGCTTCGAGCGAACGCGTTTGCTCGATGTGCGCCCGGTGGTCGGACTGGCGGCGCTCGGCGGTCAGCGCGGCCATGCTCAGACCGGTGGCGGCGAGCACCCAGAGAAACGCCTGCGTGAACCACGCGATGGCGGGCACGTCTCCCGCGGGGAGAGCACCCGCCGCAACGACCAGTGCCCCGTAGATCGTGGCCAGCACGAGGACGAGGGCCACGGTGGTCTCGGGCGGGTCGAAGCGGGTGGCGGCGAAAATGACAAAGGGGAACACCAGGAAAGCGTAGTTTTCGCCGTGGAATCGAAATACGGCGTTGAAGGCGAACAACCCGAGCCCCACGCCGGCGCCGATCCACGCCAGCGTTTCCAATGGACGCTCGCGGCAGGTCCAAACGCGTTGCCGCAGCGCGAGCAGAAACGGGGTGAGCACGAGGATGGCGGCCCCGTTGGCGAGATTCCAATTACTGATCGCCTGGAGAAATTCAGCGCGCGGATAAGTGCCGTTCAAAACGAGGTAGGCAGGAACCGTGAGCGAGCAGATGAACGGCGCCAACAACGCCGCCCCGCACAACGCAATGACCGCCCGCACGCGGTCGAATCGTCCGTCAAAATGCCCAAAGCGATGCAGGATCCACCAGCACGCGAGCGCCTCCATGATGTTGCCCGCAGCACCGAGGGCGGAATGCGCCAGCGATTGGTCGAAGAAAAGCCACGCGGGCAGAATGCCGCACAGAATCGCCGGCCAGTAGCGCCAGCCGAGGATGAGGAGCCCGGCGACGTTGACGCCCGAGGCGGGCCAGAAAATGAACTCGGCCCCGGCGCTCAATCCTTGCGGCCAGAGAAATCGGCCGAGCGCGAGCGGGAAACTCACCGCCACCGCCGAAGCACCAGCGAAGACCAGCCCGCGGAGAACTGGAGATCGTCGCATCCCTAAGACGCGGTGTTGGACGGGCCTTTCGTCATCAGGATGACCGGCAAGCGAGAGCGGAAGGTTATCGTTGGAAGACACGACTGCGAGGGCGTCCCTTATTGGCCGTCGAACCACCAACGGCGCATCATCCGCTCTGGGCAGAAAGTGTTCTGTCGACGCCCAACTGCATCCCAGTCGGCCAAGATAAGAGCCGCTCGGTCGCGGGGAAAGCGCAGCCCCCAAGCGGTCGAGCCGACGTGGATTTTGAACATTCGCATTTGTTAACCGTCGAGCTTGGCGAAGGAAGTGGGCGGGTCGAGGCCAACGACATGCTTCAGCGGCGAGTAACCGAAATGGACTCAGAGTCGAAACACCCGGTAGCGTCCGCGACCGCCACCGAGGTGCTCTCCGCCAACGGGACCGCTGCGCCACCGCCGATTTTGCCGGCGCAGACGGCGCAGTCGGCGGCGCGACTTCGTCGTCCGCTCTCCTCGTCCGACTGGCCGGGATCAGGGCTTGCCCGCCCGACGTCAGGAAACATTTGCCCCCCACCGCTCGTCCCGCGAGCGTGCCGCCGCGATGCTGCCCCCCAACCCGGCTCTTCACCTCACCCCGCTCCGCACCCAACGCGGCGTCTTGCGCCTCCAAGACCTCATCTGGAGCAATCCACAACCGCTCTCCGTCGAGGCCACCGCCGCGCATCCGCGCCCCCTCTCTCTCCCGGCCGCGCAAAAACTCCCCCGCCGCGCCGTCCGCCCCGGCACCGCGTGGGGCCGCCTCTACGATCAACGCTGGTGCCGCATCATCCTGCCCGCCGCTCCACGTAACGCCCGCCCCGCCTCCCGCTGGCTGCATTGGGACGAACAGGGGGAAGCCACCCTCTACGTCGACGGCCTGCCCTACTTCGGTTTCGACGTCGCGCACCGCCACTGCGAACTCCCTTCCGGGGCGCACGAGCTCTGGCTCGAGTGCCTCTGCGTGCAGGCCGCCATCTGGCATCCCGACGCGCAGGGCCTCACGCCCGCCGGAAATCTCTTCCGCGGCGCGCAGCTTCTCACCCGCCACGACGAAGCGTGGGGTGCGTATCACGATCTCAACTGCCTCTACGAATGGATGCTCGACCTTCGCGCCAAGGAGCATCCCGGCGTGGCGCCCGCCCTCAACGCCATGACCGCGCAGGCGCCGCTCGCCGACGTCTCGCCGCTCTATCGCCGCCTGCTGCGCGGCGTCGACCTCGCCCTCGATGCCTTTGAATCCGGCGACGTCGCCGCGCTTCGCCGCGGCCTGGCGCGGGTTTATCGCGAACTCCGCGATCCCGCGCCGCTCGCCTCCGCCGCGCTCACCGGCCACTCGCACCTCGACCTCGTCTGGCTCTGGCCCGAACACATCGGCGAGGGCAAGGCCGTGCACACCTTCGCCAACGCCAACCGCCTCATGGCGCAGTATCCGGAATTCCGTTTCGCCTACTCCCAGCCCATGAGTTACGAGGCCGTCGGCCGCCGCGCCCCCGCCCTCCTCGCCGCCGTTCGCCAGCGCCTGCACTCCGGCCAGTGGGAAGCCACCGGCGGCATGTATGTCGAAAGCGATTCCAACCTCCCCTGCGGCGAAGGTCTCGTGCGCACGTTCACCCTCGGCCAGGAGGCCTTCCGGCAGCTCTCCGGCCGGCACTCCCGCGTGCTCTGGCTCCCCGACCTGTTCGGCTTCGCCGCCTGCCTCCCGCAACTCATGCGCCTCTGCGGTGTGGACTATTTTTTCACGACCAAGACCACGTGGAACACCACCAACCGCTTCCCGCACTCCAGCTTTGTCTGGCGCGGACCCGGCGGCCACGCCGTCCTCAGCCACGTCACCCAAGGCGTGCAGTTCAACAACGCCGTCACCGTCGCGCAGGTCCGCGCCGCCACCCGCGGCAATTACCAAGGCGACCTGCATCCCGAGGTGCTCCTGCCCACCGGCTGGGGCGACGGCGGCGGCGGCCCTTCCGCCGACATGTGCGAACGCGCCCGCCGCCTCAACGCCCTGCGCGGCCTCCCCGCGCTGCAGTGGGATCAACCCGAAGCCTTCTTCGACCGCCTCGCTCCCACCCGCGCGCGCCTTCCGATCCACGACGGCGAGATCTACCTCGAATATCACCGCGGCACCTACACGACGCAGAGCCCCGTGAAGTCCGCCTTCCGCGCGCTCGAACGCGCCCTCCAAACGCGCGAAGCCGCTCTCGTCGTCACCCACCACGCGCCGGATGCCGCCCTCGATCACGCGTGGCAACGCATGGTGTTCGCGCAGTTCCACGACTTCATTCCCGGCAGCGGCATTCCGGAGGTTTACGCCGAAGGCCTCCCCGAACTCGCCCACCTCACCGCGCAACAATCCGCCGCCGCCGTCGCCTCGCTCGCCCCGCCGCCGTCCCGCAAACCTTCCTCCGCCGCGGCGTCCGCCGCCTGCGTGTTCAACCCGCTCCCGCTCGCGCGCACCTGCGTCCTCGACGGTCGCGTGGTGCCCCTGCCGCCCCTCGCCGGCGTCCGTCTCGCCGACGCCGCTGCGATCGCCGCGCCACCGGTCGCCGCCTCCGGCCGCTCGCTCACCAACGGCCGCGTCACCGCGCGCCTCGACCGCAGCGGCCGCCTCGCTGCGTTGACCATCGATGGCCGCGCCGTCGATTTCTCCGCCCCCGCCGAACTCGTCCTGTATCCAGAACAGCCCGCCAACTTCGGCCCGTGGGACATCGATCGCCATTCGTTCTCGCTCGGCCAACCCGTGCGCACCCCCGCCACGCTCGAGCTCGACGGCGACGCCCTCGTCGTCCGCCGCCGCCTCGGCCGCGCCAGCACCATCGCGCTCCGCTACTGGCTTGAACCCGCCGCCAGCGTCCTCCGCCTCACGATCGACCTCGATTGGCACGAGGAGGACACGATGCTTCGCTGGCACCTCCCCACCCGCTACGCCGCGCGCGAAATGCGCTGCGGCGGCCCGATGGGCAGCATTCTCCGTCCGCAACTTTTGACGCATCCGCAGGCCGAAGCCATGTGGGAAACGCCGATGAGCCGTTGGGCCGCGGTGTTTGCCGATGCCGAAACCGAAGGTCTCTTCGTCGTCACCGAAGCGAAATACGGCGTGAACTGCCGCGACGGCAATCTCGGCGTTTCCCTCGTGCGCAGCCCTCTTCACGTCGGCTACGAGGATCACGCGAAAGCGTATCAAGCTCACCTCAGCCGCCTCCCGCAACCAGCCTCGCGCTTCACCGATCAGGGGCGTCACGTCATCGAACTCGCGCTCGGCGCCTATCGCGCCGCCGCGCCCCGCGCCGAGCAACCCGCCGCGCTCGCCGACACGCTGTTCACGCCGCCCGTGCGCTACACGGGCGCGCCCCACACGAGTGCGTTCCATGGCCTCGACGGCGGCGACACGCTCATCCCGTGTTGGGCACGGCCGATCGACCGCGATCGCTGGATCCTCCGCCTTCATGAAGTGGGCGGCCAGCGCGGCACCGCGCGATTGCAACTCGCCGACGGCTGGACCGCACGCAAAGTCGATCTTCTCGACCGCCCGCTGACGCGCGCCGCCCTGCGCGCGAACCACCTGCCTTTCGCGCCCTACGAAATCATCAGCCTCCTCGTGGCCCGCGCCTGATTCGCCGCCGCGATCCCTTCGCACGCGCCGCCTGCCGCCACCGCGCGCGCATGCGCCCTGGGATCCACGTTGCGGCCCGTCACCGGCACGATCACTACGCGCGTCCGCACTTTTCCCGCCATCACCGCCGCCAGCGCCGCCGCCCCCGCGCCTTCCGCCACGACGCCCGCGCTTCGCGCCAGCCAGCCGATCGCGTTGGCCAACTCCTGCTCGCTCACCGTCACGACGTCGTCCACGCGCGACCGCGCCACCGCAAACGCCACTTCGCCCACGCGCGCCACCGCCAGCCCGTCGGCCAGCGTCGGCGCCGTCGCGATCCGCACCGGCGCTCCCGCCCGCCACGCCGCGCTGAATCCCGCCGCTCGCTCCGGCTCGACCGCCACCACCTTCACGTCCGGCCGCAACGCCTTGATCGCCGTCGCCACGCCCGCCAGCAAACCGCCGCCACCCACCGGCACCACCACCGTGTCAAACGCCTGCACCTGCTCCATCATCTCCAGCGCCAGCGTCCCTTGCCCCGCGATCACCCGCTCGTCGTCGAACGGCGGCACGAGCACCGCGCCGCCCGCCGCCGCCCGCGCCACCGCGTGCGTTTGCGCCGCATCGAAGTTCGCTCCGTGCAACACGACGTCCGCGCCCAGTTGCCGGCAACGCGTCACCTTCACCGCCGACGCCCCCGCCGGCATCACCACCGTCACGCGCACGCCGAGCTGCTGCCCGTGAAACGCGAGCCCCAGCGCGTGATTGCCCGCCGAAGCCGCCACCACCCCGCGCGCCTTCTCCGCTTCCGTTAAACACCACAACGCGTGCCGCGCCCCGCGCTCCTTGAACGAGCCCGTCCGCTGCAGATCTTCCCGCTTCAACCAGATCGAAATCCCCAGCTCCCGCGCAAAGGCCGGCGCCAAGGCGCACGGCGTGAGTCGCAGCCCTCCCGCGATGCGCCGCCGCGCGGCGACGACGTCAGCGAGAGAGAAGGAGGAGTGGCTGGTTGTCTTCATGGAAAAACAAAAAGCCCTGAGCGGGAATCGCTCAGGGCTTTCGAAAGTGAATGGTTGTTGTCGGTAAACTTATACAGCCATGCGCCTCCGCCCTGAGTGAGGGCGAATAATAATCGCGGCGATGATGATGGCGCGCTGGTTCATGTGGCTGCGGTGGACGGGCACGTCAGCAAACGCCACCGCGCCTGTCCAATCGATTTTTCCAACGCTCGGATTCATCCGCCGGCGTTTCATTGCGGCGCGTCACTTCACTTCCAACCTCACATTCACCACCAGCCGACCGCGCCGCCCGCGCTGCGTGAGCGTGAGGCGCGGCTGCGTCGCCGGCAACGGCCGCACGACGAGCGCCATCTCCTTCCGCTGCCGCATCACGTCCTTCCACCTCGGTTCTTCCAGCGGCAATTGCTCCACCACCGCCGTCGCCTCATCGCTCCACGTCAACCGCGCGCGGCCGCGCCGGCCTTCGATCGTCGCGCTGCGGCCGTCGTCGCTCAACGCGATTGGCAGCGGCGTCGTCCAGTGAAACGCCACGCCCTCCCCCTGCGCGAGTTCCCACTCATCCGTGATCGTCAACTCCGCCGGCGTCTCCGCATCCCACGCGCGCTGCCAGCGCGTGAACCACCCTTCCCAGCCCGCCGCCAGTTCCATGCGCGCATGCAACGCCCGCTCGTCGCCGCTGCCCGTCGGCGTGATGTCCGCCAGGATCGGATTCGCCGGCCGCGGCCGCATGCCCGGCGCCACCGGCACAAGCATGTTGTGCCGCTGCGCATGCTTCATCAGATCGCCGAGCGGATTGCTGTAATCGCACATCCCGAAATCCAGCGCGAAGCTGTCGCCCGCAAACTCCAGCACGAAGCTCCCCTTGTCTTCGTGCGTGTGCGACGCCCCCGCCTGGTTGCCCATCAAAAACAATTTCACCCATTCGCCGCCCAGCCGCCGGTGCGACGCCATCTGCCCGATGTCCCTCATCTCCACGCACGCGCGCCACGCCGGCCCCGCCGCCGGAATCTCCGCCAGCAAATTCGCCGTCAACAACGTCAACGGCTGCCCGCCCGTGTGCGCGAGCGACTTTCGGAAAATCGTCACCCAGTGCGAGTCCGGCATCAACCACGCCAGCGCCGCGAGCGACTCCTGATTCAGGTATTGCGCATCGCAGATCATGATCATCTGCGCCGCATCGTCGGTCGACACCAGCACCTCCGCCATGCGCGCCGTCGCGAGCATCGCCGGCGGCACCAGCGAGCGCACCTCCTTCCCCCGCGCCCGGGCGTAGTAATACAGCGAGATGAACGCCTGCCGCGCCGTCCACGTGAAATACATCGGCCCTTCCGTGTAACCGCCGTCCGGCAGCAGCACGCGCCGCAGATTCTCCATCAAATCCGCCAGCGCCAGCTCCGTGTAAGGCGCCACGCGCGATTCCGCCGGCCGCGGATACGGCGTCCACCGCGCCGGCATCGTGCGCTCGAGCACGAGATACGCATACATCCGCCCCGGCATGAACCACGCCGCCTGGTTGCACCAAAACAAATACTCCCACCACCACGTGTTGTAGTTGTTCGTCCCGTGCCCTTCCTCCGCCAGCCGCCGCAAAATCAAATCGCGGCCATAGTCGGTGAACCACTCCCCGCACAAATCCAGGATCAACGCGCACTCATACATCACCAGGCTCGGCACAAACGCCCGGTGCTCCCAGAGGCTCCCCGTCATCCAGCACACGAACGCACTGTCCCAGCGTTCGCTGTGCGCCATCGCCATCGCATAGCGCGCCGCCAGCCGGCCCAGCGCCTGGTCGCGAAACAACACCGCCGCCTGCGCCGCATTCGCGCCATGCGTCAGCAAATGCTTCCCGTAATCCCGCTCCCGCGTGAACCGCGTGTCGTTCCAGAAATTCACGAAGCCCGACATCATCCGCTCCGGCGGCGTGCGCGCCGCGTCCACCGCCAGCTCCTCCAGCGGCGACCGCTCGCGCCCGCCGCCCGCCGCCAGCCGCCCGCGCGCCGCGGCCAGTTCCGCTCCCGTCAAATGCAGTCCGTAAACCGGCTCGAACGTCGGTTCGTAGCTCTCCGGCTTCAGATAGTCCTCCCACCGCGCATCGAAGCGCTCGAACTGCCGCAAATGCCGCGCGAGCTGCCGCTGCTCCTGCAAGCCGATCCAGTTGAACCAACCGCTCACCGGCCCCGGCGCCCGCACCGCATCGCCAAAAATTTCCACGCTCAACGCGCGCACTTCCCGCGCGCCCTCAAGCGCCACGCCCAACTCGCGTTTCAAGTGCGCGAACGGCGTGCTCGTGCTGCTCCGCTCGCCCCGCTCCGTGCCCACGCGCAACGTCACCCGCGATCCCGGCGGCGCCACGATCGAGAAAATCAACGTGTCGTAATCCTCCGCCGGCACCGGCGGCGTGAAGGTTCGCGCCGCCCGCATCGCCGCCACGCTTTCGTCCGCCGGCGTGCGCGCCCACTCGTACGCCGCCATCGCCCACCCTTGTTTTCGCGCGAGGCCTTCCGCCGCTCCCTCGCACGTCCAGTGCTCCATCCAGCCGCTGAGCTGTTCGTCATAGAACGCCTCAAGGATCGCTTCCGCCGAATTGATGGGGGTGAGTTTCATGCGCGCAAAATTCCGGCGAGTCATCCGCCGCCGTTTCTCGCAACGCAACGCTGCACCACAAAAATCGCGCGCAAACTTTCACGTCTTTCAGCTAGTCCCGCTCCGCCGAAACGCCCCACACTCCGCCGCCCTGCCCCGCGCCCGCTCCTCCTTCTCCTCTTCGCTCCTTCACTCCTTTCTCCCGCCGCCGCCCAATCCCCTGTGGGCGGGCTGCCCTCACCCCGCTCCGCGCATCGCTCCTCGCCCGCCCCTTCTTTTTCCCATCCATGCAACCCATCCGTTACGGCGTCGTCGGCGCCGGTGTCATCGCCAACTACATGGCCCGCGCCTTCACCGAGGGCCGTGACTCCATCGCCGTCGCTCTCGCCGACGTCAATCGCACCGCCGCCGAGAAACTCGCGCCCGCCCTCGGCCAGCCGCGCATCGTCGCCGATTATCGCGAGCTCCTCGCCGACCCCGCCATCGACGCCGTCTATCTCGCCACCCCGCCTTTCCTGCACCGCCCGATGACGATCGAGGCCCTTCGCGCCGGCAAACACGTCTGCTGCGAAAAACCCTTCATGCTCACGCAGGCCGAAGTGCGCGACGTGCTCGCCGTGCAACGCGAACACCCGCACCTCAAGGTCAACTGCGCCTCGTCCCGCTACCTCGCCACCGGCACCGCGCAACGCGCCCGCGCCCTGATCGCCGCCGGCGACCTGGGCCGCCTCTACCGCGTCTCCTACGAACAGGTCATCGGCGCACCCAAACCCGGCAGCACCCTTCCGCCCTGGCGCAACGACCCCGCGAAAAACGGCGGCGGCATCACCTTCGACTGGGGTCCTTACGATCTCGACTGGCTCGCGTTCGTCCTCGGCGATCTCTTCCGCCCCCGCGTCGTCTTCGCCGTCACCGGCCATTACTTTCCGCTCACCCCCGAACGCGTGCCACCGTGCCTCGATGTCGACGGCTATTACAGCGCCGAGATCATCTGCGATCACGGCCTCACGATTCACTGGGAACGCCGCGCCGCCGAACACGGCCCCTCCCGCCACAACATCGAGCTCCGCGGCACGCGCGCCGGCCTCGACACCTATTTCATGCCGCTCCCCGAACG
Source organism: Horticoccus luteus (assembly GCF_019464535.1). Classification (GTDB taxonomy): domain Bacteria; phylum Verrucomicrobiota; class Verrucomicrobiia; order Opitutales; family Opitutaceae; genus Horticoccus; species Horticoccus luteus. The sequence continues at coordinate 140,628 of NZ_CP080507.1, read as the reverse complement.
CCCGGGCATGGTCCATCACGCCTACCTCGGCACCGATGAACTCAAGTCCACCGTCCTGCCCGATGCGCCGCCCAATTGGGACGACACCATGGTCAACCCCATCCGCGACCTCAGCCGCGCCATCCTCGAAGATCGCCCCACCGCAAACACCCTCGCCGACAATCTCCGCATCCACGGCGTCCTCGACGCCGTCCTCGCGTCCGCCCGCACGCAGCAAGCCATCCGCGTCGCCGAATAAACGCCCCGCTCCGTCTCCGTCCAATAGTGTGGGCGGGGTGCCCCCCCACCCCGCACTCCCTCTCCCTCCGCCCGCCTCACCCTTCACCCATGTCCTTCCCCAATCCCCTCGTCCTCTTCAACAACCACTTCGTCGGCCACCGCCGCGCGTATCCCTGGCGCACGCGCCTCGCCGTCGCCGCCGACCTCGGCTTCGACGGCTACGAGTTCCACCCCCTCGAACCCCACGACGATCAAAACTGGGACCAGGCCACCGCCGCTTACCGCGCGAGCGGTCTCCACCTCGCCGGCATGTATATTGTCGCCAAGGGCATCACCGACGATGAGTTCCCGCGCTTCGACGCCGAGGTCACGCGCGCGAAACAAATCATCGACCGCCTCGCCGCGCTCGACCCGCACGCCTTCGTCAACTTCACCATCTTCAGCAACCCCGCCGGCCAGTCCACGCCCGACTATCGCGACGCCGGCTCCGCCCAAGCCGAGCCCCGCCACTGGGAACGCGCTGCGCTCATGCTCCGCGAAATCGATGCCCACCTCGCCGCCCGCGGCCTCACCGGCAATCTCTACAACCACATCTGGTTCATGATCGACACGCCCGCCGCGCAACTCCGCGCGCTGCGCGAAGCCGGCGCGAAAGTCCTCCGTCCCGGCCTCGCGCTTTTCCACGCGTTCTTCCACCTCGGCGTCCCCGACCTTCCCGACGTGCTCGCCCAACCCGGCATGGAGCAACTCGACTACTTCGCCGTGCTCAACGGCTGGCCCAAACCCGCCGAACCTTTCCGCACGCGCCCCCTCGACGATGGCAACATCGACGTCGCCGCCGCCCTCGGCCTCCTCTGGTCGCGCGGCTACCGCGGCCCGATCGTCTCGCAAGCCTACGACCTCGGCGGCGATCCCTACGAAACCGCCCGCCGCGCCCGCGATTATCTGCGCGACGTCCACGCCCGCTTCGAGCGCAACCCCGCGCTCAACCCCTTCGCCTGATCTCGGGCGCACGCCTCCCGCTCCCCTCGCTTTGATGTCACCCATCACTTCCGTCGAAATCGGCCGCTTCGACTACGCCGTCGCCGGCGAATTCAAATTCTTCCGCCCCGGCCCGGACGGCCGCGTCACGCGCCCCTCCGTGCTCGTGCGCCTCACCGATGCCGACGGCGTCACCGGCTGGGGGCAGGCCGTCCCCGTGCCCTCGTGGACTTACGAAACCGTCGAAAGCGTGCTCACCACGTTGCAGCACCATCTCGCTCCCCTGCTCATCGGCCGCGATCCCGCCGACTTCGCCGGCCTGCACGCCGCCATGAACGCCGCCATCCGCCCCGCGTTCTCCGTCGGTCAACCGCTCTGCAAAGCCGCCCTCGACCTCGCCTGTCACGACCTCGTCGGCCACCAGCGCGGCGTGCCTGCCTCGCAACTTCTCGGGCCTTCCCCCGTCGCCGCGCCCCTCTCCACGCTCACGTTGAGCTGGACGGTGGCGTCGCCGAAAATGGAGGTCGTCGAACGCCAGCTCGCCGAAGGCGCCGCCCGCGGCTACCGCAACTTCAACATCAAGGTCGGCGCGCCCCAATCCGCCGACTACGACCTCGCGCTCGCCCGCCGCGTCCGCGCGTTCGCGCCCGCCGGTTTCCTCTGGGCCGACGCCAATACCGGTTACACGCCCGCCGAGGCCCTTGCCCTCGCGCCGCGCCTGCGCGACGCGGGCGTCGACGTGCTCGAATCGCCGCTCCCGCCCACGCAGATTCGCGGCTATCAAGCGCTCAAACGCCAGGCCGCGCTCCCCATTTACATGGATGAAGGCATCCTCGCGCCCGAAGTCGCCGCCGAGTTCATCGCCCTCGAATGCCTCGATGGCATCGCGATGAAGCCCGCCCGCAACGCCGGCCTCTGGCCCTCCGCGCAAATCGTCCGCCTTCTCCGCGACCGCGGCCTCGGCGTCCTCGGCTCCGGCCTCACCGATCCCGATCTCTCGCTCAGCGCCGCCGCCCACCTCTTCGCATGGAGCGGCGTCACGCAACCCTGCGCGCTCAACGGCCCGCAATTCCTCGCCGACTCCCTCTCTCTCACGCCGCTCGCGCTCGATAGCGACCAGCTCACGTTGTCCACCGCGCCCGGCCTCGGCCTCACGCTCGACCCCCGCGCCGCCGCCCGCCTCGAACGCGTCGCCTCCGCCTGACCTGCCGGGTAAGACCGCGCCCGCCCGACTCACTGCGCTTCTTCCACCCTCCGCCGCTCCTCGCCGCTCGGGAATATTCCCCCGCCCGTCACTCTCCTCGCCCGCCACATTTCGCTCTTTCCCCACTCCGCCTTCGCGTTCATTTGCGCTTCGGCGTCTCGCCCTTTTTCCTCCGCTCCTCCTTTCCTCCTTCTTGCCCGCTCCCGCCTTCAAACGCCTCCGCTTCTCCGCGAAATTCCTCCTCGGCGCCTTCGCCGCGGCGCTCGTGTTGAGCGCGCTCATCCTCGCCACCGGCTGGTTCTTCCGCCCCGACCTCGCGCATCGCCCGCCGATGCCGTCCGCCCTCGCCGCCGAAGTCGCGCAACGCGCCCGCGACCCGCATCCCGACACCGCGCACCCGCCCGTCATCTGGCGTGAGGTCGATTACGCCGAAGGCTCCCGCGCCGCTTGGTGGCCCAAAGCCGAATCGCCGATCCTCGACGATCTCGTCCGCGCCGGCCAACTCCCGCCCCTCGCCGAACGCATCGGCCCCGAACCCCTCGTCCTCGAAGGCGTCGACGGACTCGGCCACTACGGCGGCACCTGGAACCGCCTCGCCACCAACCCCGGCGACCTCGAAGGCATCCTCCCCACGCGCCTCTCCTACGTGTCGCTCGTCCGCTGGTCGCCGCAGGGTTATCCCATCGTCCCGCACCTCGCGAAATCCTGGACTTCCTCGCCCGACAAACGCGTCTGGACGTTCACCCTGCGCCGCGGCCTGCGTTGGTCCGATGGCGTCCCTTTCACCACCGACGACATCCTCTTCTGGTGGAACTACGAGGTCCTCTACTTCAACTCCGACGCCGTCACCGACGCCAGTTTCATGCGCCACGCCGGCCGCCTTGGCCGCATCGAGAAAATCGACGACCTCACGCTGCGTTTCTCGTTCGACACGCCCAACACCCTCTTCCTCGAAAAACTCGCCAGCGCCTTCGACTACTTCCGCCCGGTTCACTACCTGAAAAAATACCACCCGGCCATCGGCGACCAAAAGCTCATCGCCGAGACGATGCGCACGATGAACCTCCCGAGCCCCTACTCGGTTTACATTCGTCTCCAGTCGAAGCTCAACCCCGAGCACCCGCGCCTGTGGCCGTGGATTTACTGCGAATATAAAACCTCCGCGCCGCAGACGCTCGTCCGCAACCCCTACTACTTCGCCGTCGATCCCGCGGGCAACCAGCTCCCCTACCTCGACCGCGTGCTGATCGACATCAAGAACAAGAGCCTCATCAGCGCCTCCGCCGCTGCCGGCGATCTCGCCCTGCAGGAGCGCCACATCGACTTCGAGGACTACACGCTCCTCGCCAGCGAGGCCGCCAGCCACGGTTACCGTCTGCTGCACTGGTATAGCGGCACGCGCACCATGCTCCAGCTCAGCCCCAACCTCAACCGCGCCATCGACCCGCACGACCCCGCCACCGCCTGGAAACACCGCCTTCTCAACACCGTCGATTTCCGCCGCGCCCTCTCCCTCGCCATCAACCGCCGCGAAATCATCACCGCGGTTTACAACGGCGTCGGCGTCCCCGCGCAAACCTCCCCCGGCCCCGATTCGCTCTTCCGCGACGACCGCCAGTTCCACAGCTACACCGCCTACGATCCCGCCCGCGCCAACGCCCTCCTCGATTCCATCGGCCTCACCCACCGCGACCGCGAAGGCTTCCGCACGTTTCCCGACGGCACGCGCATGACCTGGATGCTTAACGTCGCCGAAAGTTTCCCGCCCGACGCCCCCTACCTCATCGCCGACCAATGGGCGCGCGTCGGCGTCCGCGCCATCGTGCAAATCACCGTCCGCACGCTCTGGCAGGTGCAGCAAGCCGCCCTCGAACACGATTTCACCGTCTGGCCCGGCCTCGAGGAATTCATGCCCATGCTCGATCCGCGCTCCTTTGTCGCGATCAACGGCGCCACCTTTTTCGCGCCCACCTGGGGCCGCTGGTATCAACGCGGCGGCCTGCACGATACCCCCGCCTCGCACGCCGCCGGACTCTCCGGGCCGCCCCCCGGCCATCCCGCCCGCCGCGCCATGGAGCTCTACGACCTCGCCCAAAGCGCCCCCGACGCCGCCACGATGCGCGGTTACTTCCACCAAATCCTCGAAATCGCCGCCGACAACCTCTGGTCCATCGGCATCGCCACCCCCCCGCCCGCCCTCGCCGTCGTGAAAGACGGTTTTCGCAACGTCCCCGACAACCTCGTCGCCGGCTATTTCTTCATGACGCCCGCCAACGCCGGCCTCGAAACGTTTTTCTGGGATCACCCGCACGACTCGCCCGCCGCGATAGCCCAGATGCAGCAATCCCTCATCACCCCTTCGCGCCTGCCCATGCTCGCCAGCGCCGATGCCGCCGAGTCCGGCCCGCGCCTCGCTCACTGGCTCGGCGCCGCGCTCAGCCTCGCCCTCCTCGCCGGCTTCATCTGGATCGCCTGGCACCACGCCTTCGTCTGGCGCCGCGTCCTCACCCTCATCCCCACGCTCGCCGCCATTTCCGTCATCATCTTCTTCATCGTCCAGGCGCCCCCCGGCGACTTCATCACCTCGAAGAGCATGGAGCTGTCGCTCAACGGCGACCCCAGCGCCGGCGCGCAACTCGAAGACCTGCGCAAAACCTTCCGCTTCGACGAACCGCCCCTGCAGCAATACGCCGACTGGATGGGCTTCAAGTGGTTCGTCACCTTCCGCCCCGCCGACGCCGGCCTCCTCCAAGGCAACCTCGGCCGCTCGATGGCCAGCAACCTGCCCGTCAACGAAATCCTCGGCGACCGCCTCGCGCTCACCTTCGTCATTTCGTTTCTCACCATCCTCGTCACCTGGTTCATCGCCCTGCCCATCGGCATCTACTCCGCCGTCAAACCCTACACGCTCGGCGATTATTTTCTCACGCTCATCGGCTTCGTCGGCATGTCCGTGCCGCCGTTTCTCCTCGCCCTCGTGCTCATGTATGCCAGCGGCGAATATTTCGGCGTCAACGTCTCCGGCCTCTTCAGCGTGCGCTACGCCGCCGACCCCGCGTGGTCGTGGGGCAAGTTCGTCGATCTCCTCCAGCACGTCTGGGTGCCCGTCATCGTCCTCGGCGTCGGCAGCACCGCCGTGATGATCCGCGTCATGCGCGCCAACCTCCTCGACGAGTTGAAAAAACCCTACGTCGTCGCCGCCCGCGCCAAAGGCGTCCGCCCGTTGAAACTCCTCCTCAAGTATCCCGTGCGCATCGCCCTCAATCCTTTCGTCTCCGGCATCGCTTCGCTCTTCCCGCAACTCGTCTCCGGTGGCGCGATCGTCGCCCTCGTGCTCAGCCTCCCCACGATCGGCCCGATGCTCATGATGGCGCTCCTCAACGAAGACACCTACTTCGCCGCCTCGATGCTCATGCTCCTGAGCGTGCTCGGCGCCTTCGGCACGCTCGTCAGCGATCTCCTCCTGCTCTGGCTCGACCCCCGCATCCGCTTCACCGGAGGCCGCAAATGAACGACGAGCCTCAGCCCTCCTCCGCCTGTCGGCCGGGTGCCCCCACCCCGCCGCCCTCGTCCGCCACCTCCGCTCTCCCGCTCCCCTCCTCTCCCATCGCCCCGCCCTCGCCCGCGCTCGGCTCTCCTCCCGCCACCTCCGCCCTGGCACCCGCCGACGCGAGTTCGCCGCCCTCCGCCGTCCTTCCCCCGCCCGGCCCGCCCCACCCACCCGACGAACAGCCCACGGAATCCTTCCGCTCGCCCTGGGATCTCACGATCCGCCGCTTCGCCCGCCACAAGCTCGGCATGGGCTCGTTCTTTCTCCTCTGCATCCTCTACGTGCTCGCCGCCGGCTGCGAATTCTTCGCGCCCACCACCCGCGAATGGCGCGACCTCCGCCACTCCTACTGCCCGCCGCAACCGCTGCATTTTTCCCGCGACGGATTCCACGTCGGCGCGCTCCGCCGCCTCGACAACCCCGTCACCTTCGCCCGCACCTACCTGGAAGATCCCGCCGTGCGCATTCCTCTCGGCTTCTTCGTCCGCGGCGAACCTTACCGCCTCTTCGGCCTGATCCCCCTCGACCGGCACTTCTTCGGCGTCGACCGCGAAAAACTCGCCGCCCTCGGTCGCGACCGCGATCCCGACGCCGTGTTCTATCTCCTCGGCGCCGACAAATACGGCCGCGACGTCCTCTCGCGCCTCATCTACGGCGCGCGCATCAGTCTCTCCGTCGGCCTGATCTCGATCGTCGTCACCTTTGTGCTCGGCGTCACCCTCGGCGGCATCTCCGGCTACGTCGGCGGCGGTTGGGATAACGTCATCCAGCGCACGATCGAAGTGATCAACTCCCTCCCGCAACTCCCGCTCTGGCTCGCCATCGGCGCCATCTTTCCCGCCGACTGGTCGTCGCTCACGGTTTATTTTTGCGTCACCATTGCGCTCAGCCTCCTCGCCTGGACCGGCCTCGCCCGCGTCGTGCGCGGCAAGATTCTCGCGCTGCGCGAAGAAGATTACGCCGTCGCCGCGCGCCTCCTCGGCGCGAGCCACGCGCGCGTCCTGTTTCGCCACCTCGTGCCGGGATTCGCGAGCCACATCATCGTCACGCTCACGCTCAGCGTCCCCGGCATGATCTTGGGTGAAACGGTGCTCAGCTTTCTCGGCCTCGGCCTGCGCCCCCCGATCGTGAGCTGGGGCGTGATGCTGCAAGACTGCCAGAACCTCCAGACCGTCGGCCACTATCCGTGGCTGCTCGCGCCCGTGCTGTTCATCGTGCTGACGATCCTCGCCTTCAACTTCGCCGGCGACGCCCTCCGCGACGCCGCCGACCCGTATTCCTCGCGCTGATCGCCGCGCCGCCGCGACGCGCGTTGTCCGCGGCGACTTAGATTTCCGCGTGGCACTCTTCGAGGAGTGCTTATTGAAAAACGATAAATTCATGATTGACGGCACCCACCGCGATATTATCGTTTTTCAATAAACCCTCCTTCGTCGCCGTCATGAAATCCTCCATCAATCTCCCCCGCCTGCTTCGCGCGCTTTTCGCCTTTCTGCGCATCATGACACTCATCCTCGCCGTCTTCTGGCTGGTGACGCTCACCTATAATACTTGGATCCAACACTACTTCGGACGGCACATCATCGCGACGGTGGGCGAAATCTCCCTGCCGACCGCGCCCGGCGCGCTCAACCTCACGTCCGCCACGGCTCCGGCTAAATCGCTGTCCCTCTCATCGGTGCGCGGCACCCTACAGGTCGATCTGGCCAGCCAAGACCCCGCCCTGGGATCTGCTCTTCGGCTCGCGATCATTCCGTCGATGGCGGTGCTGATCGCGTTTTCGTATGTGCTCTTCACGGCCCTGCGCGACTTATGCGGCAACCTCGCCCGTGGCGAAGTCTTCAACGACATCAACCTCCGCTTGGTCCGCCGCATCGGGGTGAATCTCATCGCCTACTGCTTGGTCAGTGCGGGGCTGGAGATCTGGGCCTCGTTTGTGCTGGGGCACTATTTCCAGCAACACGTCGTCCTCACCGGGTTGCAAACGCCCTTGCCGTTCGGGAGCGCCTCCACACTGCAATTCCATCTCTCCCCCGGCCTGATCACGGCCCAAGGCGGCGTGCTGATTGGCTGCCTCGTGCTCGTGGTGGCGGAAGCCTTCCGACAAGGACTCGCGCTCAAAGCCGAAAACGATCTCACCGTCTGAGCCATGCCCATCCAACTCAATCTCGACCAAGTGATGGCTGACCGCGGCATCACGCTCACTGAGCTGGCGGCGCGCGTGGACCTCACCCTCGCCAACCTTTCGATTTTAAAAACCAACAAAGCGAAAGCGGTGCGCTTCAGCACCCTCGAAGCATTATGCCGGGAACTGAAATGTCAGCCCGGCGACCTGCTCGAATTCGTAAAAGAAAAATGACCGTTCGGCGCCGAGCGCACACGCACGTGGACGACCCATTTCATCTTCGTCCCCGTCCTGCCCTTCACTCACCCGCCGTCCACCATCCCCGCCGCCGCGCCGCGCAATTCCTCCACGAAGACCGCCAGCCGCTTGTCGCTCGCGCGATCCGTGCGGCAACCCGCCGCGATGCACAAATCCCCCGGCGGCGCACTCACCACCTTCATCCGCGTCCGCGCCGGAAACAGCCGCGCAATCCGCTCCGCCACCAGCGCCACCCCCAGCCCTGACTCCACCGCTGCCAGCAGACTGTCCACGCCATTGTATTCCCCCGCGACGCGCGCCCGCAGCCCGTGCTCCTTCAACCACGCGGTCACCGTTTCCCAATACTCGGGATAATCGCTCTGGCTGTAGATCAACAGCGGCTCCGCCGCCACCGCCGCCGGCGTCACCCGGTTCTGCCGCGCGAGCGGATGTTTGAGCCCCACCGCCAGCCGCCACGGCGAACGCACCAGCGGCGTCCACGTCAACCCGCGCGTCTCCCCGCGCGGCGCGATCGTCACGATCACGTCGAGTTCGCCCGCCTCGAGGCCCGCGAGCATTTCCCCCGTCGAGAGATCCTGCAGCTCCACGCGCGTCCCCGGATGCACCTGCGTGAAGTTGGCCACCGCCGGTGACAGCAGACCACTCGCCAGCGACGGCGCGTAACCGATCCGCAGCCGCCCGCCCGCCGCCCCCGTGCGCACCCGCTCCACCACGCCGTCCACCCGCGCCAGGAGCTCCCGCGCTTCGTGCAACATCGCCTCGCCCGCCGGCGTGAGCCGGATCGAGTGCGCCTGCCGCTCCAACAGGCATTGCCCGATTTCCTCCTCCAACGCCTTGATCTGCCGGCTGAGCGCGGGCTGCGTGAGAAAAATCTTCTGGGCCGCACGGCTGATGTTACCGCTCTCGGCCACCGCGACAAAGTAACGCAACTGGCGGAGCTCCATTGGCCGCACCATACGAAAAGTAGGCCTCAGGCAAAGCACATAGCATTGGCCGGTTTCGCCGCCCGCTGGCATACTCACGGCATGAAAACCACCGCCACTCCGACCGCCGCCTCGACTGTCACCGTGCACCCCGCCGCCGCCCGCGGCCACGCCGATCACGGCTGGCTCAACACCGCCCACTCCTTCTCGTTCGCCGATTACTACGATCCCGCGCACATGGGTTTTCGTTCCCTGCGCGTCATCAACGACGACCACATCGCCGCCGGCCGCGGCTTCCCCACGCACCCGCACCGCGACATGGAAATCTTCAGCTACATCCTCGCCGGCGCCCTCGCCCATCGCGACAGCCTCGGCAACGTGCGCGTGCTTTCGCCCGGCCAGGTGCAGCTCATGAGCGCCGGCTCCGGCGTCACGCACAGCGAATTCAACCCCTCCGCCACCGAGCCCGCGCACCTCCTGCAAATCTGGATCCTCCCCCGCGAACGCGGCCTCACGCCCAGCTACACCGAATGGCAGCCGCGCGCCGACGCCGCCGATCGCGCGAAGACTCTCCTCATCTCCCCCGACGGTCGCGACGGCTCCGCCACCATCCATCAAGACGCCGTCATCCACCGCCTCCGGCTCAAGGCCGGCGAAACCGTCACGCACGATCTCGCCTCCGGTCGCGGCGCCTGGCTGCAAGTCATCGCCGGCGAATTAACCTTCAACGACACCCCGCTCGCCGCCGGCGATGGCGCCAGCACCGAAACCGCCGGCCGTCTCACCTTCACCGCCGCCACGCCCGTCGAAGCCCTCCTCTTCGATCTGCAATAAACGCGATGCTCGCTCCCGTCATCATCCTCGGCATCCTCGCTCTGTTGGTCGCGACCGACGCCCCTCCCCGCGATCCATCCTGACCGCCCGCGCCCGGCCGCCGCATACTTCGCCTCACCCTTTTCTCCTCAACCTCAACTCAGTCCATCAAATGAAACTCATCACCCGCCTCACTCACACCACCGCCAGCTTTGCGCCCACCCTCGCCCGCCTCACGCTCGGCCTCGTCATGTTTCCCCACGGCGCGCAAAAAGCGCTCGGCTGGTTTGGTGGCTATGGCTACCACGGCACCATGGGCTTCTTCACCGGCACCCTGCACATCCCCGCCGTCTTCGCCTTCCTCGCCATCGTCGCCGAATTCGTCGGGTCGCTCGCGCTCATCGCCGGCTTCTTCAGTCGCCTCGCCGCCTTCGGTATCGCCGCCAACATGACCGTCGCGATCCTCACCGTGCACGCCGCCAACGGCTACTTCATGAACTGGTCCGGCAGTCAGAAAGGCGAAGGCTTCGAATACCACCTCCTCGCGCTCGGCCTCGCGTTGATCGTGATGATCTACGGCGCCGGCCGCGCGTCCATCGACGCCCGCCTCGCCGCCAAATCGGCCTGATCTCGCCACCGGCGCGACGACCATTCGTCGCGCCCCTTCGCATTTGGCCGCAGGCACGGGAGGCGTTTTCGCCGTGAGTGCTCTGCAGATCTGTGGGCGAAAAAACCGCCCGGGTCGTGCTGCAGTGCGGGCAAAACATCATCCTTTACATTCTCCCGTGGCGGGCCGGCGAGCGGCTCGTTGACAAACAGGCCTTTTTTTCCAGCCTGTATTTATGAAAACGCGTTCTGTGACCCTGGGTGCCTTTGAAGCGAAAAATCGTTTCTCAGACTTGATCGAACGCGTCGGTCGGGGCGCCGAGATCACCATCACCAAGCATAACACCCCGGTTGCGAGGCTCGTGCCGGTCAATGACGCTGCTGCCGCCCGCCGCAAACGCGCCGTCGCCGAACTGCGCGCGGTGCGTCCGCGCTATGCGCTCAACGGCACCTCTCTTCGCGAGCTGATCGAAGAAGGCCGCCGATGAACGATTTCGTCCTGGATTGCTCGGCCGCGCTGGCTTGGGTGTTCGCGGACGAAGTTACTCCGGCCACCGAGTCCTTGATGGATGACCTGGTCAAAGGCGCTCACGCTTGGGTGCCCGCGGTCTGGCCGCTCGAAATCGCCAACGTCATGCTCGGTGCTCAACGACGCGGGCGCATCGACAAAGCCGGCGTGGAGAAATACCTCGCCACGCTCAAGACCCTCGACATCGAAATCGACGACGAGACGGGCTCTCTCGCTTGGAACAAGATTCTGGGGCTGGGCGAACGCTACAACCTCACCTCCTACGATGCCGCCTACCTTGAACTGGCCCTGCGCAAGGGCCTGCCCCTCGCGTCGCTCGACCAGCTCCTCCGCGCCGCTTGTACACGGGCAGGCGGCCGGCTGGTGTTGTAGAGCGGGCCATGTCCGCCCAACAGCGAGCGCAGGCTAGGCTTGGCGACTCCTTCGCTCCCTACTTTTAACTCGGTCGATGGCTCGGATGAATCCTTGAAGTTGATTCACACGCCTCTCATGCGGCTTGTGGCTCATCGTAAAGAGACCGCCTTTCGTTTCCGTTGGCGGCGCACCACGCTCATTTCTCGCTGACTACATCCCCGTGGCCATGCGCGCATCCTCGTTACCTTACGGTCGCTGGCTCCTCGGCCTCTTCTTCATCGCCGCTGGGGCCAACCACTTTCTCCATCCTCAACCGTATCTCGCGATGATGCCGCCGTGGCTGCCCGCGCCCGGCGCGTTGCTCGCGATCAGCGGCCTCGCGGAAATCCTCGGCGGCCTCGGCGTTTTCCTCCCCGCGACGCGCCGCCTCGCCGGTTGGGGCCTCCTCGCGTTACTGGTGGCGGTGTTTCCCGCGAACGTTCACGTCGCTCTCCACGGCTGGCCCGGCGTCGATCTGCCCCGCTGGGTTTTGTGGGCGCGCCTCCCCTTTCAACTGCTCTTCGCGTGGTGGATTTGGCGCACCTGCCTCAGCCGCCGAGCCGCGCCACGCCGGTGACATCGCCACGCTCCTTTCCGCGCGTGAAACTCGCAGCGTAGGCCCGCGGAGCGCCTGCCCTATCGCCGCACGCATTTCATACTGACGCAGCGCTGGTGGACCGGGCGCTCCGCGCGCGGTGGTTTGTCAGATCCCGCCGCACTTCGCTTTCATTCGTGTTTCTTCGTGTCCATTCGTGGTTCTGCTGCCTCGCGTTGCCGCCTGCCTTCCGCGCCCACCTGACGCGCGCTCGCTCCGCTTGCCTTTGCCGTCGCCGCCCGCCTACGGTCAACCCCTTTGCCATGAACCAGCCGACCGCCGACCTGCGTATCCGCGCCACCAAACCGCTCATCGCGCCCGCCGTGCTGGAGGACGATCTCCCGCTCACTGCCGCCAGCGCCGCGCTCATCGCCCGCAGCCGCCGCGACATCGCCGCCATCCTCACCGGCCAGGACGACCGTCTCCTCGTCATCGTCGGCCCCTGTTCGATTCACGATCCCGCCGCCGCGCTCGACTACGCGCAACGCCTTCGCGACCTCGCCCCACTCTACGCGGACACGCTGCTCCTCGTCATGCGCGTGTATTTTGAAAAACCGCGCACCGTCGTCGGCTGGAAAGGCCTCATCAACGACCCGTTTCTCGACGGCAGTTTTCAGATCAACGCCGGTCTCCGCCTCGCCCGCAAACTCATGCTCGACGTCGTCGCCCTCGGCCTCCCCGTCGCCACCGAGTTTCTCGATACCACGCTCGGGCAATACTACGCCGACCTCGTCTCGTGGGGCGCCATCGGCGCGCGCACCGTCGAGAGCCAGATCCACCGCGAGCTCGCGTCCGGCCTCTCCATGCCCGTCGGGTTCAAAAACCGCACCGACGGCGATCTCCAGGTCGCGATCGATGCCATCCGCTCCGCCCGTCATCCCCACTGGTTCCCCTCGCTCACCCGCGAAGGTGCGCCCGCCGTCATGGGCACCACCGGCAACGAGCACACGCACCTCGTCCTCCGCGGCGGCACGCGCGGCCCCAACTTTTCCGCCGACCACCTCCGCGCCGCCACCGAACTCCTCCGCGCCAACCAGCTCCCGCCGCACGTGATGATCGATTGCAGTCACGCCAACAGTGGCAAAGACGCCGAACGCCAGCCCGCCGTCGCCGCCGAACTCGCCGCGCAACTCGCCGCCGGCGAACGCGCCCTCGCCGCCGTCATGCTCGAGAGCCACCTCGTCGGCGGCACCCAGGACTACCGCGCCGAACCGCGCGTTTACGGCCGCAGCATCACCGACGCCTGCCTCTCGTGGGAAAAAACCCTCCCCGTCCTCGCCACCCTCGCCGCCGCCGTCCGCGCGCGCCGCACCCGCACCGCGCCCGCATCTTAAAACCCCGCCGCCCGACCGACGCCCCGCGGCTTCCCGCGACCCAACACGTTTTCCCGGCGCCGCGCATTCGCCAACGCGACGAACTCCCTCCATCGCTGGTGGTTTTTGCCGACGTTTCGCTCCTGACCCTCAACGTCGATCACTCGATTCCTGACGAGTAACCTCAGCATGAGTTCCGCTGCGGCCGAAGCCCTCATCGCCTACCTGCGCTCACTGCGCAGCGACACCGCCATCGCCGGACAACACCGCTTCGGCGTCCGCCCCGCCGGTGAACACCTCGGCATCGCGATTCCCGTTCTGCGCACCCTTGCGCGCCCGCACCGCCGCGATCATGCCCTCGCGCTCGCGTTATGGGCCAGCGGTATTCAAGACGCCCGTCTCCTCGCCACCTTCGTCGCCGACCCGCCCCAACTCACATCCAGCCAAGCCGACCGCTGGGTGCGCGACACCGATAACTGGGCCCTCGCCGATTCCCTCGCCTTCCTCGTCGACCGCACCCCCTTCGCCGCCGCCCAGGCCCACGCTTGGAGCGCGCGCCGTGCTGAATTCGTGAAACGCACCGCCTTCGCCGTCATGGCCGGCATGGCCGTGCATCGCAAGGAACTGCCCGACGCCGTCTTCCTCGACTTCCTTCCCGTCATCACCCGCGAAGCGACCGACGAACGAAACTTCGTGCGCAAAGCCGTCAACTGGGCGCTCCGCCAGATCGGCAAACGCAACCCGCGCCTCCACCGCGCCGCGCTCGCCGAAGCCGCGCGCATCGCCCGCCTCGACTCCTCTGCCGCCCGCTGGATCGCCGCCGACGCCCTCCGCGAACTCCGCGCGCGTGAGAGTTCTTCCCCGCCTTCGCCGGCTCAGCCGCGAATCCAGTTGCGCGACACGCCAACCCAAGTGGGCCGTGCGCTCCGCCGCGCGGCAGTTTAGCCCGTCCACTCGACGCGAAACACCCGTCGCCCTCTCACGTCCCGACCATCGACCGGCCTCCTGCCTTTTCTCCGTGTCGGAGCGCGGTGAACCCTGTGTCCCATGCCTTGGCTTTCTTCGCGCGCACTCGCCCCCCCCCGCATCGCCTCCGTCCCCGCCGCCGGCGCGTGCGCTTCCCGCGCCCGCGCCCGCCTCGCCCGGACAGCCGCGCGTCAGTTCGCGCCCGTCGCGGCACCCGCCGCCGCCGGACCCATGTTCTTCGCGAGAAACGCCTCGATCGTCTGATAAAGCGCTACGCGGTGCTTCTTCTCGTAGAAACCATGCCCTTCGTTGAACTTCGCCATGAACTCGTAGGGCTTGCCCGCCTTGTCCAACGCCTTGGTGATCGCCGTCGCCTGGTCGTAGTGCACCGTATCGTCCGACTTACTGTAAACCAGCAGGAGCGGCACCTGAATCGCGTCCGCGTGATAGACCGGCGAAATGTCGTCGAGCGCCGCCGCGTCCTTCTGAAAATCCCCAATGTAATCACGCGTATACGGCAGGGAGTTCGGACTCACTTCGTTGTCGTATTTCAAGATCGCCTTCCAATCCGTCACGCCCGCGAGGTCGATCGCGCACCGGAATAATTTCGGTTCCCGAATGACGCCCATCAGCGCCGCGTAGCCGCCGTAACTCCAGCCCATGATTGCCACGCGATCGGGATCCGCGATCCCCTTGGCGATCGCCCACTTCGCACCATCGGTGATGTCGTCGATCATCCCCGTGCCCACTTGATGCTTTCCCGCGTCGAGAAACGCCTGCCCGAAGCCCGGCGAACCACGAAAATTCATCTGCAGCACCGCGTAGCCCCGATTCGCCAGGAACTGCACGTCGGGATTGAAGCGATAAGTCTCCCGCACAAACGGGCCGCCGTGCGGCATCACCACCAAGGGCAGCTTCTTGGTGCCCCGCCCGGCCGGCAGCGTAAGAAAACCGTGGATCGGCAGCCCATCGCGCGACTTGTAGGTGATCGGGATCATCTCCGCCATCTGGTCCGGCTTGATCCACGGCATCGTCGCCATCACCGGAGTCAGTTGCTGCTTCCCAAGATCGAAAACGTAATAGGTGCCCGGATCGCGCGCCGAAGAGGAGTTCACCAAAAACCTCTGCCGCGCCACATCCATGTCGGTGATCGTGTTGATGCGCTCCGGCAGGCTCTTGTCCAGCGCCGCTTGGATCGACGCCATTTGCTGGTCGAACCATTGCGTCTTCGGAATCTCCGCCACGTAACGCACCCCGAGGAGCTCCCGCGTCTGGCGGGCGAGCATCAACTCCGAGCCATCACCGTCGAACGAGCCGATATCATACTTCGCGTGACCGAGCAGCATCTCGCCCATCTTTTCATCGGCGATATCGTAAGTATACAGCGCCCACTTTCCGTTGTCTGAAATCCGGCCGAGATAGAGCTGCTTGCCGTCCGCGCTCATCCCCCGCACCGAGGTCCCGCGCCGCTCCCAGTCCAGCCCTTTCAAGACCCGCCAGCCCTGCTTCGCGTCATCGCGATACAGCACCCGGTAGAGACCTTTATTGTATTCCACGCCCACGCGCACGACGCCGCTCGCGTCCAAACCCCAGCCCATGACATCCCCTGGATTTTCCACCATGCGCATGAAACCGCCGGACCGCGTGTCCATTCGCAGCACATGCGGAAAAGATAATATAATCGAGTAACGCCCCCGCCAGTTCGGATAATCATACTGCAGCAGCAGCACGTCATCCTTGTTCGCCTTCGTCGTGAACTCGCTGAAGATCGGAGACGGCGCTACGAGCAAGCCATCGACCTGATGCGTCTCCATTTGCCGCGCCCGTCCCGCGAGCCCCTTGTAGTTTGACCCATCGCGATCGATCGCCGCGAAGCCATTTCCCCCAAATGCGATCCGCCCGTCATTCACCCACGTCGGCGCCCACCCATCGTCCACGCCCGACACTTTGCCCGTGTCCAGGTCCTTGATCACGATCGCCGTTTTTTGGTCCGCCGAGGCCGTGTAGGCCACCGCCTTGCCGTCCGGCGACATCCGCATGCCTGACACGATCGGTGTCTGCGCAAAATCCTCGATCGGCACCAACGCCGGCGGCGCCGGCTGATTCGCCGCGCTCGCAAGCACCGGCGAAATTAACAACGCAGCCAACAACCAGCCGGACGATACGAGGGGGCGCATAAGAGCCGCCGTTCTGGCAGCCGCCCGCACCTCTGCCGAGGAAAAAGAATCTCGTCTCGCGCCCCGCCCGGACAAAAGTGCGCCCCCGGCTCCCCGCTTCCCGACCCTCCCATTTCCCATGACGCTCTCTCCTCTCTCCGACGCCTATTTCTCCCGCGCCAACGACCTGCTCGCCCGCGCCTGGTCCGCCAACGCCCCCACGCTCACCGCGCTCGCGCCCCTCCTCGGCGCATCCATCGCCCGCGGCGGCGTCATCCACACTTTCGGCTCCGGTCACAGCGAACTCATCTCCCGCGAAATCATCGGCCGCGCCGGCGGACTCGTCTGCGTCACCGGCATCATCGATCCCACCGGCGGCTTCATCGAAAACCTGCCCGGCTACGGCACCAAACTCATCGAACGCTACGACCGCCAATATCAACTCCTCCCCGGCGAAATCGTCCTCGTCATCTCCAACTCCGGCAAAAACACCTCTCCCATCGACGTCGCCCTCTACGCCAAGAAAAAAGGCCTCACCGTCGTCGCGCTCACCTGCCGCGCCATGTCCGAGATCACGCCCTCCCAACACCCGGGTGGCCAACGCCTCTTCGAGGTCGCCGACTACACCCTCGACAACGGCGGCGTGCCCGGTGATGCGATCGTCGATACGGGCGAAGGCGTCATGGCCGGCCCCACGTCGACCTTCATCGGCGCCTCCGTCCTCAACTGGCTCATGCTCGCCACCATCGACTGGCTCAAAACCCACGGCCATCCGCTCCCGCTCCTTCGCAGTCAAAACCTCCCCGGCGCGATCGAACACAACCGCGCCCTCGGCCAGACCTACAAAGGCCGCCTCTCCCGCCAGCTCGCCTGAAGCCAGCCCGCGCCGGCTTCACTGCCCCCAGCGCTCCGGCCTTCGCGTCTCTCCGCGTGATTCGCCGGCCCCCACCACTTCGTTTCCCTCGGCCGCTTTTCCCTTTCGTGTCTTCCGTGTGTTTCGTGGTTAATCCTTTCCCATGAGCTGCAAAATCGGCCTCGACGGCGGCGGCACCAAAACCGAAGGCATCCTCGTCAACGTGCACGGCGACATCCTCGCGCGCCACCTCGCTCCCGGCTGCAACCCCAGCGTGGCCGGCGCCGATCAGGCGCGCCTCGTCGTCACCGACACCCTTTGCGCGCTCGCTGCCGCCGTCCCCGCCGGCGAAACGATTTCCGCCACGCTCCTCTGCCTCGCGGGCAACCGCGCCTTCTGGCGCGAGTTCGCCGCCACCCTTTCCGGCTTCGGCGCCGTGCAAACCGCCGACGATTCCCTCCCCGTCCTCGAACTCGCCACGCACGGCCAGCCCGGCCTCGTGCTCCACGCCGGCACCGGTTCGTTCGTCGCCGCGCGCGACGCCGCGGGTGCCCTGCACTACGCCGGCGGACTCGGCTGGCGCTTCGGCGATCCCGGTTGCGGCTACGACCTCGGCCGGCGCGCGATCGCCCGCGCCCTCCTCGAACTCCAAGGCTGGGGCCCTCCCTCGCGTCTCGCCACCACGCTCTGCGATTACACCGGCCTCGCCGACGCCGGCGCCCTCACGCGTTTCTTCTACCACGATCCGCAAGCCAGCCAGAAGATCGCCGGCCTCGCGCCCGCCCTTCTCCGCCTCGCGAGCGAAGGCGATGCCACCGCGCATCAACTCGTCGTCGCTTCCGTGCTCGAACTCGCCGAACTCGCCACCCGCGTTGCCACGAAACTTTTTCCCGACACCGCTCTCGACGTCCTGCCCGCCGGCCTCAGCGGCCCGATCCTCATTCACCCTGTTGTCCACTCCGCCCTCGCCGCGCGCACCCCGCTCGCCCTCGCACCGGTGAGCGGCTCTCCCATCGACGGCGTCCGTGAACTCCTCGCGCGACTCCGCCCCTGACCCGCTCCCTAATGTAGGCGGGGTGCCCTCACCCCGCTCCGCGCGTCTGCGCCCTCGCCGCCTCATCCACCTTCACTGCCTCCCCGCTCAGCGCTCCTTCCCGCTCTCCGTCTCACCCCGCTCCCTCGCATTTTCACTCCTTTCGGCTGGGCCGGTTGCACCTCACGTGTTTGAACACTTGGTTTCGTCTCCCCCGCATGACCACCCTGCCCCTTGCTTCCGCGGCCTGGCAATTCCGCGACGCCACCCAACGCTCCCGCTGGCACTCCGCCGCCGTCCCCGGCTGCGTTCACCGCGACCTCCAGCGCGCCGGCCTCATTCCCGATCCCTTTTTCGGCACCAACGAGCTCTCCCTCCAATGGATTGAGGAGCGCGACTGGGAATATCGCACCACCTTCACCGCGCCCGCCCCCCTGCTCGCCGAGACGGAAATCGATCTCGTGTGCGACGGCCTCGACACCCTCGCCACCGTCTATCTCAACGGCCGCCGCGTCGCCACGTCCGACAACATGTTCGTCCCGCTGCGCGTATCCGTCCGCGCCCACCTCCGCCGTGGCCGCAACGAACTGCGCATCGTCTTCGCCAGCGCCGCCGCCGCTGTCCGCGCGACGCGCCCCGAACATCAGCCGAAAGAGTTCAACGACGCCGTCGGCCGCGGCTCCGTCCTCCGCAAGCAACCGTCCCAATTCGGCTGGGATTGGGCGCCTCGCCTCCTCACCGCCGGCATCTGGCGCGACCTCCGCCTCGAAGCCTGGACCACCAACCGCCTCGAGTCCGTCCGCGTCGCACAGCACCACGCTCCCACCTCCGACGCCCGCCCGTCCGCCCCCCGCCGCCGCGCCTCCGCTCCCGCCGCGGCCACCGCCGTCACCCTCACGCTCACCCCCGAACTCGCCCGCCCGGATCCGAAAGTCACCTATCACGTTACCATCGCCCTCGACGGCACAACGGTCGCCGAGCTCCGCGGCCCCGCCGAAACGCTCACGCTCGCCCTCGACGCGCCGCAACTCTGGTGGCCCAACGGCCACGGCGCGCAACCGCTCTACACCGTCCACGTCGCCGCCTTCGAGGCTGACGGCCGCGCCTTTGGCCAATGGTCCCAACGCATCGGCTTGCGCACCCTCGCGCTCGACCGCAGCGCCGACCAATGGGGCGAATCGTTTCGCTTCGTCGTCAACGGCCGCCCGCTCTTCGCCAAGGGCGCCAACTGGGTGCCCGCGCACATCCTCGTCGCCGGCCTCACGCGCGACGACTACGCGCGCGACACCCGCGCCGCCGCCGCCGCCAACCTCAACATGCTCCGCGTCTGGGGCGGCGGCATTTACGAAGACGAATCCTTCTACGATCTCTGCGACGAACTCGGCCTGCTCGTGTGGCAGGATTTCATGTTCGCCTGCGTCCTCTATCCCGGCGACGCCGCCTTTGTCGCCAGCGTCCGCGCCGAGGCCGACGCCCAAATCCGCCGCCTCCGCCACCGCGCCTGCCTCGCCCTCTGGTGCGGCAACAACGAAATCGAAACGCTCAACTGGGACGCCCTTCAGGCCTCCCCCGATCTGCGCCGCAACTACCACGCGCTCTTCCACGACGCGCTCCCCGCCGCCGTCGCCGCGCACGACGGCGTCACGCCCTACTGGCCCACGTCACCCTATCGCGGCGACGGCCGCAGCAACGACTACACCGACACCAAGCTCGGCGAGATCAGCGGCGACACCCATTTCTGGGCCGTGTGGCACGCCGGCCGTTCCGTGAAGGAATACGAGAAGTGGCAGTTCCGCTTCGTCTCCGAATTCGGCATGCAAGCCTTCGCCTCGCCCGAGGCCCAGGCCACGTTTTGCCCGCCCGGCCAGAACAACGTGTTCGGCCCCGTGATGGAGAACCATCAGAAACATCCCGCCGGCAACCAGATCGTCCTCGACTACGTTTCCCGCCTCTATCGTTACCCCAAAAATCAGGACGCGCTCTGCTACCTCTCCGAGTTGAACGAGGCCTTCTCCATGCAGGTCGCCGTCGAACATTACCGCCGCCAGATGCCGCGCTGCATGGGCGCGCTCTACTGGCAGCTCAACGACTGCTGGCCCGTCACCTCCGCCAGCTCGATCGAATTCAACGGCCGCTGGCGCGCGCTCCACTACGCCACGCGCCGCTACTTCGCCCCCGCGCTCGTCAGCGCCCACGTCCCCGGCGAAGAGAGCACCGTCATCGGCAACTACCGCCGCTCCTCCGTGCGCGAAGTGCACCTCTACACCGTTTACGATGCCCCCGCCGCCGCCCGCGGCACCTTGCGCTGGGATTTGTTTCACGTCGATGGACGCATCCTCCTCGCGGGAAAAAAACGCGTCGCGCTCCGCTACGGCGAAAGCATCCGCCAGCACACCCTCGATCTCGCCGCGCTGCTCGCGCGCTACGGTCGCGACAACGTTTACCTCCGCATCGCGCTCGACCTCGACGCCGTCTGCGTGAGCGAGGAAACGATCTTCCTCACCGTCCCCCGCTTCGTCGCGCTGCCCCGCGCCCGGCCTCGCGTGAGCCTGCGCCTGGTCTCGCCCACCGAGGCGCTGCTCACGGTGCGCTCGCCCGTTTTCCAACACCGCTTCGCGTTCGAATTTCCGGGCCTTCCGCATTTCGCCAGCGACAACTTCTTCGATCTCTATCCCGACGAACCGAAGCAAGTCCGCGTGCACTTCCACCGTCGAGTCACCCGCCCCGCTCTCCTGCGCGCCCTCCAAACCCGCACCCTCGCCGACTCCGCCGCCTGATAACTGCCATTCCCCTGTAGGCGGGGTGCCCTCACCCCGCATCTGGCCGCCCGCCCCACGCACCCGCCCTACTCCATATTTACCACTCCGCTACTCGCTCCGCTTTCCTCCCCATGAACCAAATCTCCTTCACCACCGCCAACTTCGTCGCCCGCCAACTCGGCTATCGCATGTCCAACGGCTGGGGCCAGGGCGATGCCGCCGCGCAGGCGTGGTTCTCCCCCCTCGATACCTTCGCCGCCCGCTTCGATGAAATGCTCGGCGAAGTCACCGCGCTCGGCTTCACCGCGATCGATCTCTGGACCGCTCATCTGCATTTCCTGTGGGCCACGCCCGAACACATCGCCATCGCCCGCCGCCTCCTCGCCCAACGCCAGCTCCGCGTCACGTCCTACGCCGGCAGTTTCGGCCACACGCTCCCGGAATTCCGCGCCGCCTGCCGGCTTTGCCAGGATCTGCACATTCCCGTCCTCGGCGGAGCCACCGCGCTGCTCGGAAAAGATCGCGCCGGCCTCGTCGCGACCCTCCGCGAATTCGGCCTCGTCTTCGGCCTCGAAAATCATCCCGAGAAAAACCCCGCCGAACTCCTCGCCCGCCTCGGCGCCGGCGATGCCGATGTCATTGGCGTCACGCTCGACACCGGCTGGTTTGGCACGCAGCGCTTCGACGCCGTCGAAGCCCTCCGCGCCCTCGCGCCGCGCCTGAAACACATTCACCTCAAGGACGTGAAGGCGCCGCGCCCCGCGAAGACCGGTCTGCCCTTCGCCGACCTCGGCCACGAAACCTGCCGCCTCGGCGCCGGCATCGTCCCCGTCGAGCGCTTCGTGAAACTACTGCCTTCGCTCGGCTACCGCGGCGCGATCACCCTCGAACACGAACCCGAAGACGCCGACCCGCGCGCCGACCTCCAGGCCTCCCTGCCGCTCGTGCAGGAATGGCTCCGCGCCGGCCGCCAGTCCGCCGCGCCGGCCGGCGAACCCGTGCGCGTGGCCATCGTCGGTTGTGGCAACATCTCCGGCGCCTACGCCCGCGACCTCGCATCCTACCCCGAGGTGAAAATCATCGGCGCCCAGGACCTCGATCCCGCGCGCGCGCAGGCCTTCGTTGACCAATATTCCGCCGGCCGCGTTTACGCCACGCTCGACGAAGTCCTCGCCGATCCCGCGGTCGACGTCGTCGTCAACCTCACCATCCACCACGCCCACGTCGAAGTCATTACCCGTTGCCTCGAAGCCGGCAAACACGTGCACAGCGAGAAACCCATCGCCACGCGCTACGCCGACGCCCAACGCCTTGTCGACCTCGCCACCGCCAAAAATCTTCGCCTCAGCGCCGCGCCCATCACCTGGCTCGGCGAAGCCCAGCAGACCGCGTGGAAACTCGTCCGCGACGGCCTCATCGGCCCGCCGCGCATCGCTTACGCCGAGGTCAACTGGGGCCGCATCGAAACCTGGCATCCGAATCCGAAACCCTTCTACGACGTCGGCCCGATGTTCGACGTCGCCGTGTATCCGCTCACGCTCCTCAGCGCCTGGTTCGGCCCCGCGCAACGCGTCACCGCCGCCGGCGGCCTCATCCATCCCCACCGCGTCACCAAAGACGGCCAGCCCTACAGCTTCACCACACCCGACTGGAGTTGCGCGATCATCGAATTTGCCCACGGCCTCCGCGCCCGCGTCACCGCCAACTTCTACGTCAGCGGCCACACCCGCCAGCACGGCCTCGAAGTCCACGGCGACCAAGGCATGCTCGCGCTCGATTCCTGGGCCGCCTTCGATTCGCCCATCTGGTTCAGCCGCCTCGAAGACGGCGACCGCCGCACGCCCGTGCTTCCCGCCCGCGTGCCCACGCCCGGCACCGAGTTCGGCCGCGGCGTGATCGAGCTCGCCCACGCCATCCGCGAAAACCGCCCGCACCGCGCGCAAGGCGCCCATGCCGCGCACGTCGTCGAAATCATCGAAACCGTGCACCAGTGCCTCACCGACGGCCAACCGCGCGAACTCTCCTCCACCTTCCCCCCTGCGGTCCCCGTCGACTGGGCCAAATAACCCGCGCCGCTCCTCCCCCCTTCCGTGTAGGCGGGGTGCCCTCCCGCCGCTTTCCGCATCTCTCCTCCTTGTAGGCGGGGTGCCCTCACCCCGCATCGCCGCATCCGTCCTCCTTGTGGGCGGGGTGCCCTCACCCCGCATCTCGCGCCCCGCGCGCTTCCAGTGCGCGCCCCACCCACCGCCGCCCTCGAAAAAATCTTTCTCGTTCCACTTTCTCTTTCTCGTTCTCTCTTCGGCACGCCAACGCCCACGTCCAATTTCCTCTCCGCCTCATCCGCGTCCTCTGCCCCTCCGCCCTCTCCTGTGGGCGGGGTGCCCTCACCCCGCATCGTTCCACCCCGCGCCACCTCCGCGCCCATCCTCCTTCCCGAATCCGCCTGGCGCGCCCGCCAATCCGCCCACGAAACCCGCGTCCGTGCGTGGACCGATCCGCATCACGCCCGCGCCGCCCGCGGCGAGAAACATCCCGTCCTCGATTTCCTCTTTCACTACTACGCGTTCCGCCCCGCGTGGCTCCGCCGCTGGCATCCCGGCCCCGATGTGATCCTCGCCGGCGACGGCGCCCGTGAATTTCTGCGCTGGCCCGGTTATCACGCGACCGCCGACGGCATCGCCCTCAACCTCGCCGCGCTCCCCGCCCATCGCCGCACCTTCGTCGCGTGGCTCCGCGATTTGCTCACCGCGATGCAATCCCGTCCGGCGTTCTTCGCCTGCTACGGCCTGCACGAATGGGCGATGGTTTACCGCCAGACGCCGGACGAGATCCGGCACAACAATCATCCCCTGCGCTTCCCGCCCGCCGAGCTCGCGCGCATCGTCGAGTCGAGCGCGCTGTGCTGCACGCACTTCGACGCGTTTCGCTTCTTCACTCCGCCCGCCCGCCCGCTCAACCGCCTGCAACCCGCGCGCGAAACCGTTTCGCAACACGAACAACGCGGCTGTCTCCACGCCAACATGGATCTCTACAAGTGGGCCTTCAAACTCGCGCCGTTCACGCCGTCCGAGTTGATCGCCGACTGCTTCGCGCTCGCCGCCGAAATCCGTGAAGTCGACATGCGCGCGAGTCCCTACGATCTCCGCGCCCTCGGCTACGCACCCATTCCCATCGAAACCCCCGCCGGCCGTGCCGACTACGAAGCCCGCCAGCGCACCTTCACCACCCGCGGCGAACCCCTCCGCGCCCGCCTACTGCTCGTCTGCGACCGCTTGCTCGCGCGCGTTTGAGCGTGACCCACGGCCTGTCTTCGCGACGTCGGTGAGCTTGAATTCGACCGGGACGGCCAGCTGCGCAAACACAACGCGGCCCTTCTTCACTCCCGGGGCAAAGCGCCACTGCGCCACCGCTATTTCCGCGGCCTCCGCGAACCCCGGATGCGTGCATTTGATCGCATGCGCGTCTCGGACCCGCCCCGTCGGATCGACCACAAACGTCACCAGCACGTTGCCTTCCATACCCTGCAGCCGGAGCGCCGGCGGATAAAGCGGCGACACTATTTTTATCGGCTGTGGAACGCGCGTGCCCGCCGTCAACGGCGGCGCCGTCCTCGCGAGCCGTTGCACATAGCGTTCCTCGAAAGGCACCCTCATGACATAGGCAAACGCGGCCGCGAGCGGCCGGTCCGCAGTCTCCAGTTGCAACACCTCAAGAGCGGAAGGCTCGCCGGCTATCGCCGCTTGCTCGAGCAGCGCGCGCGCTTTCGCGCTGTCCGCCGCCGACGTCGCTGGCCCGGCACGCAACCACGCGCCCGCGCGGTAAAACGCGGCCGATCGACTCCCTCCTTCCGCCGCCAGATCCAGCCAGCGCAAGCCGATCTCGATCGACGCCTTGTCCGCATTCGGCCGCAGAAACGTCGCCGCCATGGCCAGCATTCCGCGCGTGTAGTCCTGCTCCGCCGCGAGTTGATACCATTCCCGCGCGAGCTGCAGGTCCTGCGGCAATTTCACCGCTGCCTGCCGCACCAGGCCGATGCGCGTGAACGCCTCCGGGTCTCTCTTCGCGCCGGCCTTCTCCGCCCAAGCCAGCGCTTGGTTTAGATCCTTTTTCACCGCCACGCCGGTGAAGAACATGTCCGACAGGATTTTTTGCGCCGGAACATACCCCGCCTCCGCCGCGCGTGCGATGTGCTGTTCCGCCGCCGCCGGATCGGCTTTCACGCCCCAGCCTTCCAGATAAAGCATCCCCAAGCGCAAATTCGCCTCCGCCACACCCAGCGCGACCGCTCGTTCATAATGACTCCGCGCCTCCTCGTAGCTCTGCGAGACCCCGCGCCCCACCTCCGTCATCGCGCCCAGCCGCAGCTCCGCCGCCCCGATATTACCTTGCGCCGCGGCCGCGTAATGCGTCGCCGCGTCCTCCGCCCGCCCGCGCTCATCGAGCGCCAGCGCCAACTCAAGCTGATCGTCCGCCGACAGCGCTGCCGCCGATTGCAGCTCAGCCATGCGCCCGTCGTGCACGAATTGCTCCGGTGCTCCCGCTGCCAGACCTGAAACTGTGCGCCAGAGAAATACTGCGACGAGAATCAAAAAGCGCGCCGATCTCATGCGCTTCACACTGCTATTCCGCCTATCCGATGCAAGCCGACCGTCACCTCTCCCCGCGCCCCGCCCTGCTCTACGGATACGATTTCCCGTCCACCAGCACGCGCTTGATCGCCATCCCGCCGTCCGCATCCACCACCGCCTCGACGACCATCGTTTTGAACCGCGGCGTTCCTTTGCCCTCCGGCACAAAATATTTCTCGATCCCATAATCCACGCGCATCTCGCGCTTCACCGCCGGTCCGCGCACGTGCCCATGCACCACGATTCCCGCCGTCGCACTCGTCGGCGCGGTCCACGACGCCCGGTCCACGACGTAAAATCCCTCCTTCGGTTTCAACGTCACCCAGATGTCGCGCCCCGCTCTCGCCCCCTCCTCGGGCTCGCTCCACGGCACCGCCACGTCGCTGATTTTGTAACGCAGCACCAGGTAATCGCCCCGCATGAGGTCCTGCGGATCCACCGGCGCCGTCTCCAGCCGCACCACCAGTCCCGTCGCCCGCGCCCACTCGTGATAACCCGCCCACGCGAGCAGATAGCCCGCTTGCAGCGCCACTACCACGATCAGCCACCGCGCGCGCGTCATGCTTCACCTCCCTGCCGGATCGCGCGCAACAACACCCGCCGTCGCCCCTCCAGCACCCAGCCCAGTCCCAGCACCACCACGCCGCTCACGAGAAACATCAGCCCTTGGTCCAGCATCGATGCAAACACATCGAAATAGCGCGTCAGAATCGTCAGCGCGATGAATCCAATGCCCGCATTCACGAGCCACGGCTTTTCCTCCTGCAATCCCGCCCGCGCCATGAACACCCCGAGCAGCACCAACGCCCCACTGCTCAACCACGCGCAAACCACGCGCGTCGTCTCCCCGAAAAATCCCCCGACCGCGATCGCCGCGGGCACCGCCGCCAGCAGCAACCACGGCGACAACCTCCGCCAGCCTGCGAAATCCACGCGCGCCGCCATCGCGCTTACCAGCAGCACCAGCCCCACCCCCACCGCCGCCGGCTCCGCCAGCAACGTCGACGACCGCACGACCCATTCGTTATGAAAAAATCCCGCCGCGTAAACCGTCGCACCCACGCCGATCAACGCCCACGCGCGCTGCATCGCCGCAAACGACCGCCACCGCGCGCTCCACCACGCCGCGCTCCAATACAACGCCAGCGACAGGCACAGCAGCGAAAACAACAGCGCCATTTCCTCGCTTCCCTGCAAGCCCGCGAGCCCCGTCAACCGCCCGCCGGGCTCCACCGCACTGCTCCACACCCACGCATCCACCGCGAGCAGCAGCACGAAAAACGTTCCCCGCGTCCGCGTGAGAAAAGGCACCGCCGCAATCCCGGCGATCCACAACGCCACCGCGTCGCCGACCAATCCGCTCAAATGATAAATCTGCCCCACGAGCACGATCCCGAGAAGAAACAGCCCGCACCCCGCCATCAATAACGCCCCGCCCGTGCGCCCCATTTGCCGCGGCCCCTCCTTTAACCCAAAGCCAAACCCATACGCCGCGCCGAGCAGCACCACGAGCGTTGCGAGCTTCCACCACCGATGCACGTGCTCCCAATTCGCCTTGATGACCAACGCGAGTCCCACGACGCACAACACCCCGCCCAGCATCGTCAGCACGCCCAGAAACCGCCGCGCCGCCGCTCCCTCGTTCCCAGCATGCCACGCCTCGATCCGTCGCGCCTGTTCCGCCGTCACGACGCCCGCCGCCACCCACCGCGGCGTCTCCTTCCGCAAACGCGTTTCGAACGACATGCCACCGTTCCTAATCGCGGCGACGACGCTCGCAAGCCCGGCTTTTTGCGCCGCTCCCCTCGCTCCCGACCCGCCGACATCCGCCGTCCCTCCGCTCCATCCCCGTCCCAGCGCTCTCTCCCTCATGCGGACCTCCGATCCCATCCGACTCTCGCCTTCACCCGCCCGTGTTTTTCGTTCCAAGGAGAGTGTAACCGATTAGGTGACACTTAGTCTGTGCGCCTCGGCCGGTTGCAGCCTGCAGAATAAAGAATTCCTCCCAAAATTCTGCCGCCCCATTGCCCGCGCCCGCCAACGCACGTTCGCCCCCTTTCCGCTCGCGCACGCCATCTCTCCGTCTTGCGTGGGCCGCCGTCCGGCGCTGTCGTCAAGCCATGCCCTGCGCGCTCTCTCGTTGCATGCTGTTTTTATCCTTGGCCGTATTTTTATCCTCTTCTCGGGCGGCTCCCGCCTCCCCCGCGATTCCGTCCGAGCCGGGGTTCCCCGACATCGCTCAACTCACCGCCCCGGAGCGCGACGCCGCACTCGACCGCTGGATCGTCGACTGGCGCGCGTGGGACGACTCGCTGACGCCCGACCAACGCCGATCGCACGCCATCGCCGTGGCTGTCGGCGCTCGCGAACGCGCTGCCACGGCGCCCAAAGCGGAGGCACCCCTTCCCGAAGCCCTGCCGCAAGACGAATGGCAGATCGTCGCCGCGAAGCGCTTGTTCCTCACCACGCCGGGCCGAGACCGCCTCGCCGCCCACGGCCTGCTTCTTGGTCGAAGCGAGCACCGCCAGATGTTCGAGTTCTATACTTCGCCGCGCACCCCAACCTTCATCACCAGTGACTCGCTCTTGAATGCGTTTCACGGACTTTTCGAGGAAACGTTTCGCGATCTCGAACTCAGCCGTGCCGACCAACTCCGCGGCGAATTGGAACGCGTCCTCGCCCAAGTCCGGATCCTGCTTGGCCGGTCACCGTTCCCAGCGGCCGATCTGGCTCCCGCGTGGGCTTTCGCGCAACGCGCCGTCGGTCCCGCCTTGGTGATTCTGGGCACGCCGCTGGATCGCTTCGATCCCGCCGTGCGCGCTGACATCTCCGCGGAGGTCGCCCTCATTCGCGCCTCCGAAGCTGTGCAACTGCCCGCCTGGCTTGCGCCCACGCAACCAGAGTTCGTCGCCCTCGACTACCGCCGTATGAAGCCGGTCGGTTTTTACGCTGATGATCCTGTGCTCGCCGACTACTTTCGCGCCGTCCGGTGGCTGCAATCGGTGCCGTTCCGTGTTCAGCGCGATCAGGAGTTTGGCGCCATCGCGCTGCTCGGCTACGCTGCGCGAACGAAGTCCAATTTCGGCCACAGCTTTTTCGAAAACTATCTCGATCTGATCGCCCCGCCGGAGGATCGCTCCCTCGTCGACGCCGGATCGCTGGTGAATTTCGACTCCGTCCCTTCCGGCCGCGGCTGGGCCGAGCAGCTCGCCCGGGCCCGCACCGAATTGCCGCCGCTCCGCAGCCGTGTGCGTGATACACTCCAGCTTCCCTCCCCTCGCAACGAGACCCTCGCACCTTTTCACGTCCTGGTCGCTGCGCTGCTCCCCGACACCATCATCTTTCAAGGCCTGCTTGATCACCAGCAATCTCCCGACAGCCGCCAGATTCCAGCTCTGCTCGGTTCGACTTGGATGACCCGCCAGCTTGCCGCCGACGGCGACCGACTCGGACAAACGCTCCGCGCCGACGTGCAATCCCGATTGAATTTGGACGATCCAGATCCGTCCGGTGCCGACCGCTCGCTTTACGAGAGCTACCTTTGGCTTCTTGCCGCGCAGTTCTCGCCCGCCGATCCGGAAGCGCCGCCGTTCATGAGCGGTGAAGCCTGGTCCGCCAAATCCGCACAGACCGTTCTCGCTGGCTGGGCTCAGATGCATCACACCTTTACGCTGCAAAGCAAAATCGCGGTCAGCACGCTCGGCATCCATTCACTGCCGGCGGGATTCATCGAGCCCAACCCCACTTTCTTTCGCCGGTTCAGCGTCTTCCTCCAATCCGCGCGCGAACAACTCACCGACGCCGGTGGACTGGAGCGCACGAGCGCGAGCCTCGCGGCGTCTTATCGCAGGCAGGCGACCATGCTCGAAGCGGTCGCCCTGGAAATTCGCGCCGGTCGCGAAACCGGCGGGCGGGAATGGTCATCCCCAGACGCGTTAGCCGCGTCCTACGGCGCCTTCCTCGACTTTCCTGGGAGCGAGACTTTGCCCGACGAGCTGTTGGAATCGGTCTCTGAACTAGGTCGGGCGGATTCTCCCTCCCGCCGGCTCGCGCTCATTGCCCGCCTCGCCTCCGGGCTCCGCGCCTCCGCTGCCGACGTCGAATCCAAACCACTCCCGCCGCTTGAGGGTCACAAGAAATTCATGCTGCTCTCCGCCCGGTGGACCGCGCTGCAAAACCTCGTCGCTCGCTTGGAGACGCTCGTTCAAAAACAACTCCGGCAACGCAACTGGAACGTGGAGGAAGCGCAATTCGTCAAGTCCTATGGGACGACTCTCGCTTATGTGTTGGGCTACTTTGGCGACGCCTATAAACCTGAGGACGATGTCCCTCGCTGGGCCGAGTATGCCCGCGACTCGGCGCACGACGAATCCTTCGCCGCCGCCCTCGGCCGTCCGGCTGCGCTCTACGTGCTCTATCCGTGGCACGGTCGCGACATCCTCTGCACCGGTGCCGTGATCCCCTACTACGAAGACCACTCCACCACGCGCCTCACCGACGCAGAATGGCGCGCCAAACTCGCCCGGCCCACGCCCCCACCGAGGGCAGTTTGGTTGGAACCCTACCGCGAACCGTAATCCGCGTCGTTGGCTCATGGGCGGCCGCGCGCCCTGACCAATTCGAAACGTGGGCACCTGCGTGCCCACCTCGCCCTCACATCTGTCCGTCCCATCGCCCAAGACAATTGCAACCTATTAGGCTGCAATTTCTCGTTACGCATCCCGACAATCTAACCCTCATTTCGCCGCCTCCACCGCGCTTGGTCGCAGCCTGCCGAATGAGGAAATGCACCCCGCGCCCCCGTCCCATCCCCGCGCCCGCCAACGCGCGCCGCGGCTTCCTTCCGCCATGTTCCGCGCGCCGGACGCCGATCGCGCTCAAGCTCCGGGCCGCGTGTGCCGATGCTTCGACTGACCCGCCTTCGTCGCCGATTCCATCGCTTCCATCGCCGCTTCATTTCCCGTCTCATGCTCTCTCTTCCCGCCGAAACCGCGTCCGACCACGAGCGCGCCAAATACGAATTCATGTGGCGGCACGACGACTACCGCCGCTTCTCGCCCGGCCTGCATGCGTTGGAAAAACTGCATCTCGCCGCCCAATTCCGCACCCTCGGCGTGCGCTCGATCCTCGACGCCGGCTGCGGCTCCGGGAAATTCATGCAGCGCATCCTCGAGCGCCACGCCGCCGAATTTTCCATCCGCGGGTTCGACATCGCCGGCAACTGTCTCGACCCTTGGTTCGCGGGCCGCGAAGCCGCGCTGCTCACCACCGGCTGCCTCTGGGACGATTGCGCCCTCCCCACGCCCAACGACGCCGTCGTCTGCACCGATGTCATGGAACACATTCCCACGGACAAGGTGCCCGCCGTGCTGCGCAACCTCTGCCTCGCCGCGACGCGCTGTGTGTTTCTCGGCATCGCCCTCTTTCCCGACTCGTTCGGCCCGAAAGTCATCGGTGCGCCCCTGCACCTCACCGTGAAACCCGTCGAGTGGTGGCGCGCCCAAATCGCCGCCGCCGGCCTCGACGCGCTCTCCGGCGCCGTCCAACGCCAGCCCGACGGCACGCCCATGTGGCTCTACCTCCTCTGCCGCCCCGCGACTTCTCCGTAACCACGGAATCCGCCGCGCGCCCCGCCATCGACTGGCCGCGCGTAACCGAAGCGGCGCTCGCGTTTCGCCGCGGCGAAAACTTCATTGCGCCCACATTGCGTGGTTGACCAGCGGTGACGGTGCCGCGCTCCGCAGCGTTGCGCTGACTGGGCGTCCCGGCGACGACGCAGCCGCGCCCCCCGTTCAGCCCGCCCGCAGCTTCACGATCAAATCCTTCGCCTCGACCGTGTCGCCCACCGCCGCGTGCACTTCCGCGATCACGCCATCGGCCTGCGCGTAAACCGTCGTCTGCATCTTCATCGCCTCCATCATGAAGAGCTTGTCGCCCTTCGTGACTTTCGCGCCGACCGATGCCGACAGCACCACGATCAATCCCGGAATCGGCGCCGCCACTTGCAACGCGTCCGCCAGATCCGCCTTCGCCCGCGCCTTCGATTTCGGCGCCACGCTCTTGTCCGTGATGAACGCCTCCCGCCCGATGCCGTTCAACTCGTAGCTCAGCGTCCGCCGGCCGTCCTTGTCCGCCGGGCCGACCGACACCAAGCGGATGATGAGCACCTTGCCTTCCTCGATCTCCACCGAAATTTCCTCGCCCGGTTTCAACCCGTAGAAAAATGCCGGCGTCGGCAGCACGCTCACGTCGCCAAACTCCCGCTGGTGCTTCGTGAAATCCGCGAAGACCGACGGATACATCAGGTGCGAATACAACTCATCCTCCGTCGGTTCGCGCCGCAGCTTCTCCGCGAGTTCCGCGCGCAGTTTCGCGAGTTCCGCCGCGCCCACCGCCGCTTTCGCCGCCGCCGCACTCGCACTCAGGCGTCCGGTTTTCTTCGCCTTCGTCGCCGCCGCGTATTTCGCCTTCGCCGCCTTGAACGCCGCGTCGCCCAGGATCGCGCGCCACATCGGCTCCGGCCAGCCACCTTCCGGCCAGCCGAGTCCGCCCGACAACATATCGATCACGCTCTCGGGAAACGGCGTCGCGCCCGGCTCGAGGTTCACCACATCCGCCGGCTTGATGCCGCGCGAAAACAGAAACAACGCCAGATCGCCCACCACCTTCGACGACGGCGTCACCTTTACGATGT
Source organism: Horticoccus luteus (assembly GCF_019464535.1). Lineage (GTDB taxonomy): Bacteria > Verrucomicrobiota > Verrucomicrobiia > Opitutales > Opitutaceae > Horticoccus > Horticoccus luteus. Next base: position 108,030 of record NZ_CP080507.1, on the reverse strand, counting down.
CGCCGAAAAGCTGATTCACTTCCGCGTAGGTCCGCGCGATCTCCGGCCAGCGATGCGCCATGCCCATCGCCGACGCCTGCTCCTTGAGATTCGTGTATTGCCCGCCCGGCATCTCGTGCAGGTAAACCTCCGCCGACCCGGTCTTCGGCGCCGTGTCGAACGGCCGGTAAAATCCGCGCACGTGCTCCCAGTAATCGGAGAACGCGTTCAACTGCTCGAGCTCGAGCTGCGTGTCGCGCGGCGTGTGCTGCAGCGCGGCGACGATTGAGTTCAAGTTCGGCTGCGCCGTGCTCCCGCTCATCGACGCCAGCGCGAGATCGACGACACTCACGCCCGCATCGCTCGCGCGCAAAATCGAGGCCGACGCGATCCCACTCGTGTCGTGCGTATGAAAGTGGATCGGCAGCCCCACTTCTTCGCGCAACGTCTTCACGAGTTTCTGCGCCGCGTAGGGCCGGCACAGGCCCGCCATGTCCTTGATCGCGAGAAAATGCGCGCCCATCCGCTCTAGCTCCTGCGCCAGCTTCACGTAATACGTCAGGCCGAACTTGTCCCGCCGCGCGTCGAGAATGTCGCCCGTGTAGCAGATCGCCGCCTCGCACACCGCGTGCGTGTCCTGCACCGCCTCCATGCCCACGCGCAGATTCGGCAGATAGTTCAACGAATCGAAAATCCGGAAAATATCCATGCCGCTCGCCGCCGCGTGCTTCACGAATCCCGCCACCACGCTGTCCGGATAATTCGTGTAGCCCACCGCGTTGGCCCCACGAAACAGCATCTGAAAGCAAATGTTCGGGATGCTCGCGCGCAGCTCGCGCAACCGGTCCCACGGATCCTCGTGCAGGAAACGCATCGCCGTGTCGAACGTCGCCCCGCCCCACATTTCCAGCGAGAAGAGCCCCGCCGCGTGGTGCGCCACCGCCGGCGCGCACGCCAGCATGTCGTAGCTGCGCACCCGCGTCGCCATCAACGACTGATGCGCATCGCGAAACGTCGTGTCCGTGATCAGCAGCCGCTTCTGCTTCAACGTCCACTCGGCGAATTTCTTCGGCCCCAGTTCGAGCAGGAGCTGCCGCGTGCCGCGCGGCGGTTCGCCCAGACCCGCCGCCGGCGCCGCCGCCGCGAGCAACGGCTTCTCCGGCCGATAACCCTTCGCGTGCGGGTTGCCGTTCACGATCACATGGCCGAGGAAGTTCAACAGCTTCGTCGCACGGTCGCGCCGCGGCTTGAATTTGAACAGCTCCGGCGTCGTATCGATCAGCGTCGTCGTCGTCTCGCCCGTCCGAAACGCCGGATGCGCGACGAGATTTTCGAGAAACGGGATGTTCGTCTTCACTCCGCGAATCCGAAACTCGCTCAACACCCGCAGCGTCCGCCGGATCGCGATTTCGTAGCTCGGTGCGCTCGTGATGCTCTTCACCAGCAGCGAATCGTAGAACGGCGTGATCACCGCGCCCGCGTAGCCCATCCCGCCATCGAGCCGCAGTCCGAAACCGCCCGGCGAACGATACGCCAGGATCCGCCCGTAATCCGGCACGAATTTGTTTTCCGGATCCTCCGTCGTGATGCGGCACTGGATCGCGTAACCGTTGCGCGGCACCGCGTCCTGCGCCGGCATGCCGACCTCCGGCGAGTGCAACGCGTGGCCTTGCGCGATCAAGATCTGCGCCCGCACCAGATCGAGCCCGGTGATGACTTCCGTCACCGTGTGCTCCACCTGGATGCGCGGATTCATCTCGATGAAAAACCACTCGTGGCGGTCGAGGTCGTAGAGAAATTCGATCGTGCCCGCGTTGTCGTAACGAATCTCCCGCGCCAGCCGCGCCGCCGCCTCGCACAACTCGCTGATGATCTTTTCCGGCAAACCAAAACTCGGCGCCACTTCGACGACCTTCTGGTGCCGCCGCTGCACGGAGCAGTCGCGCTCGTGCAGGTGAATCACGTTGCCATGCCGGTCGCCCAGAATCTGCACCTCGATGTGCTTCGCCCGCGGAATGTATTTTTCGAGAAACACCGCCGGATTCCCAAACGCCCGCCCCGCTTCTCCCTGCGCCTCGTCCAGCAGCGCCGCCAGATCCGCCGCCTTGTGCACCACGCGCATCCCGCGCCCGCCACCGCCAAACGCCGCCTTGATGATGAGCGGAAACCCGATCGTCTTCGCGATCTTCATCGCCTCATCGCGATCGCTCACCGGCTCCTCCGTGCCCGGCAGGACCGGCACCTTCACCCGCTTCGCCACCGCGCGCGCCGCCGTCTTGTCGCCCATCATCTCCAGCAGTTCCGCTCGCGGCCCCACAAAAATCACGCCCGCCTTTTCGCACGCCCGCGCGAAGTCCGCGTTCTCCGAAAGAAAACCATAACCGGGGTGGATCGCGTCCACGCCTTTTTCCTTCGCCACCGCGACGATGCTGTCGATGTCGAGATACGCCGCGACCGGCCCCTTGCCGATGCCGACTTGGTAGGCCTCGTCCGCCTTGTAGCGGTGAATGCTCAACCGGTCTTCCTGCGCGAAAACCGCGACGGTGCGCAGCCCCAGTTCAGTGCCGGCGCGAAAGATCCGCACCGCGATTTCGCTGCGATTGGCGGCCATCAATTTCTTGATCGGCCGGAGGGAAGGAGCAGAGGCGGGGCGGGGAGCGGAAGACATGCGCAGGTGAAAACGCGGGTTCTACGTTTCACCTTCACGAACGCAACGGAAGACTGCGGCATTTCCAGCGCAGACTCGGGGGAAACTGCCGGGGTCGCCTCCGTCGCCCGGGGAGCTCACGCGTTCGCGCGTGCGACTCTCGACGTCTCGCCGGGAGTTTTCGGATCACGCAGGCCGAGCGCCGCAGCCTCGGCTCGCCACATCTGCCCCGCCAGTCGCGTAAATCCGCGTCAATCGCGGGCGATTGTCAGACCCTCTCCGTCGCCCAGTGGACCGTGCGTTCCGCGCGCGGTGGTTTGCCGAGTGACGCCACGCCCGAGCCGCGCGCGGAGCGCGCCGCCGACTGGTCAGCCGGTCGCTCGACCCTCGATCGGCCCCTTCCTGCGCACCGACAAAAAAGGACGGACCACTCTCGGTCCGCCCTCGCAAAATCCAACCTCACGCGCGCGCCGCGCCTTACCAGCGCGCGGGTGTCCCCGGCGGCCGCACGTAGTCCTGCGGATGCACGAGCTTCCGCGCAAACGGGTTGAGCCGCGCGAGCAACTCGGGCGATGCGTGATAGCCCCAGCGCGTCCGGTTCCACGAGGAGCCGTAGCGATACACGCTGATCTTGCGCTCGCCCGGGTTCACGCGCTTCGCCGACCCGTGGCAGGTCGCATCCACGAACACGAGCGCATCGCCCGCTTTCATGTGCACCTCGATCGCGCCGGCCACGCCGTCGACCGAGCCGCCACCGCCATCACCCCATTCGTTCTTGTCGCGCTTCTTCAGAAACTCCGGGTGGATGACGTTCGATTTGTGCGACCCAGGAATGACCATCGTCGCCCCGTCGCCCGGCCCGATATCCGTGAACGCCGTCAGCACGTTGATCTGTGAGCACTGAAACCGTCCGTTGTGATAGTGGAAACTCATCCGCTTGCAGCTGTCGTGCCCACCCGCGTGCAACGGAATCGCTTCGCCCGGTCCGCGGATCGTGTAGAAATTCTCGTCGATGAACAGCGGCCCGTGATGGTAGTCGAACGTGTCCTGCCCGCCCACAAACCGCTGCACGTAATTGATCCAGCTCGGATGGTCGATCATCCGCTCAAACGTGCCGCCCAGCTCGTAAACCTGCTGGTAACTGATGCCGCGGTGCTCCGGATGATCCTCCCGCTGCACCCAGCCATGCCAGCCCGCGCGCGGCAGCGAGCGCGGTATCTGATCGATGCGGGCATTGGCGTCCGCGACTTCCTCCGGCGACAAGGCGCCGCGGAGAATCACGAACCCGTTGAGATCAAAAAGATACTCGTCGAGTTCACTGGGAATCTTCGCCTCCGGATGTTCGATCTTCGGAGGCAGGGTGTTGTGGGGATGATAACGAAGCTCAGCCATGAGTTGACCATAACGTGCCTATTCCGAAAACTCTTCCCGTAAAACCCGCTTTTTATCTCGAATAGTTACTCCATGCCCCGCCCGTCTCCCTCCCGCTCTCCTTCGCCCTCTTCCCCTGTGGGCGGGGTGACCTCACCCCGCATCTCCGTCGCGCGCAAACCAGACGCCACCCGCACCACCGCTCGCTCCGCCCCTGCCCGCCATCAGAAAACGCTCGGTTTCCGCGTCTGGCGCGTGCACGGCGCCGGCCGCATGGCTTTGCCCCACACCCACCCCGACGTGGAGATCAACTTTCTCTTCGACGACGGCACCGTCACCTACTTTCACAGCGGCGCCGTGGCGACGATTCCGGCGAACCGTTTTGCCGTGCTCTGGGCGGGCGTGCCGCACCAGACCGTGCCGCCCGGCATCATCGGGGAAGGCGTGTGGATCACGCTCCCGTTGCCGTGGTTCTTGCAATGGAATCTGCCCGGCGATTTCGCGCATCGCCTGCTCAGCGGCCAGATCATCCTTGGCCAACCCGCCGCCGGCGAACGCGCCCAGCTCGAGCGCTGGGTCGGCGACTTCGACAGCGGCACCCCCGCGCGCCGCCGCGTGCTCCTGCTCGAACTCGAGGCCCGCCTGCACCGGCTCGCGCTCGAACAACCCACCCGCCGCGGCCGCCGCCACCTCCCCGGCGCCGACGCCGCCGGCAGCGGCCAAATCGAACGGATCACGCAATTCATGGCCGAACATTACCGCGAGCCTCTCGCGGTCCCCACCATCGCCGAGGCGGTTGGACTCCACCCGAAATACCTGATGCGCGTCTTCAAAAAGCACTGCCGCGTCAGCGTCTGGGAATATCTCACCCAACTCCGCATCTCGCACGCACAACGTCTCCTCATCACCAGCGATCTCAAGGTCCTCGATATCGCGATGGAGAGTGGTTTCTCCTCCGCCGCGCCGTTTTACGCCGCCTTCGCCGCGCGCTCCCGCGGCCTCAAACCCCTCGACTACCGCCGCCGCCACCGCCCCACCGCCGCGTAAACGTTGTTCTTCGGCGGGCCCTGCGCTCCGCCGCCCGGCCGTTCGTCACCATGCCCGCCCGTCCCCCTTCGCCCCCAACGCCAACGCCCTCGCCGCCGCCCTTTCCGCTCGCCGCGTCTGCCACGGTGCCAACCATACCCGCTTCCCTCGCCTCATCATGAAGAAAACTTCCGACGACCTTCTCATTGGCCAGATCGGCTCCGGCGGCCGCGGCGGCCATCTCGGCCGCCTCGCGCATCGCCCCGGTCGCGGCGCGCGCGTCGTCGCCTGCTGCGATTCCAACCCCGCCGCGCTCGCGCAAAACCGCACCGACTTCGGCGCGGATATTTTCACGACCTCCGATTACCGCGACCTTCTCGGCCGCGACCTCGACGCCGTCATCATAGCCACGCCCGACTTCCTGCACGAAGAGCACGCCCTCGCCGCGCTCGCCCGCGGGCTCGCTGTCTTTCTCGAAAAGCCCATGGCGCTCACCCTCGCCGGCTGCGACCGCATCCTCCGCGCCGCGCAACAACACCGCGCCCGCCTCTACGTCGGCCACAACATGCGGCACATGCCCTTCGTGCGCAAAATGAAGGCGCTCATCGACGACGGCGCGATCGGCGAAGTGAAAGCCTGCTGGGTGCGCCACTTCGTCGGCCACGGCATCGACTTCTACTACCGCGACTGGCACGCCGAGCGCCTTTACGTCAACGGCCTCCTCCTCCAAAAAGCCGCGCACGATATCGACATCATCCACTGGCTCTGCGGCGGCTACAGCCGGCTCGTCAACGCCCTCGGTGGCCTCACCCTCGCCGCGGATCTCCCGGGCCGCCTCCCCGCGACTCGCGGCCCGCGCCGCCTCACGCAGGCCGACATCGACTACACGCGTTTCCCCCCGACCAAAAACCGCCGGCTCAACGCGCACATCGACGTCGAAGACATCAGCACCATGCAGATGCGCCTCGAAAACGGCGTGTTCGCCACCTACGCGCAGTGCATGTTCACGCCGGATTACTGGCGCAACTACACGGTGATCGGCACCGCCGGCCGCCTGGAAAATTTCGGCAACGGCGAACGGGGCACCGAAGTCCGCGTGTGGACGCAACGCCACCAAGGCTACCCCGCGCGCGCCGACGCCACGCACCGCATCCCCGTCGCGCGCGGCACGCATGGCGGCGCCGATCCGAAACTCATCGATGAATTCGTCCGCTTCGCCCGCGACGGCGGCGCGACGGACACCTCACCGCTCGCCGCGCGCGAATCCGTCGCCGCCGGCTGCGCCGCCACGGACTCGCTCCGCCACGGCGGCCTGCCGAAAAAAATCCCTGCCCCCACCCCCGCCGCCCAACGCTGGTTCGCCGCGCAACCCTAACGACATCCCGCCTGCGCCCGCCTTGCTCTTTTGTCGGCGGGGTGCACCGCTGCTCGCTGCGCAAACCTAACGCCCGCCCTCCTTTTTTGTAGGCGGGGTGCCCTCACCCCGCATCCTTGCCCATCCGCTCTCAGTCATGCGCCTGCCCCACGTCACCCCGCTCGCGCATCCGCCTCTTTACTTTTTCACCGCTTGCACGGCCAACCGTCGTCCGCTGCTCGCCAACGCCGAAGCCTTCGGCGTCCTGCTCAATCTTTGGACGACCTCAGCCGAACGTGACGGCTGGTTTGTCGGACGATTCATGCTCATGCCCGATCACGTCCACCTTTTTGCCCAGCCGGCCACTCACGGCGCGCGTCTCCGAGAAGCGTGGCTGAAAATGTGGAAATCCGTTTCGTCGCGTCAGCTTGCCGTTCACTTGGGCTTTCCCCCGCCGCTTTGGCAGCCGGACACCTTCGACCACCTCCTGCGCTCGGCCGAATCCTACACCGCCAAATGGGACTACGTTCGCGCGAATCCCGTGCGTGCCGCACTCGTGCCTCATTCCGATACCTGGCCGTGGCAGGGAGAGGTTCATCGGCTCGCTTTCCGTTAGCCCGATCCGCGGGGTGAGGGCACCCCGCCCACACTTTTCCCGGCACCTCTTGGGCGCACTTATCAGTCTCCCGCGCAACCGACACGCCCGCCTTGCTCTTTTGTCGGCGGGGTGTCCTCACCCCGCATCATCTTCCTTTCACCGCCCCGCCCGGCGCGCGCTCCACCGCGGCGATCCGTTGTTGCGCGGCACGCACCCGCCCTAGGTCGTATTTCTTTTTGCGATCGAAAAAGTAGATGCCGTTCTGCTCCTGATAAACGTCCGTCAACTGCGTGTAGCAATAGCCCAGCATCCGCGGGTTCTCGAGCAGCGCCGCGCACAACCCCTCGAAGCGCGTATAAAACGCCTCCAGGGTTTTCGGCCGGTCGCCATAGCCCCACGAGGGATCGCCCGGGCGCGCCCGCGGATTCCACCAGATGCCGCCAAACTCACTCACGAAATACGGCGTGCCCCGCGGCCACGCCGCCGGCGATTTCGTCCAGATGTTGTCCGCCACATAGGGCTCGTCGCGCAGCAACGCCTCATGCCGGGCGCGAAACGTGTCCGGGTTTTGGTCGTAATCGTGCGAATCGTAGATGTCGGTTTCGGCGACCGTGTGCGAGTAGCCGGAGGTATCGAGCACCGGCCGCGTGTTGTCGGCCAGCTTCGTCGCGAGAAAGAGCCCGCGCATGATGTCGTCGTGATGCGTGATGCGTTCATCGGGCCGGCGCGATGTCTCGTTGAGCGGACACCACCCGATGAGGCTCGGATGGTTGAAATCGCGCTGCACCGCCTCGAGCCACTGCGCCACGATCGAGACCGGCGCCTCCTGGCCGTTGTGGTTGCCGCCGCGCACCACCGTGCCGTCGCTCTGCTGCTGCCACCCGCGCACCGGCTCGGAGCCGCCCAGTCCCCAGTCGCTGAACTCGCCCCACACCAGATAACCGAGCCGGTCCGCGTGATAAAGAAACCGCTCCTCGAACACTTTCTGGTGCAACCGCGCGCCATTGAATCCCGCGGCGAGGGCGAGCTCGATGTCGCGCACCAGCGCCCGATCGCTCGGCGCCGTGAGAATGCCGTCCGGGTAATACCCTTGGTCGAGCACGAGCCGTTGAAACACCGCGCGGCCGTTGAGCTTCACCGCGTAGCCATCAATCGACACACTGCGCAACCCCGCGTAGCTCTGCGCCGCATCGACGATCTCGCCGCTCGCTTCGTCCACCAACTCGAGCGCGACGTCGTAGAGAAACGGATCCTCCGGCGACCAAAGCCGCCGCCGCGCCGCCGGCACCGGAAGATCCAGCCGCGGATAAAATCCTTCGCCGCAGCGGCATGTCGCCTCGCTCACCAAGGCCGCCGCATCGCTCAACCGCGCCCGCAACACGAGGCCCGCCTGCGCGCCGCTCACCGGTTGCTCGATCACGAAGCGCCCGTTCGCCAGATCCGGCGTGATCTTGGGTCGTTGCAACGCCGCGCGCCGCGGCACCGGCTCGAGCCACACCGTCTGCCAGATTCCGGTCGTGCGCGTGTAGTGGCAACCCGTGTTGCCGTGCACCCATGACTGCTTGCCCGAGGGCATCGATTCGCGTGCGTTGTCGCGCGCCCGCACCACGACGATGGCCTTTCGGCCTGCCGGCGCCGCGTCCGTGATGTCGCATGCAAACGGCGTCATGCCGCCGCGGTGCCGCCCCACCTCGTGCCCGTTCACCCACACAAACGTGTCGTAGTCGCTCGCCTGAAAGTGTAGCAGCACGCGCCGGTCCGCCCACCCGCGCGGCACGGTAAACTCCCGACGATACCAGACGGCGTTGAGATAATCGGTGTTCTCCACGCCCGACAACTTCGACTCCGGGCAAAACGGCACCACGATGCGGCTCTTCAGCGGCCCCTCGCGCAACCCGCGATCGAGGCCACTGTCGCCCTGGTCGATCTCAAACTGCCACGTGCCATTGAGGCAGAGCCAGTCGCGCCGCACGAACTGCGGACGTGGATATTCGGGGCGGGGAAGAGAACGCGTGGCCATGGGAGAAAAAGAGGAAACGTGACCAAATAATGTCCCCGCCCACTTCGCCGCGCCGTCGACCCGCCGCAACGAAAATTCCTCCGACCAAGGGCACCGCGCGTGTCGCGAAGCCGACGGCAACGTCACAGGCCACCCACCGCGCCTTGTCGGCTGTCGGCGAGGCGCCCACACCTCCCGCCCCGCGTTCTCTTTCACCACGCGCTGTCGCCCTCATCGAAAGACGTTCTGCGTTCGCCACGCTCCTTCCTCCTGTGGGTGGGGTGCCCTCACCCCGCATTCTTCGGCCGGGTCCGCGCCCGCCGCCCCACGGCTTCACCCGCCGATATAACTCATCTCCACCTTCGGCCGCGTCTGGCCTGCAGCGAGCAGTTCCGCGCGTTCATCGCTATAGCGATCCGTCCGCGCGCCCCAGATGCCCGCCAGATACTCCGCCATCTCGCCATCGCTCGCGCCGCCGCGCAGCCGCCCGAGCACATCGTGTCCCAGCGAAGTGAAGAGACAGGTATAAAGCTTCCCGTCCGCCGATAACCGCGCGCGGTGGCAATCCCGGCAAAACGGCTCCGTCACCGAACTGATCACGCCGATTTCGCCCGCGCCGTCGACGTAGCGATAACGCGCCGCCACCTCACCCCGATACGCCGGCCCGACCGGCTCCAGGGGCCACTGCGCCGCGATGCGCGCCACCAATTCGCGCGCCGGCACCACGCGCTCCGCCGACCAGTGGTTCGTGTTGCCCACATCCATAAACTCGATGAACCGCACCGTGTGTCCGCGCGCCCGGAAATATTCGCAGAGCGCCAGCACTTCCCCGTCGTTCACGCCCCGCTGCACCACCGTGTTGATCTTCACCGGCAGCCCCGCCGCCGCCGCCGCATCGACCCCGCGCAACACTCGCGCCACGTTGAATCCGAGACCGTTCAACTGCCCCGCCCGCGCCTCGTCGAGTGAATCGACCGACACATTGACACGATCCAAGCCCGCCGCCTTCAGCGCCGCCGCCCGCTTCTCGAGCATCCAGCCATTCGTTGTCAGCGCCACATCCGGTAAGCCCAACTCCTGCTTCAACGCCCGCACGAGATCCGGCACATCCGCCCGCAACAACGGCTCGCCGCCCGTCAGCCGCACCTTCTCCACGCCCAGCGCACGAAACGCTCCCGCGATGCGCACCAGTTCTCCGAGGCTCATCAACTGCGGATCCTTCAAAAACGCATGACCCGCGCCAAACACTTCCTTCGGCATGCAATACGGACAGCGAAAGTTGCACCGGTCCGTCACCGAAATGCGCAGATCGCGCAGCGGCCGGTGCAGCCGGTCGCGCACATCCGGGGGAAAAGAGTTCGGCTCCGAAGTCACAGGCTTACACAGAGGACACAGAGCGCCGCGCTTTGCCAGTCTTCCACGCGGTGCGCCTCCGCGCCCGGCCCGCGCGGACCGGCGGCGCCTGCTTACGTAGGAACACGTAGCGCCGATTCACCTCGCGCCGTTGTTTTGCGACCGCCCTTCGCCGTTACTCGTGCCACTATGCGACTCCTCGTTCTCCCCCTCGCGTTGGCGCTGATCGCCGCGCCGCTCGCGCACGCCCGCAAACATCTGATCGGTGATCTGAAAACCATCCCGCTCGACGACCGCGGCGAAATCCCCGGCCACGTCGCCTCTCCGAACATGGGCCAGGGCAGCTACCTCAAAGGCGTGAACAAAGTCATCGTGCCCCTCGTCGCCGTCGCCTTCGAATCGTCCGCGCAAGCTTCGGTCACGAAGAAGACCCGCGACAGCCTCAAGTCCTCCCACCTCGAATCGCATTTGTTGATCGACGAAAAGGTCCTCCAGCAAATTGCCGATCAGATGCAGGCGATCGTCGAACGCGAACTCACCGCCAACGGCTTCGAAGTGTTGCCGCACGATACGGTCGACACCGACGCGCGTTACGCCGGCATCACCAAGGACGCCCCGACCGGCGTCGAAGTGAAGGACAACTTCATGTCCGGCTTTGCCGGCAACGGCACGAAAAACCGCTGGTTCACCGCCGGCCAGCGCGCCCTCTTCGGCGCCGGCGCCACCGCCGCCTTGAGCGAGACATCCCCGCTGATCCACATCGCGCGCGAACGCGGCGAAGCGCTCGTGTTCGTCCGCTTCAAAGTGCAATACGCCGACCTCGAAGCCTCCAACAGTTTCTTCGGCGCCCATGTGAAAGGGAAGAACGTGCTCCATATCAACAGCGCCGACCTCACGGTGTTTTCCCCGGCCAAAACCAATGGCGGCATGTTGAAACTCAAAGCCGACGTCACCGCCGGCGCCGACTACGTACAGGAGTCGCGCGAGCTCGCGAAAAACCCCTCCGATGAAACCGGCCTGCAGATGAGCGCCCTGCTCGACTCGCTCCTCTCGGGCAGCGCCACGACCGCGACCAGCGGCAAACACAGCGGCCACTACGCGGTGATCGCGAATCCCGAAGTGTATCAACGCGACAGCCTCGCGCTCCTCACCGCCGTCACCCGCCAGTTCGCCCAAGCCCTCCGCGACGCGCAGTAAACGCGCCGACACCCGCTTTCTGTCCCCACTAGAGGAGCGCGTGAGCGTTTCGAAAGCGCGCTCCGTTGTCGTTAGCGGAACGCGTAAGCGTTTCGCATCTGCCGCGCACTCTGCGGCCATGCCCGAAGTCCGGGTGCGAAATCCAGGCTCCGGTGATCACAGGTCCGGGGACGGCACCCGTCTCGGGTGCAACGCCCGCTCCAAGTTATGCCCGCTCGACCAACGCCACCGGTTGACGTTTTTTCACCCGTGCCAAACTTCGGCCCATGCCGTTGTTGACGATTGTCCCGCCGATGCCTGACGCCGAGCGCCGCTTCCAACCGTTTGTCGATTTCGTGCACGCCGCCGGCTGGGAGACGGAATTTGTGCACCTCAAAATGGCCGGCGGGCACCCGCCCTTCGGCTCGACGGAAATATTTCCCCAGGTCGACGCGCAGACAGAGGGCAAAGTCGTGATGGGCTTTTCGCTGGGCGCGCTCTACGCGCACCTGGGCGCGCTGCGCGCCCGGCATTTAATCCTCGGCTCGATCGCGCCGTTTTTCCTCGAGGATGATGACGAGCCCGAGCGCTGGATGATCTCCTACCGCGCGGGCAACGCGAACACGTCAGCCGACATTTTGGTCGGCGCTCTCGAAGACGAGCAGATGCACCGTCGCGCCGAAGCGGTTCGCGACTTTTACCGCCAGCAAACCTACACTGTCGTCCCTGACGCAGACCACGAACTCTGGCACCCCAATTACCTGCAAGCGATCAAAACGGCTTTGGACCGCCGCAGGGCCCCGTAGCCTATCGACGCACGCTTAGCAGACTAACAGGTGCGCCGTGCGCTCCGCGCGCGGCTCGGGCGCGAAGTCGTTCCACCCACCACCGCGCGCGGAGCGCACGGACGAGCCGCACTGCGTCAGTATAATATGCGCGCTTCAATAAGTCAGGGCTCCGAACCCCAAACCTCAAGACCTGATGCCATCCGGCCGCACTTGCTGGCCGCGATCGGATCACACCAAGGTTTTCACCAGATGCTCGCGCTCGCCGGGGAGCAGATCCATGGGCGCGATTTCCGGCATCGTGTAGGCCCCGGGTCGCAGGCGGAGAGCGGCGGCGCGAGCGCAGGAAACCATGATTTGGGCGGTGAGCGCGGGGTTGTTGACCGTCATGCGAAACTCAAAGAGTTGGTTGTGCGTCACGCCGCTCACGCCTTTGCGCTGCATCGACACGCCGTGGCCGACGTCCTTGAGCGCGGCAATGCTCGGCACGGCGAAGACCCGCGTGTCGTCGTTGCTGAAGTAATCATCCGTCTTGATCGCCTGCTCCACGGCCGCGAAGTCGGCCCCGGGTGCGAGCTCCACGTAAACCATGCGCCGATGCACGCCGGTGCCGGTGGGAATCGTCATCGAAAGCGCATCGACGACACCGGGTTTGGATTTGGCGCACACCGAATGCCCCATGCTCATGCCGGGACCGAAGTTGGTGTAGGTGATGCCGCTGGGTGCGAGGGCGAGCAGCAGCGCACGCAGGACCGAGTCGCTGCCGGGATCCCAGCCGGACGAGACGACGGCGACGCTGTTATGTTGTTTGCCGATGGCGTCGAGTTGCTGGCGCAGATCCCAAAGCTTTTGGCCGTGAATATCGAAGCTATCCACGGTGTGAATGCCTTGGCGCAGATAAAGCGGGGCGGTCTCGGGGATGCTGCGGGTCGGACCACACAGCAGCGCGACGTCCACGCGGCCGAGTTGGACGACATCCGCCACCACGGGGATGTTCGCGAGTTCGGCAGGCAGCGACTGGGGAGCGGTCGCGGCCCGGCGAACAACGCCGGCCAGCGCCATGTCGGGCGCAGCTTGAACGGCTTCCACGGCAGAACGACCGATGTTTCCATAACCAACCACGGCGAGGCGAAGAGGAGAATGACTCATTGCGCGTGGATGGAATTAACTCGCCGCCCGCACGTCGAGCGCAGGTCTCACCTTTCGCACCGGTGATGCAGCCCGAGGCCGTTGATCATGAGCAGAACGACTTCGCCGTTGTGCAGAACTCGAGCGCCTCGAGCGCTCACTTGACCGCGCCCGTTGGTCAACCGAAGTGCCACCATACGAAACCTGTTTTCAAATCCAGCCGCGCAGCCGATTCCGCATTGACGGCGGACGGCGCGCGCGCAGCGGCGCGACTGCGGACGGCAACAAAGCAGGCCAATCTTCGTTTTCGACTTGGGATGACTAACTCCCCGGGGTTTACCTTCTGCGGAGCCTGCTTGCTCGAACTATGAACCCTGCAACCCACATTCCGCCGAAGGTTTCTCTGCGCGAAGTTCGCCCCGACGACCTGCCGATCCTTTTCGAGCATCAGTGCGATCCGGAGGCGGTGCGCATGGCGGCGTTTAAATCACGGGATCGCGACGCGTTTATGGCGCACTGGGCAAGAATCATGGCCAACCCTGCCTGCACCCTCCGCACCATTCTGGCTGACGGTGGCGTGGCCGGAAACATTGGGTCTTGGACCGATGGCGCCGAGCGCTTGGTGGGCTACTGGATTGGACGCGAATTCTGGGGCCACGGCATCGCGAGCGCCGCGCTCGCGCAATTCCTTGCCGACGAAACCACGCGCCCGCTCAGCGCCCATGTGGCGAAGCACAACTCGGCCTCGATCCAGGTTCTGCGGAAGGCCGGCTTCACGCCGGTTCAAAAGAAATCTTTCGATCTACCGGAAGGCACGACGATCGAGGAAATCGTCTTCCGACTCTGAGTTCCCGGAACGTTCTCCGTTGAAGCGCGGGCCTCGCGGTCTGCACGTCGTCAACGAGGCGGTTTCAGCCGCCGGTGAACGTCAATCTGTCGCAATCATAGTGTGACCCGTTCACTATGATCTCCCCGTTCCACAAAAAAGCCGAAGGACTAAACCTTCGGCTTAATCAAACGCGGGAAATTCGGGTCTCAGGCCCGCCGCCGGCGCCAAAACGTCAACCCCAACGCCGCGGCGCCCAACAACATTGCGTAGGTTGACGGCTCGGGAATCGCGGCCGCCGTCGGCGTAAAGTAGTGTCCGTTGCCATCTGTCACCGAGAAATGAAAAGCGCCTGTCCGGTCCGGCGCGCTCGTGGCGAAAGCTCCATCCGTCGTAACCGAACCAGCCGTCACCATCAAGGTGGTGCCCGCAACGAAGTTAACTGCATCGTCGAACGCGAACTCGACGGCAAAGGACTGATTTCCAAAATAGGAGTCTGCGGCATATACCTGCACTCCGGACGAGATCTCGCTCGTCGACGCCAGGAATGTCATTCCTGTGCCGTGGGTGATGGCGCCGTCAATCATTCCCGCCGGGGCGGAAGAATATGCGGTAAAATCGACCAGAAATAGACTATAGCCCGTAAAATCCTCCGCCAACGTGAATGCGAACGTGTGCGGCACGGTGATCGTCTGCGGCGATCCAGAACCCCCGGTGACCGCTATGCTGGCATCAAAAGAGGGAGGAAGAAACGCGCGCAGAGGCGAAACGCTCCCGACGATCAATACTGCTCCTAACAGAACAGCGCGAAGAGCGCGAAATCCGGCAAGTTGGTGCATGGCGGGAACGAAATTTTTTTCAAAACGGACAGCAAGCGGAAATTGGCATCCAGCAGGGCTCCCGTGGAGCGCGACGCCACTCCGCCGAACACTGTGCGCGGCGTTCGCGGCAAACATCGAACACAGCGTCGACCGTCCCCTGTCTCCTCGGCACGCCCAGCACGCCGCCTGCCTTGCTATAGAAAGTCAAAAGCCCGCCGGCGCATTCGGCGCGCGGCAGGCTGGTGCTTTTCAACCTTGGTAAAATCGTGGTGTCTTCAGGGCACGGCGACTTCGTAAATTTCCACCAACGCCGCGCCTGCGCCGCCGCTGGCAGCCGTGACGTGCGCGGTATAGACTCCCGGCTCGAGCGTGATCTGGATCGCCGCATCCTTCGAGCCGTCCGTCAGCGCAAACGCTCCGACTGTCACCGCTGTCTGTGCAACCGTCGCCGCGTTCGCGGCCTCGCTCCAGTTGTCATTCTCCGCGACCGTCGTGTTGCCCGCGAAGAGCGTCAGCTTCGGATCCACCAGCGTGTTCGCTACCCCAAATCCCGCGAGCCCCGGCCCGACCGCACGGATTAACAGCGTGCGGCTGGTCGTGCCACCGATCACGAAACCCGCGATCAACGCCTCGTTGCCGGAGCCCGCCTGCGCACGCGCCGACACGTTGATCAAGCGTGCATCAGTCGCCGTATAGCTGGTCGCCGCATCGTAGATTTCGGCGAGTGCCACGCCGTAGACGCCGCTCGTCACGTGCAGCGTGTGCGCACCGGCCGCGCTCGTCGCGAGCAATGCGGCATCCTTGCTCTGCGCATCCAGTGCAAACGCCCCGAGCCGCGCCGCCGCCGCCGTCACTTGCGCATCGCCCGCCCAGTCTTGATTCGTCGCCTCCACGGTGTTGCCCGCGTAAACGGTGATCGCCGGATCCGCGACGAAACCCGTCACGCCAAAGTTTCCGAGCGCCGGGCCGACGCCGCGCACGAGCAGCGATTTTCCGCCGGTCGTCCCGGCCCCGCCCACGACGTAGCCCACGATCAATGTCTGCGCGTCCACGCCGGCGCCCGTGCGCACCGAGAGATTCGTGAGGTGCCCGCCCTCCGCCGCCGGCGCCACGTCGGTTTCCGCCCCCGCGGCGATCGGCGTTTCCTGCTGATCCTGATAGGCCCACGCCTTCACGATCACGCCGTTGGCCACCCGCTCCACCGCCATCCAGCCGAAATTCCGGCCCGGTCCCGCGGCGATGAAGCTGAAACCCAGATAAGCTGATTCGCCGATCGTGAACTCGCTGGTGCTGGTATATGCGAGGTAGTCGCTGCCCGCATTTTGAAAGCTCGCCCCATCCACCAACTCCCCCGCCGCGAATCGCTTCGTCAACGGGTCGTAGTGCGGAATCTTTGCGGTGCTCGCGATCGCCACCGATTGCTGCGGCGACACCCACACCGTGCCAGACTGGGCCTCGATGCGAATTCCCCGGGTGAACGGTCCTAAGAAGGCCGTCGAAATTTGCTGCGACTCCGTGGCGAAATACGCGATCGGGATGTTCGTCGTCGACACTTCATAATCCGCGCGCGGCCGAAAAACATGAATGGTCGCCTGCGACACGCTGGCGGCAGCGAGTGTGGCGCCGAGCGCGAGGGCGGCGACGCCCCGGCCAGACCGCACCCAGAGGAAGAGTTTTGAACCCATAGGAAATGCGAACCCACGTCGCCAAGTTGGGCGGCAGAGTTCGCGTCGATCATACCGCGGAGCGGCCGCGGCTGCCATGCGTGCTCCTACGTAGGTGCGGCGCCCCACGAGCTGGAATAGGCAACGCGTTGTAATCTGCCGCGGCCGAAAAGCAAAAACCCGCCGCGCGGGTCTAAGCGCGCGGCGGGTGCTCCTCCGAAGAGGAGCGGTGGTGTCTGCTGGTGCCCGGCTCCAACGGACGCCGCGCGATCGCGACGCCACGCCGGTGCGGAGCCGGTGAGTCTTACGGCACGTCGAAGATTTCCACGAGTGCCACGCCCGTCGTCTGGCCCACGCCCGTGACGACTGCCGTGTAAACGCCGGGCGCGAGCGTCACGAGCACCGCCGCATCCTTCGCGCCGCTGGTCATGGCGGCCGCCCCGACCGTCGTGCTCGTCGTCGCGATCACGGCGGCGTTGGTCGCGTCGCTCCAATTGTCATTCTGTGCGACCACCGCGTTGCCCGCGTGAATCGCGAGCTGCGGATCGGCGAGCATACCCGTGACCCCGCTCTGCGCGAGCTGCGGTCCCAGCGCGCGGATCAACACCGTGCGCGGCGTGCTCCCGCTGACCACGAAGCCCGCGATCAACACATCGTCGCCCGTGCCAACCTCCGCGCGCGCGGACACGTTGACGAGCCGCGGGCTCACATCCGCGAACGTCTCCGCCGCATCATAAATTTCCGCCAGCACGATGCCGCCGGCCTGTCCCGTGGCATGCAGCGTGTAAGCGCCCGCCTCCGCTTCGCCGCGAATCGCAGCGTCTTTGCTGTCAGGCCCCGTGAGCGCAAACGCACCGAGCCGCGCCGCCGTCGACACCAGCGCCGCCTCTCCGCCCCAGTTGTCGTTCGAATCGATCGCGGTGGTGCCCGAATACACCGTCAACGACGGATCCACGAGCGCACCCGCGACGCCCAAGCCGGTGAGCGACGGCCCCACCGCGCGCACCAAAAACGGCTTGCCACCCGGCGCGCCCGGACCGCCTGCGCTCACAACCAGACCCACGATCAACGTCTCGTCGCCGACGCCCGCCTTGCCTCGCACCGAAAGGTTGGTCAGCCGCCCCGCGCTCGAGGGCGTGCCGACGGTCAGCGTCACTTCCTCACTCGCCACGGCGCCCCCCGAGCTCGTCATCTCCACGCGATAGTGGCCCGCCTGCGCGAGCGTGATCGCGTGCAAGATCAACGAAGCGTTGATTTCGCCCACGAGAGCGTGCCCGTTGAAATACCACTGGTAGCTGAAACCGCTGCCAGTGACGGTGACGGTAAACGTCACGTCGCCGCCCAAGCTCACGATTTGCGACACCGGTTGCTCATCGATGGTCGGCGGCACGGGCGCCGCCGCCGGCGGCTCGAACCGATACTGCGCGCCGCCCATGGCCGTGCCGTAGTCGGAGAGCACCTGTCCACCACTTACAGTCGCGCTGGTAATATGGTAAAAGCCGATGCCATCCCCCGAGTTGAACGTGATGGCGCCGCTGGCATCGACGAAGCCGATCATCGCCGGCGTGAGTCCGCCGATGTTGGCCGTCACGTTGCCGCCGGCGGAAATGATCACCGTGTAATCGGTGAGCTCGGGATTGAGGGTGACCGTGCCGCCCGACGTCACCTTCGAACCGATCTTGCCGGTGTAAGTGCCGGCGTAGCTCGCGACGCCCCCGTTGATCGTAAACGTGCCGTGTTTGTTCGCGCCCGGCGCATTCATCTCGAAATACGCCTTGCCCGGACCCACGACGGCCGTCGCCACCGGGGAATCCGCCGCGAACAGATTCAGGTTCACACCGCCGTTCGCGGAATAGCTCGAAAGCTTCAGGTCCACGCCATCGGTCGTCGTGTTATGGCTGTAGATACCGATGTGGGCCTCCGCGCTGCCGCTGCTCGTGGCGATCGAGTATTGGATCGTGTCGGGCCAACCCAACCGGATCGCGAAATCGCCGCTCGATTCAAACGGGGCGTTTCCTCCGAGAATGGTGCAGTTGAGCGTCTTTCCGACGAGTGCCGCCGCTGTGAGGTCGGCGTTGGTCACACCTGCTGCCGCACCCGGCGCGAAGACGAACAAGGAAGCGGCCACCGCCACGACGAGCGCACGAAAACGCGCCATCCAGGCGGCGAAAGGAAAAGCAATATATCGCATAGGCGCGGCCATCTTAACGTCGAATGGCGGCGACCGGTATGCGTGACCTTACGTAGGGGGCGCCCCGAGCGCATCCAGCGCGAGGCGGATCGCGCTCGCGCGATTTTCGACCCCCAGCTTGACGTAGATATTACTGATGTGCTTCTCCACCGTGCGGGCACTCAACTCCAGCAAGAGCGCGATCTCCGGACTGCTCTTGCCCTCGCTGACCCAGTAAAAAACCTCCGCTTCGCGCAACGTGAGCCCGAGCTTGAGAAACGTCGCCGGCGTCGGCTGTGGCCGCGTTTCTTCCAACACCAGGCAACACTGCGAACCCGCGACGGGCGACTTGTAAACCTGCGCCGCCAGCGCCCCGCCGCCGCCTTCGAAGCGAAGGTCGCCCGCGTTGGCCGTCGCCAGCAGCGGACGAAACCCCTCGGGCAGCACGCCCGTCGGCGTGTCCGGGAAATATTTGCGCAGGAGATGCTCCGCGAGCGTCGTCGCAAACGTCACCCGCCCCGCCGCATCGGCGACCAAGACCGCGCGATCCAGCGAATGCCGCAGCCGGTCCTCCGCCTCGCGCCGCTCGGCCACCTCCGCCGCCAGCGCCTCATTCTTCTCCGCCAACTCCGCCTGCAACCGTCGCAGCCGCAAATGCGCATCCACCCGCGCCACCACCTCCGTCGGCTCGATCGGCTTCGTCACATAATCCACCGCGCCCGCCGTAAACGCCCGCACCTTCTCCGCCGACTCGTCGAGCGACGTGAGAAAAATCACCGGCAGATCCCGCCACCGCGCATCGCATTTCAACCGATGGCAGGTGGCAAAACCGTCGATTCCCGGCAGCCGCACGTCGAGCAGCACGAGATCGGGCACCACGTTCGGCAGCAGTTCGAGCGCACTTTCGCCGCTCTCCGCCACCAGCACGCGGTGACCCGCGCCATGCAACGCATCGAGCAGCACGCTCAAGTTCGCCGGCACGTCGTCGACGACGAGGATGGTGGCTGCAGAAGACATCGCGGAGCAGTGCGTCAGACGGCGCGCCCGCCCGCAAGCGCCGCGACGAGGCGTTCGCGCAAACGCGCCATCTGGTAGCTGCCCGCCAGCCCTTCGAGCTCGCCCGCCAGCGTTGCGTAACCGGGCACCGCCCGCAACGCCGCGATCCGTTCGCGCACCGCCGTCACGTCGCCCTGCCCCGCCAGCGCCTGCAATTCGCGCAACAACTCCGCGGCTTCGCGCGGCGGAATCGGCGGCGTCGAACCGCCTGCGCGTCCCGCGGCCGTCGTTGTCGCGCGCGTCCACTCCAGACCGAGCAGGCTCGCGATGACCGCGAGCAGATCCGCCGCCTCGAACGGCTTCGGCACAAACGCCGCGGCCCCCGCCGCCAGCGCGTCGCGCCGGTGCTCGCTCAACACGCTCGCCGACATCGCCACCAGTTTCACCTCGGCCAACGCCGGTTCCGCCCGCGCGCGCCGCAAAAGCGTGAAGCCATCCACGCCCGCCATCCGCAGATCGACGAGCGCCAGATCCGCTCGCGACAGCAGGGGCCACGCGGCGGCCCCGTCGCTCGCTTCACTCACCTCGAAACCCAGCGGCGTCAGCACGTCGCGCAAGATGGCGCGATTTTGCGCGATGTCGTCGACGACCAGAACCCGCCGCATCGGCCCGCGATAACCCGCGGGCGGCACCCACGCGCTCACGACGGGCGCATCCGCCGCCGCGGCTTCGGGCAAAGGCACGGTAAACCAGAATTTGCTGCCCCCGGGTGTCTGGCTCGCGAACTCGATCGTGCCGCCCATCAACTCCACCAACCGCCGGCTGATCGCGAGGCCGAGGCCGGCGCCCGGCACATCGGGCCGATTGCTGCCGGCTTGCTCAAACGCCTTGAACAGCCGCGGCTCATCCGCCTTCGCAATGCCCGGCCCGGTATCGCGCACGAGAAACGTCGTCTTCGGCCCGCTGCGCGTCACGACCAGCTCCACGCGCCCGCTCGCCGTGAACTTCACGGCGTTGCCCAGCAGATTGTCGAGCACTTGCCGCAACCGCGCCGCATCGCCGACCACGCGCGCCGGGAAACCCGCCGGCACCGCGGCGGACCAGCCGAGCTTCTTGTGTTCCGCCAGCACCCGCACCGCCGACGAGATTTCGCCCACCAACGCCACGAGATCGAACGCCGCCGGCCGCAGATCCACGCGCCCCGCCTCAATGCGCGCGAAATCGAGGACGTCGTTGATCAACCGCAACAGATGCGCGCCGCTCGCGTTCACGATCGCCAGCCGCTCTTTCTGAAACGGCGTCGCCGCGCGGTCGTGCGACAGAATCTGGGCGTAGCCGATGATGCTGTTGAGCGGCGTGCGCAGCTCGTGGCTCATGCTCGCCACGAAATGGCTTTTCGCGCGGCTCGCCGCCTCCGCGTGGTCCTTCGCCTGCGCCAGTTCCGCGGTGCGCGAGTCGACGAGCCCTTCGAGCACTTCCTGCCGGCGGGCGAGCGCCGCGATGCGCCAGCGATACGCGAGCGTGAGCACCGCGGCGAAACCGATCGCGTAAGCCGCCAGCGCGACGCCGCTCAGGTACCACGGCGGCGCCACGGAAAACGTATAGCTCAGGATGCCGCTCACGCGCCCCGCCGGATCCTTCGCCCGCGCCTCGAACGTGAACGGCCCGCCCGACAAGTTCGTGAAACTTGCCTCCGCCGCCGCGCCCCACTCCGACCACTCGTCGTTGAAGCCGCGCAACCGCGTCGAGTATCGCACGTCGCCCGCGAGATCGTAGCGCCCCGGACTGAACGCGAGACGAACCGGTTCGTGCGAAAACGCGAAACGCGGCCGCATCGCCGGATTCACCGGCCGCGCCGCGCCCTCCGCCTCGACCGAACGCAAGCGCAACGCCCACGGCTCCGTGGCGGTCGCGTAGCGGGTGAGGTCGATGCGCACGGTGTTGTTGTAGCCGCGACTCCACAACACGGGGCCGCCCGGCGCGGGGTCGCGATACAGCACCGCCGCGCCGGCAAATCCGATTTCGCCCAGCGCCCCCGAGGGCGCGGATTCCCACGTCACGCGGCCATCCGCCGCCGTGCGAAAACGCCCGAGCGGCTGCTCCGCCGCGGTGCCCCGCGTATTCAAAACCGTGGCCCACACCTCTCCCGGCGCCGTCGCCAGTTGCGGCATCAACATCCGCGTGCCGCCTCCGCCGAGCGCGCCCAGCCAGCGTTCATCGGGCACGAACCGTTCCGCTTTTTCCTCGAAACGAAAAGCGCCCGCCGAGGTGAAAAACGAAAACTCGCCCCCCGGATTGATGACTTCCGTCCACGCGTAATACGGCGGCAGACCGTGGCTGTTGTGATATTGCACGAAGCGCGCGTGCGCCCAATCCGCCACGCGGTCGGCGCCGGGAATGTGCCAGAACCCGCGGCCATACGTGCTCACCCACACCGAGCCGTCGGCCGCCTCATGCACCGCGTGCGACGCGCCGAGTTCGAGGTTCTCACCTTCCTTGATCCAACCACCCTCGCTCTTGCGCACGACGGTCAGGCCGCGCAGCCCCGCGAGATAAATCCGCCCCGGCACCCGTTGCGAAGGCGAACCGTAGTAAACGCGGTTCTGCCCCGTATCCACGAGCTGTTCCGGCCCCTCGCGCCCGAGCCGGTAGAGGCCGCCCGAACCGCCGATCAGCAGTTCACCGTCCATCTCTCGCAGCATCTGGATATTGGAAATGCTCTTCGGCTCGTGCACGAAATGCGCCGGTGCGCCCGTCTGCAGATTCGCGGGCACGAGTCGGTAGAGTCCATCGTAAGCCCCGGCGTAGAGCGTGCCGTTGAACCGGCACCACACATCCACCGTCCCCGGCGCCGGGCCATTCGCCCCGTCGTAAACGCTGATTGCGGGATCGGTCTCGATCCGCGCCGCACCGGTGTTGTAGCCGAGCCACAGTCCGTGCTCCGCATCCTCGGCGAGCGAGAGCACCGCGTTGTCGATCAGGCCCGTCGTGCGATCAAGCTGCCGCAGCGCCGCGCCGTCGCGCGAACACAGCAGCACCCCGCTGGTATATGTGCCGAACGCGTAGTCGCCGTTGCGCAGCCGCAGCAGACGCGTGATGCCCGTCTGGCGCAAACGCCCGGCCGCGGCGGAACCCCACGGCACCGTCGTCCCGTCGCGCGTGTCCACGACCAGCGGCCCCTGCTCCATCGCGACCAGCAGATGATGCTCATCCACCTCGGCGAGACCGTAGAGCGCGCCCCCCTTCATCCCGGCCGCCGTGGAGACCGGCACACGCTCGTCACCCGCGAGGCGAAAAAGCCCGCGGTCCGGCTCGTGCAAATACACCACGCCGGCCACCACTTCGACGCGCTCCGGCACGCGCGAGCTCGAGGGCCAGAATCGTAGTTTGCCCTGCGACCACCGCGCGACACCTCGCGAACCCGCAAAATAAGTGGCGCCTTCCGTGACGGCCAGCGTGCGGACGCGCCCAAACGGCTGCGCTTCCGGCGGCAATTCCTCCGTCAACGAGCGATATGCGAGCCCGCCCTCGCCCGCCGGTTCGAGCACGCCGATATCGTCCTCGCCCCCCACCCAGATCCGCCCTTGCCGATCCGCGCCCAAGCTGAAGACCATGCTCGTCGGCACCGGCAACGTCCGCCACCGCGCGCCATCGTATTCGATCACGCCTTGTTCGGTAGAAAGATAAACAAAACCGTTCGGCGCGCGGATGATCGCATACACTTGCGGATGCCCGCGATATTCCGTCGGCCGGAAGTTTTGAAACATCGGCCGCCCCGCCTCCCGGTCGAACCCGCCCTCCCCCCGCAGCGCCAAAACTGCCGGCCCGAGCAGCAGAAAAATGAAAATCGACGGCAACGGAAGGCGCATGCGGCCCGAGTCCTACGCGACCGCCCCGCGAACCTCAATCGCGCTTCCATAAGTGTCTTTACGTAGCCCCACCCCCAAAGATTCTCGGTGACGCCTCCGTTCTCCACCGTCAAAAATCCGCGCATGCTCACCCCGGACGAAGCGGAAAAAGCCATCCTCGACCACATGGCGCCGTTCCTCCGCGAGGACTGCCCGCTCGAAGCGGCGCACGGGCGCGTCCTCCGCGCAGACGTCCGCGCCGACCGCGACCTCCCGCCCTTTGACCGCGTGACGATGGACGGTTACGCGGTGCGCACCGCCGTGATCGCCGCCGGCACCCGCACGTTTCGCATCGAGGGCACACAGGCCGCGGGCATGCGCGCCCTGAAACTCAGCCCGGTCGAGCACGCCTGCGTCGAGGTGATGACGGGCGCCGTGCTGCCGGAAGGCGCCGATGCCGTCGTGCCTTTTGAGCAAACCACCCGCGACGGCGACGTCGTGACGCTCGCCGCCGGCGTGGCGCCTCCCGCGGGATTTTCCATCCACCGCCGCCGCAGCGATCACGCCGCCGGCGAAGTGGTCGTGCCCGCCGGCCGCCGGATCTCCGGACGCGAAATCGCCGTCGCCGCCTCCGTCGGCGCGAGCACCCTGACCGTCTCCGCCCAGCCGAAAATCGCCGTGGTCGTGACCGGCGACGAATTGGTCGAAGTCGACGACGCCGTCGGCCCGCATCAGATTCGCCGGAGCAACGATCACGCGGTGCGCGCGGCGCTCATCGCCGCGGGTTTTCCGCGAGTGGAGCGCTTTCACCTGCGCGATTTGCCGAGCGAGATTGAGCACCGCTTGTGGCATATCCTCGCCGAATACGATGCCGTGCTCCTCACCGGCGGCGTCTCGAAAGGGAAGTTCGATTTTATGCCCGCCGCGCTCGCCGCGCAGGGCGTGCGCGAGGTCTTCCACGGCGTCGCGCAACGACCCGGTAAACCGTTTTGGTTCGGCGTCACCTCGCACCACAAACCCGTGTTTGCGCTCCCCGGAAATCCCGTCTCCGCCTACACCTGCCTGCATCGCTACGTGCTGCCCGCGCTCGCGCACGCCAGCGGAATCGTCGCCCCTGCGCCACGTCTCGTCGCGCTTGCGACGCCCGTCAACTTCGCGCCGCCGCTCGCGTATCTCCTGCCCGTGCGCCTCGGCAGCGGACCGCACGCCGAACTCCTCGCCACGCCCGATCCGAGCAACACCTCCGGTGATTTCGCGGGCCTCATCGGCACCGATGGCTTCGTCGAACTTCCCGCCGACCGCACCGCGTTCCCCATCGGCACCGTCGCGCGCTATTTCGCCTGGGTCTGAGCGCCGGGGTTCACCGCGTCGCGCAAGCGCTCGATCCGCGACGCGCTCGTCGGATGCGTTTGCAACCACGCCGTCCACGCGGGCGAATTTTCCCGCTGCTCGAGCCACCGAAACAACCGCTCCGCGCCCGCCGTGCGCCCGTAAACGCGTTGCACGAGCGCCGCGCCAAACGCGTCCGCCGCCTCCTCCTGCGCGCGGGAATGCGCGAGCTCCATCAAGTTCAGCGTTTGCGCCGACACCGCATCGCCCGTCCCGCCGAAGATCACCGCCCACGCCACCGTGCGCCCCGCCGTCCGCCCGAGCGCGCGCAGATGATCGCGATGCGCGAAATGCCCCAGCTCGTGCCCGAGCACGAACGCCAGCGCCACCTCGTCGTCGCCGCACACCCGCAGCAACCCGCGCGTGATCGCGATCGTTCCGCCGGGAAACGCGAACGCGTTCGGCGCCGCCTGGTCGAGCAACACGAGTCGATACTCAAGCGCGGGCACACCCGGTTGCGCCGCGAGCTTTTGCAACGCCGCCTCGGCGCGTGCCCACGCCGCCGCGTCGCCGCCGGGCGCAGTCGTCGTCGCGGAGGTTTTCCATCCGCCAAACCACGCCCGCTCCCGCGCCACCGAGATGCGGGGCAGCGCGAGTTCGACCACGACGCCGATCGACGCGTAACCCGCCACCAGCAGCACGAGCAACGCGCCCGCCAGCACGAAAATTTCCCGCCGCATGCCCGGCGCCCCGGGATTGCTCGCCTCCGCCGCCTCGCCGAGCTCGCGGCGCACAAATTTCATCCGCTCAACGCCCCGCCGCGGCACCCGCCGCCGCGTAACGAATCGCCGTGCCCGACGCGACCACCTCCACGCCCGCCACACCCTGCCGCCGGCCGCGCGCCGTCGCGATGCTCGCCGTGTCGAAACGCAGATTCGCGATCAAGTCCGCCTCCGGGCACTGCTCTTTCAACCGCAGCAACGCCTCGCGCCGCGCGCGATCGAGCAGCGTCTCATACGAGCGCACCGGCCCGCCGAAAATCTTCCGCCAGCCCGCCAGAAAACGTTTCAAGTAATCGATCGAAATCACGACCGACGCCGTGACCAGCCACGCGTCCGCCACCGGCCGACCGCCGTCCCACGACTTCAAATTCACCGCCGGCAACCGCGCCGTCGCCGCTTCGCGCGCGCGGATCGAAGCGTAGTGCCGCCGTTCCGACCACGCACCGAGCGCGCCGAAAATCACCAGCATCGCGAACGGGATTCCGTAAGCGATGACCAGCGCCACCCACTCCGGGAACGGGAAGGTCGGATTCGAATGCATCGCTCCGTTACTCGACCCGCACCGCCGTGCCGTAAGCGTAAAGTTCGGCGGCGCCTTGCGCGACCGACGACGTGGAAAAGCGAATGTTAACGACCGCGTTCGCGCCCAGCGCCTTCGCTTGCGCGACCATGCGGGCCGTCGCCTCCGTGCGCGATTCCTGCAACAACTCCGTGTAACCGCGCAGTTCGCCGCCCACGAGATTCTTGAGACTTGCGGCGATATCGCGGCCCACGTGCTTCGCGCGCACCGTGCTGCCCGCGACGAGCCCGTAATGCTCAACGATGGTGCGTCCGGGCACGGTTTCGAGATTGGTGAGAATGAGCGAGGGATCGATCGGCGTGGTCGTCATGGGGTTGAAGCGGAACGACATCACCTACCCGCGCCCCGCCCCGCCGCGCGAGCTCGAATTCGCTGCACCGACCGCGCGTTTCCTCTCGCCGCTCCCCTGCCAGACCCACGGGTGGGCCGTGCGCTCCGCGCGCGGCTCGGATTCAGCGCCGCTCGGCAACCCGCCGCGCGCGGAGTCGTCGCGTTTTTCCGTTCGTCAAGCGCGCGCCACCACGTCGGAATGGCCCCATGTTTTCCCACCTCGATGCGCAGAACCGCCCCGCGATGGTCGACGTCGGCGACAAGGCCGTCACCGCGCGCACCGCCCATGCCGTGGCGACCGTCACGCTCCCTGGCGAACTCGCCGCACTCCTCCGCGACGGCGAAATCGCCACGAAGAAGGGTCCCCTTTTTCACACCGCCATTCTCGCCGGCATCATGGGCGCGAAACGCACCAGTGACCTCATCCCGCTCTGCCACCCACTCCCGCTCGACGATTGCAAAATCGAAATCGACGCCGACGCCGCACGCGCCGACGTGACGATCCACTGCCGTGTGCGCACCCACGGCAAAACCGGCGTCGAGATGGAGGCGCTCACCGGCGCGACAGTCGCCGCGCTCACCCTCTACGACATGGCCAAGGCCGTCTCGCACGGCATCGTGATCAAAGACGTGCATCTGGTGGAAAAAACCGGCGGCAAGAGCGACTATCGCGCGTTATGACCCGCACGCTGCGCATCGAATATTTCGCCCTCCTGCGCGAGCAACGCGGCCTCGCCGCCGAATCGCTCGCGACCGCCGCCGCCACGCCCACCGCGCTCTACGAGGAGTTGCGCGCGCGCCACGGCTTCACGCTGCCTGCCGCCGCCGTCCGCGCCGCGGTGAACGGCGAATTCGTCCCCGCCGCGGCTCCGCTGCACGAAGGCGACTTGATCGTCTTTATTCCTCCCGTCGCCGGCGGTTGAGCGCCTCGCTCGTCCCCGCCGCCGGCTGCTCACGGTTCGCGCGCCCCTCTCTGACCTTCCGCTCCATGTTTCGCCTTTCCTCCGCTCCGCTCGATCCGGCCGCGCTCGCGCGCTCACTCGATGATCCCCGCGCCGGCGCGCTGGCCACCTTCGAAGGCCGCGTGCGCAACCACAACGAAGGCCAGCCCGTCCTCGCGCTCGATTACGAAGCCTACGCCGCCCTCGCCGAGAAAGAAGGCACGCGCATCCTCGAGGAGGCTCGCGCGAAATTCGCCATTCTCCACGCGGTCTGCGTTCACCGCATCGGCGCGCTCGCCATCGGCGACCTGGCCGTCTGGATCGGCGCCGCCGCCGCCCATCGCGACGCCGCCTTCGCCGCCTGCCGCTATATCATCGACGAAACCAAAGCCCGCGTGCCCGTGTGGAAAAAAGAACACTACGCCACCGGCGCCTCCGCCTGGATCAACTGCGCCACGCGCCCTCCCGCCGACGGCGCCTCCACTACGCCCTCCGCGCCGCCCGCTCCGCCGGCGCCGTGAAATCTGCGTAAACATTTCGCCGCCACCGGGGTCTCCGCTTCGCGCGGCGCGTTTCTCATCGCGCCAACGCGTCCCTCGTCCACCCTTTCCTCATGCCGCTTCTGGCCGTCACTGCGCTCGAACGCCTGCACAAAATCCCGCCGCAATTCTGGCTCAAAGCCGCGATGGCGGTCGCGGTCGTCGTCGCTGCGGTTTTCGTGCTCCGCAAGCTCGCCCGCCTCAACAAAGTCGTCCTCGGCGTCGGTGTCTTCGTGGTGCTCGTCATCATCGGCTTTAGCTGGATCTACAATCGCAATGAGCCCCGCTTCCTCACGCCGCTCATGAATAAGATCGCCCCGTTTTTCCCCTCGAAAAACACGTTCGCGAAGAAGCAGGCCACCCCCGCGGACAACCCGTAGCGCGGCACATTTCCCTCTCGCCGCCCCTACACCCTGTCCCCCGCGCCGCGCCGGCCCACTCAACGACGCGACCAAATATCCACGCGCCCCCATAAAATCGAAGTGGTGTTCCCTCCGGCCACCTCTACGGTGACGGAAGTTATGGCCAAAACGCACTCCGACATCGGACTCATCGGCCTCGCCGTGATGGGTCAGAATCTCGCTCTCAACATCGCCGATCACGGCTTTCAAATCTCCGTCTATAATCGCACGACGGAAAAGATGGAGGCGTTTGTCGCCGCCAACCCCGACACCCCCGGCGGCGTCGTCGGCACGAAGACCCTGGAGGAGTTCGTGGCCTCCCTCGCGAAGCCCCGCAAGATGGTCATTCTCGTCCAGGCCGGCAAAGCCACCGATGCCGTGATCGACGGCCTCGTCCCCCTGCTCGAGCAAGGCGACATCGTCATCGACGGCGGCAACGCCCTTTGGACCGACACCATTCGCCGCGAAAAAGCGCTCCGCGAAAAAGGCCTGCGTTTCATCGGCTCCGGCGTCTCCGGCGGCGAAGAAGGCGCCCGTTTCGGCCCGTCCCTCATGCCCGGCGGCGAAGCCGGCGCGTGGAAAGAATTGAAGCCGATCTGGCGCGCCATTGCCGCCAAGGTCGACCCCAAGACCGGCAAACCCCTCACCGGCGCGGCCCCCGGCAAGCCGGTCAAAGGCGGCGTCCCTTGCACGACCTATATCGGCGAAAACGGCGCCGGGCACTATGTCAAAATGGTGCACAACGGCATCGAGTATGGCGACATGCAGATGATCTGTGAGGCCTACGCGCTGATGTCGGGCCTCCTCGGTCTCAAGGCCGACGAGATGGGCGACATCTTCACGCAGTGGAACGCCGGCGCCCTCGACAGTTTCCTCGTCGAAATCACCGCCGACATCCTCAAGCAAAAGGATCCCGTCACCAAACGGAAACCGTTCGTCGATGTCGTCCTCGACACCGCCGGACAGAAAGGCACCGGCAAATGGACGTCGACCAACGCGCTCGACATGGGCGTGCCCGCCCCGACGATCGCCGAAGCCGTTTTCGCCCGCTGCATCTCCGCCATCAAGGAAGAGCGCGTCGCCGCCTCGAAGATTCTCAAAGGCCCCGCCAAGAAATATCGCGGCTCCAAAAAGGCGCTCGTGCAGGCCATCCACGACGCCCTCTACTGCTCGAAAATCTGCTCCTACGCCCAGGGCTTCCAGCTCATGCGCGAGGCGCAAAAAGAATATAAGTGGAAACTCAATTTCGGTGAGATCGCGCAAATCTGGCGCGGTGGCTGTATCATTCGCGCCGCCTTCCTGCAGAAGATCACCGAAGCCTACGCGCGCAACCCGCACCTCGCGAACCTGCTGCTCGATCCGTATTTCAACAAGACCGTGAAGGCCGCGCAGGAAAACTGGCGCAAAGTCGTCTCGCTCGCCGCCGAATGCGGCGTGCCCGCCCCGACGTTCAGCTCCGCGCTCTCCTACTACGACAGCTACCGCTCGGCGCGCTTGCCGGCCAACCTGTTGCAGGCGCAACGCGACTACTTCGGCGCCCACACCTACGAACGCGTCGATCAACCGCGCGGCAAGTTCTTCCACGTCGACTGGCCCGAAAAGAATCGCCCGCAGCTCGACGCGTAAACCGCGTGCCGTTGCGCCGCACCGCGCGACCTATACTGCCCACCGGAATTTCCCGCCGGTGGGCTTTTTTCGGCACCGGCCGCCGGGACGAAATAATTCGGATCGTCCTTGTCGATGCAGGTTGCACCCGGATTGGTCGCGATAGGTCCGTCCGCGAGCCGGCTGAATAGAGTGCGTGCTCGCGCGACCGAAGCAGATTGGCGCCGTCGGATACGCCGTGCCCGCTGCCGCCAGAGACCGCCGTAGCTGCCGGCCGGCCGATACTTGGAATCGATGCTGCGTCGCGATTGGCGCGTCGTGGCTCACAGATCGTTTCTATTTCGCGCGTTGCCGTTTTTATTTTCCTACGGGATTTCATCTTGTCCGAACGCAGGAGCCTGAGTCCGGACGCACCTCTACGCGTCAGCGTTCGCATTCTCTCCGTCGTGCGTCTCAGTCCCATCGCAGACGTTGCCCGCTTCTGAACACATGGCTTTAGGCTGCGCAAGGGCACCAAATTTTATTGACCAGCCCCCACGCCGCGGGTGCAAAAGTGGCCATGCCCGTCGTCGCTTTCCGCCTCCCTTGCCGAGTCGGCTTCGGCCTCGCCCTCCTCGCCCCGATCATGGGATTTGCGCAGGCCGTTTATCAATCCAGCCCTCTGGATTTTGCCCTCCGCGGCGCCGTGTCCATAGATGGCACCTCCATGGGCGCCTTCACCGAAAACTCCACCGATTCCAGTGACGGCACGCGTCCGGTCTATCTGGCGTACCAAACCTTCACGGAAAATTTCGCCGTCATCAATTCGTTCACCCTGCCCGCGGACTACACACCGTCCGCGCTCGCCAGCGTCACCACCTATACCTCCGCGGACGGCACCACGGGTGGCCTGCAGCCCTATCCGATCTTCACCCTGGGAATGCCGGGGCTTTCCGAGTCCGGCGCGCTGACGCTGACTCCCTTCACGAGTGCCGGCCTCCCTGTTTCCATGACGCTCACGCCGGTCACCGGCGGCTTGAAATATACGGGCACGATCGGCACTTCCGACGGACCTTCGCTCAACATCAGCGGCGCTTTTTCGTTCGGTGCCGGCACCAATGGCCAAGATGCGAACTCGTTTTCATTCGCCTATCGGAGCGGGACGACGGTCATCACGGGGAAAGGTTCGTATCTCGCCACGGCGGCGGCCACGCCGCAAACGATCGATTTTCCCGCGATTTCCGATGGCTTTGATTTTGTCTCCGGCGGCTCGAACACCATCGAACTGGCCGCCACCGCCTCCTCCGGTCTCCCCGTGGTTTATCACGTCGTGTCCGGACCGGCCACGGTTTCCGGAAACACACTCACGGTCACCGGCGGTGGCGCTATCGTGATTGCCGCCGACCAATTCGGTCACCTCAACGACGGCTCGTCGCCCGAATATGCTTGGGCGCCGGAGGTCACCCGTTCCTTCACCGCGATTCCGGAACCGGCGGCGGCCGGAATCGTCGCCGGGCTGGCCGCTCTCGTCCTGACATTGGTGGCGGTCCGCCGGCGGCGCCGTTCGCACTCCATCACTTCCTAACCGTTCGTTTGCGGCTTCCGCGCAACGGCTCGAAGGCGCGGCCCGAAACTCGCGCGAGGCATTCACCACCCACACAGCGTCCGCACGGTCCCGGCGGGCGCACGAGCATCGCCCGCTTGCACCGCGCCTTGCTCCTCCCTTCAGGCAGCGGAAGTTTCACTCTTCATCTGTCTCCGGCGCCGCCTTTTCGATCTCCTGCCACTCGGCGTCGGCGAGCTTTAGGCCCGCCGCGGCCACGTTTTCTTCCAGATGCGCGACCGAAGACGTGCCCGGAATCGGCAGAATAACTGGCGAGCGATGCAGCAACCACGCCAGCGCGAGCTGGCCGACAGTCGCCCCATGCCGCTGCGCCGCACGATCGAGCGGCCCGCCCGCTTTCGCCAGCTCGCCCGCCGCCATCGGAAACCACGGGATGAAACCCAACCGCTCCCGTTCGCAATACTCCAGCACGGCCTCACTCTTTCGATTTCCGAGATTATAGTGATTCTGCACGCTCACGATCGGCAGGATCCGCCGCGCCGCTTCGATTTCCTTCACCGTCACCTCCGACAGCCCCACATGCCGGATTTTGCCCGCGTCCTGCATCTTCTTCAACACGCCCAGCGTCTCCTCCGCCGGCACCTTGGGATCGATGCGGTGCAATTGATACAGTTCAATACAGTCCACGCGCAGGCGGCGCAGGCTCATTTCCACGCACTGTTGAATATATTCCGGCCGACCGACGGGCGCCCAGCGTTCCGGCCCCTGCCGTGTCAACCCGCCCTTCGTCGCGATCAGCACGCCCGCGGGATACGGATGCAGCGCCTCCGCAATCAACCGTTCGCTCACTTCCGGCCCATACGAGTCCGCCGTATCGATGAAGTTGACGCCCAGCTCGACCACCCGCTGCAACAATCGCCGCATCGCCGCCGGGTCCTTCGGCTCGCCCCAGATGCCGCGCCCGGTGATGCGCATCGCACCGAAACCGAGTCGGTGGACCTCCCAGCCCGGCGCCAGTTGAAATTCGCCGCTGCGCGCGGCATCGACTGAGGAAAGTGACGTGGAAGATTTCATGCCGCAGCTAACCGCGGCTCCGACGAAGCGCAACGCCCCGCGCGCCTTCGTCCCCAGTCAGCTCCTCCCGCCGCCTACCCTCCCCCACCTCCGTCACGCGTAACGAAGGGTTGCCTCCACCGGTTGCCTATACGGCGGCGGCGCCTCGGGCGATCCCCGATGCTGCCTTCAGGAATCTTTCAGCTTTTGGCCTCGGCCGCGATGAAGCAGGCTCGTTTTCCTACAGGTTTCCCGGATAGCCGCAGCAAGTTCTTACGCTTGATCGCGCCCCCGGAGGACCATCCTCCCGCTCCGCTTTCCCTGTGCTCCAGTCGCTCAACACTCTTCGCTCCGATTCTGTGCGTAATCGGCTGCGCTGGCTCGTCGCTGGCATCACTGCGACGGCGCTCCTCCTCGTCGGCGTGCTCACCGCGCAAGCCTATTTCAATCAACGCACCGCCGCTGGCCGCCATCTCGTCGGCACCGCCCGTGCGTTGTCGTCACTGGTCGACCGGCAACTTGGTGAGACGGAGGCGTTGCTTAAAGGCCTCGCCATTTCCGGCACCTTGCAACGCGGCGACTTCGCCGCCTTCGACACCCAGGCCCGAAGCCTCGCGCCCGACCGGGACCGCTGGATCGTCGTCACCGACGCCGCAGGCCACGAATGGGTCAACACCCGGCTGCCGCGCGGCCAGCCCCTTCCCAATCTCACGCCGACGCCCGAGATCTGGGCCGCCTTGCGCCAGAAGAAGACGTATTTTTCCGACGTCCGCTGGAGCACGACTGCCAAGAGTTTTTGCGTCAATGTGAGCGTGCCCGTTTTGCGCGACGGCGAACTCCTCTACGGTCTTCATTATGTGATCCAGCCCAGTGCGTTTGCGCGCGCGATCGCCGTCGAGCGTTTCCTGCCCGGAGCCATCGTGACGGTCGTGGATCGCACGGGCACGATCACCGCGCGGAATCGCGGCGCGGAGAAATTCGCCGGCAAGAAGGCCACGCCCGACATCGTCGAGGCCACCACCACCACGCCTGAAGGCATCATGCACAGCCGCACGCTGGAGGGAATCGATGTCGTTGCCGCCTACAGCCGCTCGCCCGTCTGCGGTTGGAGTGTGGCGATTGGCGCTCCCGAGGTGGATATCCTCGCGTCGGCCCGCCGCGTCTTGTGGTTGGGCGGCGCGTTGTCCGGGCTGTTGGTCCTCGTCGCGCTCATCCTCACGCGTCAGCTCGGCCGCAAAGTCTCCACCAGCATTGCCGGGCTGGTGGCCGAAACGGAAGCCCTGGGCCAGGGCCTGCCTCCTCCGCCACGGCCGCCCGGCCTGCAGGAGATCGATTTCGTCGCCACGGCGATGCAGTCCACGGCGGCGCGGCTGCGCGAACGGGAACAAGAAACCGTCCGCCTCACGCATCTGTTGCAGGACGAACTCGCCAAGCAAAAAGAGTCCGAGTTGGTGAGCCGGCGCCTCGCCGCCATCGTCACCTCGTCGGAGGACGCGATCATCAGCAAGACCCTCGAGAGCCGCATCCTGACGTGGAACCGCGGTGCCGAACGCATCTTCGGTTACACCGAGGAGGAGATGATCGGCCAAAGCATCACGGTCCTGCTGCCGCGGGACCGCCTCCGCGAAGAGGACCACCTCATCGCTCAAATCCGCCGCGGCCAACGCATCAGTTCCTTCGAAACCGTCCGTCAGCGCAAAGACGGTTCTCTCGTCGATATCTCGCTTTCCATTTCCCCGTTGCGCGATGCCAACGGCCAGATTGTGGGCGCTTCCAAGATCGCCCGCGACATCACCGACCGCCGCCACGCCGAAGCGCGGCAACGCGCCGTTTACGAACTCGTTTCACACGTCAATCGCGCCGACGCGCTGAACGAAATCTACCCCGTAGCGCTCCGCGCGATCTACGAATGCCAGCGTTCGGATCGCGCCGCCATCCTCCTGCTCGACGATCAGAAGGTCATGCGATTTGTCGCGACGAGCGGCCTCTCGGCCGCCTATTGCGAAGCCGTGGAAGGCCATTCCCCGTGGGCTCATCACACGACCGATGCGCATCCGATCTACATCGATAACATCGACCTCGCCGATCAGCTGCCCGCGCCTCTCAAACAGGCGTTGCGCACGGAAGGCATCCACGCCCTCGCCTTCATTCCCCTTACTCTGGAGAAGAGGCTGCTGGGCAAGTTCATGGTGTATTACAACGCGCCGCACGTCTTCTCCGCCGCGGAATTGCAACCCGTTGAAACCATCGCCACGCAAGTGGCCTTTGCCGTGGAACGCCACCGCAGCGCCGAGGCCATGGAACAACTCGTCGCCGAACGCACCGCCTCGCTGCAGGAAGCCGTCACGCAGATGCAGGAGTTTTCCTACAGCGTGTCGCACGATCTGCGCGCCCCCGTCCGCGCGATGCGCGGCTATGCCGAGGTCGTGCTCGAAGATTACGGCGAACGCCTCGGCCCCGACGGCCGGATGCTGCTGAGCCGCATCGTGCGCAGCGGCGCCCGCATGGACCGGCTCATTCAAGACCTGCTCACGTATAGCCGTCTGAACCGCCGCGACCTCGCCCTTGAGCCGGTTTCCTTGGAGAAACTGGTCCA
Source organism: Horticoccus luteus (assembly GCF_019464535.1). Lineage (GTDB taxonomy): Bacteria > Verrucomicrobiota > Verrucomicrobiia > Opitutales > Opitutaceae > Horticoccus > Horticoccus luteus. The sequence goes on along the minus strand of NZ_CP080507.1, from coordinate 72,590 downwards.
CGAGGTCGTGCAGCAATATCCCGACATGCGCCCCGAGCGCGCCGAAATCGCCGTCGAAGGTCCGCTGCCCGAAGTGATCGGCCACGAACCGTCGCTCAGCCAGGTTGTGTCGAATCTCTTGAGCAACGCCGTCAAATTCGTCCCACCCGAATCGCGTCCGCGCATCCGCGTGGCCTTCGAGCGCACCGCTCCCGATCGCGGCCGGCTCTGGTTCGAAGACAACGGCATCGGCATCAAACCCGAACATCAGTCGCGCCTCTTCGGCCTGTTCGAACGGGTGCACCCCGAACACGCCTACGAGGGCACCGGCATCGGTCTCGCCATCGTGCGCAAAGCCGTCGAGCGCATGAACGGCTCCGTGGGCGTGCACTCCGACGGCGTCTCCGGCAGCCGGTTCTGGATCGAGCTGTCCCTCGCCTCCCGCTCATGAGCGCCGGCCTCCTCAACCCGTTGGCGCCCTTGCTGCTGGTCGAAGACAACGAAGACGACGTCTTCTTCATGCAACGCGCGCTCCGCCTCGCCGGGAATACCCGGCCTGTGCGGATCGCCGGCGACGGCCAGGCGGCGCTCGATTACCTCGCCGGTTGCGCCGCGCAAGCGAAGGAGCACGTCGCGCCCGCCGCGGTGTTTCTCGATCTCAAACTGCCCTACATCTACGGCCTCGATGTCTTGGCGGCCATTCGTGCCCATCCCGCTTGGCACGACCTCGCGGTCTTTATTCTCACCTCCTCCGCGGAAAACAGCGATCGCGCCCGCGCCGAGACTCTCGGCATCCGCCGCTACCTCGTGAAGCCACCGACGCCGGAAACCCTCCGCCCCGTCCTGGCTGAACTCACGCCCACCGCTCTCGCAGCCAACGCGCCCCAGCCCGCTTCATCGGAGCGCTGAACGCAATCGGTTGCCCGCGGCGCCGGCGCCCCTCTGCGCGCCCCGGCGCGGCCAGCTTTCTTTGACGCGAGCTGGGACGCCCCACGCTGCGGACCGCGCGCGAGCGCCGCACGCGCCGCCAAACCTGTTAAAACTCGCGCCTGATGCGCGTGCGCGCCCCAGCCGTGCGCAGCGACGCACGCCGGGAAAAACCCGCCGCGCAGGCACCTTGGACGCTCCAAGCGGACAATGAAGGGGAAGACTCCCGCATGTTGCTCAAATCGTGGCCTATCCGCTATCTGATCACCCGTGCCGCGCGCGCCTACGGATTTTTGGATCCGATTGCGCTGCTGGCGCAACTGCGCGGCTTTGCGCAACCCTCCGAGGTCGCCGAGCCGATCGAGCTCCTGCGCGCCGGGATGCTCTTCCACGCGCGCGGCCTCGTTAACACCAAGGCCATTCAGAACAACCTCGACTGGGTGTGGCCTTATTGGGTCGACCGCCAGTTCAACCCCGCCGACGAATCCTTCATCCCGCGCGCGTTTTCGTTCAGCCACATCAACCTCACGCATCGCAACTGGACCGCCGTCGGCGTCCCCGATGTGCCGTATTATCCCATCGTCGATCCCCGCGGCCTCGTCACGCCGCTCTTCGATGGCTGGTCCCTCGACTTCTGGTTCGTCCCGCGCGCCGGCCCGCCGCTGTTCCCCTCGCAACTCGCCACGTTCGAGCAAACCCTCGCGCTCACCGATGCGCTGCGCGTGCAGTCCCGCGCCACTCGCGATGGCGTCACGATCGTCACCGAGACCACGCTCTGCCTCGATCAGCACGAACCGCACTGCTGCGTGTCCGCGCGCGTCGAAGGCGCCGACGACGGCGACCTCGTGGTCGCCCTCCGCCCCTACAATCCCGAAGGCGTCAGCTTCCTCGAAGAAATCGCCGTCGCCGACGAAGACCGCGGCTGGCTCGTCAACGCCCGCCATCCCATCGAGTTCGACTGCCGCCCCGCGCGCCATGTGTTGTCGCATTATCAAGCCGGCGACGTCTCGCACCGCCTCGGCGACACCGCCTCGCCGCGCCACGTGCGCGACAGCATCGGCATGGCCACCGCCGCCGCGTTCTTCCCCCTCGAAACCCTCGGCGACGAAGCGCTGGTCGTGCGCGCGCCGATCTACAACGAGCTCGAACCCAAGAAACGCCCCGTCTTCGCCCAAACCGAATCGTGGACCGATGCCCTCGCCCCGCTCGCGAAACTCGAGGTCCCCGATCCGCTCATCCAACGCCTCTTCGATGCCGCCGCGGCCAACCTCGTGCTCCACGCGCCGGGCGAGGTCTATCCCGGCCCTTACACTTACAAACGCTTCTGGTTTCGCGACGCCGCCTTTCTGCTCAACGCCCTCCTCACGCTCGGCGGCGTCGAGCGCACCCGGCGCGCGCTCGGCGAATTTGCGCCGCGCCAGCGCCGCGACGGCTACTTTCTTTCGCAGGAAGGCGAATGGGATTCCAACGGCGAAGCCATCTGGAGTTACGCCCGCTTCGCCGCGCTCACCGGCGAGCCGCTCCCCTCCGCGTGGCTCGACGCGGTGGCCAAAGGCGCGCGCTGGATCACCAAGAAACGCCTCCCGCGCGACTCCGGCCGCCCCGAAGCCGGCCTGCTCCCCGCCGGCTTCAGCGCCGAGCATCTCGGCCCCAACGATTTTTATTATTGGGACGACTTCTGGAGCGTCGCCGGGCTGCGCTGCGCCGCGCAACTCTGGCGCGAACGCAACCCGCGCCACGCCGACGCATGGAGCGCCGAAGCCGATGAGTTTCTCGCCACGATCGAGCGCTCTTTCCCCAGCGGCCCGCAACGCCGTTTCCCCGGCGCGATTCCCGCCTCGCCGAAACGCCGCATGGATTCCGGCGCGGTCGGCAACCTCGTCGCCGACTACCCGCTGCAGCTCTTTTCCCCCGGCGATCCGCGCCTCCTGAAAACCGCCGATTACCTGCGCGACCACAGCACGTTCAACGGCGGCTTCTTTCAGAACATGATCCATTCCGGGATCAACGCCTACCTCACGCTGCATCTCGCGCAGGTGCGTTTGCGGGCGGGCGAACTCGACGCCGCGTGGGCGCTGATCGATTGCGTGGCGCAGCTCACCTCGCCCACCGGCCAGTGGCCCGAAGCCATTCATCCGCGCACCGGCGGCGGCTGCATGGGCGATGGCCAGCACATCTGGGCCGCGGCCGACTGGCTCATGATGATCCGCAACTGCTTCGTGCGCGAAGAGCCGGACCGCCTCGTCCTCGGCGCCGGCCTCCGCCGCGCCTGGCTGCAACCCGGCGCCCCCGTCTCGCTCGGCCGCACGCTCACGCCCTTCGGCCGCGTCGGCGTGCGCCTGACCGCGACCACGGCAGGCGTGACCCTCGCGCTCGACGCCCTGTGGCGCGGCGCCGCGCCGATCATCGAGGTCCGCGTGCCCGGCTGCGTGCCGCGCGTCATCGCCGCTGGCACGCGCGAGACGACGTTCCTCCTCCCCTTTTCTCCATGAACATTTGCATGATGACCAACACCTACCTGCCGCATGTCGGCGGGGTGGCCCGCTCCGTGAGCACCTTCACCGAGGAATATCGGCGGCGGCGGCACCGCGTGCTCGTCGTCGCCCCCGAATTCGAAGGCCCGCCGCTCCCCGCGCGCCAGGAATCCGTCGTCGAACGCGTGCCCGCCATCCAGAATTTCAACGGCAGCGATTTCTCCGTGCGCCTGCCGCTCGCCGCCGGCCTCTCCGACCGCCTCACCGCATTCAACGCCCACATCATTCACGCCCACCATCCGTTTCTCCTCGGCGATACCGCGCTCCGCATCGCCGCCGATAAAAACGCGCCGGTCATCTTCACGCATCACACGCGTTACGAAGATTACACCCACTACGTGCCCTTCGATTCGCCCGCGTTGAAGGAATTCGCGATCTCCCTCTCCACCGAATTTGCCAACCTCTGCGACGGCGTCATCGCCCCCAGCGAAAGCATCGAGCAACTCATCCGCAGCCGCGGCGTCACCACGCCGATCAAAGTCGTGCCGACCGGCATCGACCTCGCGTCGTTCGCCCGCGGCGACGGCGCCCGCGCCCGGCGCAAGTTCAAGATTCCGCCTGCGGCCTTTGTCATCGGCCACGTCGGCCGCCTCGCGCCGGAGAAGAATCTGCCCTTCCTCACCGCAGCCATCGCGCAATTTTTGCGGAGCGCTCCCGAAGCCGTTTTTCTCCTCGTCGGCGGCGGGCCTTCGGAAGCCGATGTGCGCGCCGTCTGCGAGAAAGCCGGCGTCGGCGACCGCCTCATCCTCGCCGGCAAACAAACCGGCCGCCCGCTGCACGACGCCTATCGCGCCATGGATGTCTTCGCGTTCGCCTCTTTCAGCGAGACGCAGGGCATGGTGCTCGCCGAAGCGATGGCCGCCGGCCTCCCCGTGGTGGCGCTCGATGCCAACGGCGTGCGCGAAGTCGTGCAACATGAGCGCAACGGCTTCCTCCTCGCCGCCGACGCCACCGTCCACGATTTCGCGCGCCACCTCGCCCGCCTCCGCGAACAAAAGCGGGAATGCGCGGGGTTCGCCGCCACCGCCAGCGAGACCGCGAAACAATTTTCCCGCGAACACTGCGCCGAGCTCGCGTTGGATTTCTATCGCGAAGTCCGCCGGGCCACCCGCCGCGAACGCCTCGTCAACGAGCAGAGCCCGTGGAGTTCCTTCCTCAATCGCCTCCAGGTCGAATGGAACCTCCTCGCCTCGACCGCCACCGCCGTGATCGATGCCATGCGCAGCGACGGCGAAGCGGCCGCCTCCTGATCGGCCCCGTATGTTCGCCGGTATCGAATCCATCGCCCGCCGCTGGCGGCGTCGCCTCAGCCGCAGCGAGTGGGCCATCCGCCACCTCGGCCTCACGCCGTCCGAAGGCACCAGCGAGGAGCCCGGCCTCCTTCTCATCCAGATCGATGGCTTCGCGCGCACGCAACTGGAGCGCGCGCTCGCGCATCGCCGCATGCCTTTCCTGCAACGCCTCATTCGCCGCGAGGGTTACGAGATGCGCACGTTCTATCCCGGCATCCCTTCCACCACGCCGGCGGTGCAGGCCGAGCTGTTCTACGGCGTTCACTCCGCCGTGCCTGCGTTTAGTTTTTTCGACCGCAAGCGCGGCGAATTGGGCCGGATGTATGATTCCGAATGGGCCAAGTCCGCCGAGGCCGATTGCGCCGCGGTCGGCGGCGAAGGTCTCCTCACCGGCGGCAGCAGTTGGTCCAACATTTACACCGGTGGCGCCGGCCAGGATGAAAGCCACTTTTGCGCCGCCAGCATCGGCTTCGGCGACATGTGGCGCACCGGCAAAATCCGGAATATTTTCCTCTTCATCATTTTTCACCTGCCTTCGGCGATCCGCATCGCGTGGCTGCTGATCGTCGAGTTCGCCGTCGCCGTCTGGGATGCCGCCAAAGGCATCGTGCATGGCCGCAAAGTCGGCCTCGAACTCACCCTCCTCGCCTCCCGCGTCTTCATCGGCGTCGGCCTGCGCGAATTGCTCATGATCAGCGGGCAGATCGACGTCACGCGCGGGCTCCCGATCGTGCATCTCAACTTCGTCGGCTACGACGAACAGGCCCACGCCCGCGGCCCCGGTTCCCGTTTCGCGCACTGGTCGCTGCACGGCATCGATCGCGCCATCAAGCACCTCGTGCGCGCCGCGCACCGCTCCAATCGCCGCGACTACGCCGTGTGGATTTTCTCCGACCATGGACAGGAACACACCCGCCCGTATCCGCTCGTCTATCCCGGCGGCCTCACCGCGGCCGTCAGCTCCTGCCTCGAACTCGCCCGCGAACAAGACCCGGCGTGGACGAAACGCATCCCCGAACGCACCGTGCGCGGCCTCGTCGGCTCGCGCGCCCGGCCGGTCTCGAAACCGAATCTGGAGCAAGCGATCGCCGGCACGGTCGCCGCGCACGGTCTCGTCGTCGCCGACATGGGCCCCGTCGGCCACATCTATTTCGCCGAGCCGTTGACCGACGATCAGCGGCACGCCATTGCGCGGCGGCTCGTCGATCAATTTCACGTGCCCGGCGTCATCGTGCGGCGCGGCGAACAGCTCATCTGGGTGCACGGCCACGGCGAAACACGCATCCCCGACGAGCTGCCCGCCCTGCTGCCGCACGCGCCCGCGATCGCCGCGGAAATCACCAAGGATCTCGTCTATTTTTGCGGCCGCCCCAACGCCGGCGATCTCATCGCCTTCGGCTGGGTGCCGTGGGACATCCCGTGGTCGTTCGCGGCCGAGCATGGCGCGCACGGCGGCTTCGGCCCCGAAGAATCCCGCGGCTTTCTCCTCCTGCCGCCGCGCACGCGCCTGCCGGCGGAATCCACTGACTTCGTGCGCCCCTCCGCCCTGCGCGCCGCGGCGCGCCATCACCTCGGCCGCGAAGCCATCCCCCGCGCCATCGTCACACGCGGCACCGAATTACGCTTGCGCGTCATGACTTACAACACGCACGGCTGCTCCGGCATGGATGGCCGCGTCTCGCCGCGCCGCATCGCACGCGTCATCGGTGCGCACGAGCCCGACATTGTCGCGCTGCAGGAACTCGACCTCGGCCGCCGACGCTCCCGCGCCGAGGATCAGGCCCGCATCATCGCCGAAGAGCTCGGGTTGCACGTCGTGTTCTGCCCCACGATCACCCGGGGCGAGGAACACTACGGGCATGCCCTGCTCAGCCGCTGGCCCGTCGAGGTCGTGCGGCGCGCGCTGCTGCCCGCCGATCACAAGAGCTGGTGGCGCGAACCGCGCTCCGCGATCTGGGGCCGCGTGCGCATCGGCGAAGCCACCGTCAACATCGTCACGACCCACCTCGGCCTCGGCCCCAAGGAACGCCTGCTGCAAATGCGCGCGCTCCTCAGCGACGAATGGCTCGGCCCCGTGATCGACGCCGAGCCGGTGATGATTTGCGGCGACATGAATCTCAGCCCCGGCAGCGCGCCCTACTCTCTCGCGCTCCGGCGCCTGCGCGACGTGCAGACGATCCGCCGCGAACACCGGCCGTTAAAGACGTTTTCCTCGCTGCGCCCGTTTATGCGCATCGATCACATCTTCGTCTCCGCGCACTTTCAGCCGACCCACGTCTTCGTGCCACGCAACGACCTCACGCACCGCGCTTCGGATCATCTTCCTTTGATTGTGGACCTTGAAGCTGCGACCGCAGCCGTCGAAACGCCCACCCGCAACCCACGGTGATCACGATCGCGTAGATCACGAAAAACGTGATCCGCCCCGGCGTGAGATCATCGCTCTTGTCGCCGAAGAAAATCGCGATGCTCGAGCGCGCCACGTGCACCGGAAACGCCCACAACAGAAACGTCCGCAGCGGCACGCCCATCACCGGAATCACGTAGTTTTTCGCGAAATAGGGCACGCCCGGCAGCAGCACGGTGAACAGCGTCACCGGTCCGTTCGCCCCCTTCGGAAGCTGGCGCCGCACTTTCTTCAAACGCCGCGCAAACACATCGCGAAACAGATGCACGAGCCCGTAGCTGATCAGCAGTTGCAGCAGGATCGAGACGGACACGAGCGCCAGGCCCAGCCCCATGCCGAATTTCACGCCCGCCACCGCGTGCGCAATCGTGATGGGAAAGCCCAGCAGCGGCAGCACCGTGATCAACACAAACACCAGCCAGCCGTTGAGCCGTTGCGCCCGGTCGTGCACCGCATCGATGTCGATGTGATGGTAAAGCCACGCGATGCCGATCAGCGCCAGCACCACCACGGCTGCCGAAATCCACTGACGCTTCGTCACGTTCCGCAGCCGCTCCCGCCACGTCGGGCTTTTGCCCGTCGCGGGCTGCTCGCTCTGTTTGGGACGGCGTGCGCTGCGCCGTTGACCTTTGCGCGGAGCGGAGCGGCTCACGGTGAGGCGTTGCGCATCGCAGCGATTTCCTGCCGGCCATCCACCCGCAGCGTCGCGCGCTCCGCGGCCGCATCGTAGCTCACGACCGTCACGCCGCCGAGCGTCTCGCCCACATTGACCCAAAAACTGCGTCCATCGCTGCGGCGGATAAGTCCCACCAGCGTAGCCTGCCCCATCACCGTCACTCCCGTCAAATCGTAGAACGGCTCAACCATTCCCGGCGCCGTCGCGTCCGGGCTTTCCGCCGTCGGCGCAACCGCCGCCGTGCCCGCCGCCTCCCGTGGCGCCACCGCCGTTGTTGTTGCGGGCGCCGCGATCGCCGGATCAGTCGCCACCGCGGAATCCGCCGACGCTTCAACGCGCGACCCTGCGCCGTTCGACCGATGCAGGACGACCGCCATCAAAATCAGCGCGACGAACAACAACGCTACATTGCAATACAACAGCTTCGACGACGGCTGGCCGAAAGTCCCCGCCTGCACCGCCCGCCGTGTGCGCGCCGGACCGCGGATTCCCGGCGCGAGCACGCCCGCCTGTTCCAGGCGAAGTTGCTCGGTCTTTTTCAGGGCGTCGCTGATCAGGCTCATGGGACGGGAGTCAAAGATGGACAACCCACCCCGCCGCTGTTCCGCACATTCTCACGCCCCCATCGCTCGCACCGTCCGCCGCAAGACTTTGACGCACCCGAAAACCGCTCTACGCTGCACCCTCCTCATGGTTGCACGCGTTGACTCTCCTTTCACTCCCGCCGAACTCGAAGCCGAGACCGACCGGCTCTTGCGCGCCCTCCTGCACGTCGAATGCGACCCGCGCGGCCGCACGTGGAACCTCGACACCTGCCGCGAGATCGCGCCCCTCACGCTCGAAATCAACCGCCTCAAACGCGAGAAAAACGCCGTCATCCTCACGCACTCCTACGTCGAGCCCGAGATCGTTTACGGCGTCGGCGATTTCAAAGGCGATTCCTACTACCTCGCCCAGCAGGCGAAAAACGCCCACGCCGACATCATCCTCTTCGCCGGCGTCGTCTTCATGGCGGAGACCGCGAAGATTCTCTCGCCCCAAGCCACCGTCATCGTTCCCGATCGCGGCTCCGGCTGCTCCCTCGCCGATTCGATCACGGGCGACGAACTTCGCCGCCTGAAATCGGTTTATCCCGACGCCACCGTCGTCTGCTACATCAACAGCACCGCGGAGGTGAAGGCCGAGTCCGACGTCTGCGTCACCTCGGGCAACGTTTACGACATCGTCGCAAACCTCCCCGCGCGCCGCATCCTCTTCGTGCCTGACCGCCTGATGGCGCAAAACCTCCGCGCCGAATTGAAGGCGCGCGGCGTCGACAAGGACGTCATCTCCTCCGACGGCACGTGCATGGTCCACGACGAGTTTACCGTGGCGCAAATCGCCGAGGCCCGCGCGCAATTTCCCGGCCTCAAAGTCGTCGCCCATCCCGAGTGCACGCGCGAAGTCGCCGCCGCGGCTGATTTCGTAGGCAGCACCGGCGCCATGATGGCCTACGTGAAAACCACGGCCGCGCCCTACTTCCTGATGCTCACCGAGTGCGGCCTCGTCGGCCGCCTCGAAGTCGAGTCGCCGGAGAAAAACTTCATCGGCGGCTGCCGCCTGTGCCCCTACATGAAGCTCAACTCGCTGGAAAAAATCCGCGACGCCCTCCTCGCCCCGCGGCCCGATCAGATCGTGACGCTCGACGAAGACATCCGCCTCCGCGCCTCCCGCTGTATCGAGCGCATGTTCGAACTCACTCCCGCGAAGTAGCCCGCCCGGTCGAACGCCCGCCGTAGTCCGCGCTCGTTCGCGTCAACCACCGCCATGCAGGAAATGCAGGCCGGGTGCCCTCACCCCGCAATCTCGCCGCGCCCGCACGCGCCCCTAGCCCCGCCCTCACTCCGCCCTTCTCGTCCTTCGCGCCATTCGCGGCAAACTCTACCGCATCATCTCGCGCAGCGTCGGCATCATCGCCGCCGTCCAGCGCTCGTAACCTGCGCGCACCGGATGCAGTTGCTCTGGCATAAGCTCCTTCGGAATCGTGCCGTCCGGCGCGAGGAAAACGTGATTCACATCGAGAAACCGCACGCGTTTCCCATCGGCGAGCTTCGGCAGCTCGCGGTTCACCGCCTTGATCACCGCCATGCGGCTCTCCCAATCCTCCGCCTGGCCGGTCTTGGTCGTGCGCGGCCCGCGCGGGAAAATCGCCAGCAACAGCACTTTCGTCTCCGGCAGACGCGCCTTGATCTCGTCCACAATCTTGCGAATCCCTCCCACAATTTCCGGCGCCGTGTTCTTCGCGGAATTGTTCGTGCCAATCAGCAGCACGACGACGCGCGGATGGAGGCCGTCGAGTTCGCCGTGCTCGATGCGCCAGATGACGTTTTCCGTCTTGTCGCCGCCAATCCCGAAATTCGCCGGGGCCCACGCCCCGAAGTTTTTCTCCCAAATGTCCGGCACCTTTTTCCAACCCGCCGTGATCGAGTCGCCGAGGAACAACACCCCGATCGGCCCGCTGCGCCCGCGTTGCAGAAACGCCTCGTGCTCCTGCTGATGATCTTCGCGGGCGAGTCCCACATCCGCCGGCGATCCCGCGAGGGCGAGAGGCGCGGATAACAGCAACAGTCCACTCAACGCGAAGGTCAGGCAGGCACGTGTCATGATGCCATCTCACGCCTCGCGCCACCTCGCGGCAAGAATCTGTTTCGCCCCGACCGCCGGCCCGTCATGCGCTTTGACGCGCCGCGCGGATGCGCTCACGTTCTCCCTTTCGCCATGCTGACTCCGCGCACTTCGCACCTCATCGACCTCGCCTTGGAAGAAGACGCCGGACTCGGCGACCTCACGAGCCGCGCGATTTTTCCCGGCCGCCACCAATCACGCGCCTTCATTTCCGCCGAGCAACCGCTCGTCGCCTGCGGCCTCGACGTCGCCGCCGCCGTCTTCACCCGCGTCGATCCCGCGCTGAAGGTCAAACTCACCGCCGCCGACGGCCAGCGCCTGAAACCCGGCGCGGTCGTCCTGCGCACCGCCGGCCCCACCGCCGCGCTGCTCACCGCCGAACGCACCGCCCTCAATTTCCTCCAACGTCTCTCCGGCATCGCCACGCAGGCGCGCGCGTTTGCCGACGCCGTCGACGGCACGGGCGTCCGCATCGTCGACACGCGTAAAACCACCCCCGGCTGGCGTGCCCTCGAAAAATACGCCGTGCGGTGCGGCGGCTGCTTCAATCACCGCTCCTCGCTCGGCGAACACGTCTTGATCAAAGACAACCACATCGCCGCCGCCGGCTCGCTCGCGAAAGCCGTCGCCCTCTGCCGCGCCGCCGCGCCGCACACGGCCCGAATCGAGGTCGAAGCCAAATCCCTCGGCGAAGTGCGCGAGGCGCTGCGTGCGAAAGCCGACGTCATCCTGCTCGATAACATGACTCCCGCGCTCGTGCGCAACGCCGTCGCCCTCATCGCCGGCGCGGCGCGCGTGGAAGTTTCCGGCGGCGTGAAATTCGCCACGCTGCGCGACTACGCGCTCCCCGGCGTCGACGTCATCAGCATCGGCGCACTGACGCATTCCGCACCCGCCGCCGACCTCAGCCTGACGCTCACCTCCGGCCGCTGATCGCTTCTTCCTCTGTAGGCGGGGTGCCCTCACCCCGCAACTTTAGCGACGCGCCCTCACCGCCAATTTCCGCCTGAATCCCATGCGCACCTTTTCCACCGACTGCCTCGTCATCGGCGCCGGCCTCGCCGGTTCGGCCTACGCGTTGCACGCCGCGCGCGCCGGCCACGCCGTCGAACTCCTCTCGCTCTCCGGCCCGCTCGTCGCCAACAGCGATTGGGCCCAAGGCGGCATCATCTACGAAACCGCGCACGATCCCGCCCAGCTCTCGCGCGACATCATCGACGCCAGCGACGGCACCTCGAATCCCGCCGCCGTGGAGCAACTCGTCCGCGAGGGCCCGCTCGCCGTCAAAGAGTTGCTCCTCGATGAACTCGCCGTGCCCTTCGATCGCGACGCCGCCGGCCACCTCGATCTCGGCCGCGAAGGCGGCCACCACGGCCGCCGCATCATCCACGCGAAGGACACCACCGGCCACGCCATCCTCACCGCCGTCGCCGCGCGCGTCGATGCCACACCTCGCATCACCCGCCGCCTCGGCTGGGTCGCCGTCGACCTGCTCACCCTCTCGCACAACGCCGCCAGCCCCGCCGACAAATACGAACCGCTGACCTGCTTCGGCGCCTACGTCCTCGACACCCACTCCGGCGAAGTCGCCGCGATCGTGGCAAAGAAAACCATTCTCGCGACCGGCGGCCTCGGCCAAATCTATCTGCACACGACCAACCAGCCCGGCAGCGTCGGCCACGGCGTGGCGATGGCGTATCGCGTCGGCGCGCGCCTCATCGACCTCGAATACGTGCAGTTCCACCCGACCGTTTTCGCCGGCGCCGGCGGTCAGCGTTTCCTCATCACCGAAGCGTTGCGCGGCGAAGGCGCCGTGCTCGTCAACGGCCGCGGCCAACGCTTCATGGATGACAAACATCCGCTCGGTTCGCTCGCCCCGCGCGACATCGTCGCCCGCGCCATCCGCGAGGAACTCGCCGCCTCCGGCGAACCCTGCGTCTACCTCGATCTCTCTGCGCTGAAACCCGAGTTCGTGCGCGAACGTTTCCCGAGCATCTATGACCGCTGCCTCGCCGCCGGCGTGGATATCACGCGCGAACGCATCCCCGTCGTTCCCGCCGCGCACTTCGCCTGCGGCGGCGTGCACACCGACCTCGCCGGTCGCACGAACATCCGCGGCCTCAACGCCATCGGCGAAACCGCCTGCACCGGTCTCCACGGCGCCAACCGCCTCGCCAGCACGTCCCTCTTGGAATGCCTCACCAGTGCGAAAATCACTGCTCAGGCCGACGCCGCCGACCTCGCGCGCGGCGATTTCCGCCTCGCGCAACCCCGCCCATGGAAGAGTGCCGCGCGCATCGCCGATCCGCTGCTTCTGCGCCAGGACATGCTGCAAATCCAGCACACGATGTGGAACTACGCCGGCATCATCCGCTCCTATCGCCGCCTGACGCGCGCCCGCCGCATCCTCCTCGAGTTGCGCGAGGAGATTCAGAGTTTTTATCGCGACCGGCAGGTGACGCGTGAACTCATTGAACTGCGCAACGCCGTGCAGACCGCCCTCCTCGTCGTCCACGCCGCCGCCCTCAACCCCGAAAGCCGCGGCGCCCACTACGTCAGCGAAGAATCCGCATAGCCGCTACGGCTTCACTTGCCGCCGCGGGATCAAAACGTCTCTGCGAGACAGGATCGTTTAATTCCGCGCGCGGAGGATCTCTCGCGATCTACCGGCCGGACCGCTGGCCGCGAACAACGTGACCTGCACGAGCCACTGCGGTGCCTGCGGGCAATGGACGTGCGTATGCGCGAGCGATTTAAGCTGGTGAAATCTCCGGCGGCGCTCCTCCCCGGTTACGTCGCCCGGTGGGCAACGGCGTGCTTCGCCGCCTGTTTCCCCACACCGGCGATGCTCATGCTGGAGCACGGACCCGACATCCGGCACATGCAAGAGTAGCTTGCGCCCGCAGCCCTCAATTCAAAACCTCCCCTCAATTAAAAACCTCATATCTTGACTCGTGACAAATTCGCCGGCGGTGGCCGCGAACAAGGCGGCTTGCCAGTTTTAAATCCATGTTTGCTTCTGCGTTATTCGCCGGGCGCCGACCCGATGGACGACGGATTGCAAGAAGGCGGAAAAAACCGGCTCTGAGCCCGCCACGAGCAGCCCCGCCACCATCGCGAATGTTGGTCTCGATGGAATTCTGCCAGCGGCACTGCCACTCCCTGCTGCGCTCGCCGATGAGCACGGGCGTTTATAGGCCAACGCCCGCCGCGCTGCGGGCCCGCGCTTTTTCCAAGATCGCCAGCAACGCCGCAAAGTCTTCCTCGCGCGTGCGGCTCTCGATCACGAAATCGAATTTCCGCGCTTCGCGCAGTTCCGCTTCCGCCGTCGCCATCCGCCGCGCGATCTCCGCTTCGTCGTCCTGCCCGCGCGATCGCATCCGCCCGAGAAGCCGGTCGTGATCCACCACGATGAACACCGTCGTCAGGCTGCGCTTCAGCAACGGCGTCCGCTCCGCGACCCGGCGAAAGCTCTCCACCCCCTGCACATCGACGCTCATCACGAGATCGCGCCCCTGGGTCAGCGGTTCCACGACCGATGACGCGAGCGTGCCGTAGCGTCGCTCGCCGTGCACCCAGGCCCATTCGAGAAATTCTCCCGCCGCCACTTTTGCGTCGAATTCCGCTGGCGTGAAAAAATGATAATGCACGCCATTCACTTCACCCTTCCGTGGCGCGCGCGTAGTCGTGGTGATCACCCGTGAGAACCCCGCGTGTTCCGCGACCAGCCGGTCGCACAACGTGCTCTTGCCCGACCCCGCCGGACCGGCCAGCACCAGCAGCACAGGCGGAGAGTCAACGGCGCGCGAATTCGTCATGCGTTCGCCCTCCGCGCCTCAATACGTAAACGCCACCACCGCGAGGAGCGCCCCGTAACCTAGCAGCACCGCGCCGGCCGTCTTCACGCGCGCGGTTCGCGCGAACAGCCACTCAAACGCATCGCGCAACCGGAAAGGCGACGCGCCCAGATAAAGCGCCGCCGCGATCGCCACGAAGACCAGCGTCACCATGCACAGTCGCTGCGGATGATCGTATTCCATGTAAGCCGCCATCAGTAATGGCGACGCGCTTAACAGCACCAGCACGGCGAGCCCGCGCACGGCGAGAAAATCCGGGATGGCCGAGAACGCCAGCACCGCGAGCAACGCGAAACCGATGGTGAGAATCACGTGGTATTCGCCGAAGTCCGCCTGCGGCAGGTGCCAGACTTCGTAGAGAAACCACAATGCGCCCCCGCCGAAGCAAATCACCGCCGCCGCCGGCGAACGGGGAAACGCTTTGCAGAGCGCCGCGAAGGCCTTGCCGCCGAACAGCAGCGCCGCGCCGAAAACGCAGAGGACCAGACCGGGCAAAAGGGTGGCAAGGGTGAGGGACATGGTATTCGTGCTCTTAATCGTAATCTTACTCGTGCTCAATCTCTGGTCCGGACTCCGCCAACTCCTCATAATCGGCCTGTTCCTCGCGCACCTGCCCGCCAAACGTCTCCAATAGTCCCATCAGCATCGAGACCACGCCCACCAAGACTTCCTTGCCCTCCGCCGCTCTGGTTGCGTCGAGCTGATTTCTCACGACCAGCACGTCCAAGCCCGCTGCACATTCGAGCGCCGAACCGCGTGCAATATCGAGATAGCGACAGCGATCAGGCCGTGAGCGTTTGCCGTTTCCTTCGGCGATGTTCAAAACGATACTCGTGGAAGCGCGATCCAATTGATCGCGTGCGGCGATCTTGCCTGGGAGGGCTCCGAGAATTGTGTCGGCGAACGCGACAAACCGCAGGGCCTCCTGATAGACGCGGAGTTTTTCGTGATCGAAATAGATTTTGGACATGCGACGAGTTAGGAGATTACGAGCACGATTACGAGCAAGAGCACGCGCTCACCCCACCCCCGCCAGCACGAGCTCCCCATACAACGTGCTCACGCTCGCGCGTTCAATCCGCAGCGGCACGAGTTCGCCCACCAGCCGCGGATCGGCGTCGAACACACACACGCGATTCCCCCGCGTGCGCCCCGTGAAGCGCGCGCCACTTTTGTCCCGCCCTTCCACCAGCACCTCCTCCACCGCGCCGATGAGCCGCTGCGTGCGCCGCAGGGAATTTCTTTCCAGCACGTCGAGCAGCACTTGGTTGCGGCGTTCCTTCACTTCATCCGCCACCTGGTCGCCCATGTCTGCGGCGGGCGTGCCGGTGCGGATCGAGTATTTAAACACATACGCCATGTCGAAGTCGCACGCCTCGAACAGCTCCCGCGTCTGCTCGAAATCCTCCTCCGTTTCGCCCGGAAAACCCACAATCACATCCGTCGAAAAATACATCCCGGGCTCCACCGCGCGCAACGCCTCCACGATCTCCCGGTAACGCTCCCGCGTGTAAGGCCGGTTCATCGCGCGCAGGATGCGATTGCTGCCGCTCTGCATCGGCAGATGCACGTAGCCGCACAATTTCGGCAGCCGCCCATACGCCGCCACCAAGTCGTCCTTGAACCCGCGCGGATGGGGCGACGTAAACCGGATGCGCTCAATGCCATCGATCGCGTGCACGCGCTCCAGCAGTTGCACAAACGGCGTCACCCCGCCCGTGTGCACGTAGTCGCGCCGCCCGTAACTCGTCACGATCTGGCCGAGCAACGTGATCTCCCGCACGCCCCGCGCCGCGAGCATCCGGCACTCCGCCACGATGTCGTCCATCGGCCGCGAACGTTCGTCGCCGCGCGTCTTCGGCACGATGCAAAACGCGCAATCCATGTTGCAGCCCTGCTGAATCGACACGAACGCACTCACCTGTCGCTCACTCTCAACGTCACCCTCGCCGCCTCCTCCTTCGCCATTCGCCGCGCCGCCGCTCGTGTTCGCTTCCGGCAGCAGGTGATCTTTGATCGTGTTTTGTGACCCTGCCTCCTCGCCGATATCGACGATGCTCGCGCCCACCGGCAGGCCCGCCTCCCGCGCCGCCCGCAGGTTGTCGAGATACCCCGGCACTTGGTGAAACTTCTGCGTCCCGATGATCAGGTCCACGTCGGGCAACTGATCGAGGAGCGACGCCCCACGGTTCTGTGCCATGCACCCGAGAATCCCCAAGACGAAGTCCGGCTGCTTCTTCTTGCGCCGCTGGAGGTAGCCGGCCTTGCCGATCGCCTTTTGCTCCGCGGCATCGCGCACGCTGCATGTGTTGAGCAGCAGGATGTCGCACTCGTTCTCGTCCGCCACGATCCGATAGCCACGCGCACGCAGCATCGCCGCGACCGCGTCGCTGTCGCGCTCGTTCATCTGGCAACCATAGGTCTTGATATGGACGCGGTTCAAAATCGGAAAGGTTTTACCTACCCGCCCCCGCCCGGGGGTCAAACGGGAAACCCATCACCGCGCTCCCCGCGCGCACCGTTCCCCGCGAAGCGCAACGCCGTCAGTTCCTTACGGGGTACGCCTCCGCCGCGCCGTGCGTGCTCTGCCGGTCAACCCGCACCTTGCGCCTGACTATCTGGCGCGTGATTCGCATCGTCCGCGGCCTCTCTTCCAGCAACCGAGGAACGTCCGCCCGGCACCGTGGCCTGCCCCACGCCTGCCTCCGGCTGCGCCAGCAACAAGCCTCCCGGCGGGCCGCCGATCTCCGTGCGAAACCGCGGCAGGCTGTTCGGATGGTTTTTCTGCACATAGGCGATGAGCTGTTCGCGGATCGCGCACCGCAAATCCCAGCCCTTCGACGAATCCGCCGTCGTCGCCAGCACGCGGAGCTGCATCGTCTTCTCCGTCGCGTCCGACACCTGCAGATTCCAAAAACGTTTATCCCACAGCGGATGCGGTTCGATGATCTTTTTGAGCGCCGCACGCACCTCATCCAGCGGCAGGGTGAAATCCACCCACAGATACACCGACCCCAGCAATTGCGCCGAGGCGCGCGTCCAGTTTTGAAACGGCTTCTCAATGAAATAACTTAACGGCACCACCAGCCGCCGATCGTCCCAGATGTGCACAATCACGTAGGTCAACGTGATCTCCTCCACCCGTCCCCACTCGTTCTCTACAATGACGACGTCGTCCAACCGGATCGGCTGCGTCATCGCGATCTGGAAGCCCGCGAACAAATTGGAAATCGTCTTCTGCGCCGCGAAACCGATCACGATGCCGATCACGCCGGCCGACGCCAGGATGCTCGCCCCGAACTGCCGCACTTCCGCAAACAACATCAGCACCGAGGCGATCGTGAACAACGCGATGATGGCGTAGGCCACTTTGCTGATCACGTGGACCTGCGTGTAAATTTTCCGCGCGCGCAAATTGTCGGAGACCTTCACGTCGAACTTCGTCAACACCGCCTTTTCGCCCAGGTTGACCGACTGAAAAAGAATCACCGCCACTGCCACGATCAGCAGAATGCTCGTCCCCTTCCCGAGGATGCCCGCGTAATCCGGCGGCAGGTTGAGCAGCGGCAGCGCAAAGATGATCCCGAGCACCGGCAGCAACACGCGCAGACACTTGCCGAGCAACGGCACAAACAAATCATCGAACCGGCTGTCCGAGCGCGCCGCCCACACCATCAACCGCGCCTCCAGCACCCGCGTGAACCGGAAGAACGCCCAAAACAACACGGCGAACACCGCGAGGTTAAACGCCTTGTCGAAGCCCTCCCGCAGCACCGATGTGTTCTCATCCGGCTTTCCTTTCACCAACAGCGGGGTGGCCGCGAAATAGATCCCGTAAATCCAGATCAACGCATACAACGGCTTCCCCAGCGCGTGAAAAACGTGATGGGAAATCTTCTCTCCCTCCGGCGCCTGCGCCGTCTTGTGCAACTTGCCTCGCACATAGCCCAGCGCGACCAGGTTCACGAACAATACCAACACCACAAAACACAACGCGACGCCCACGTCGGCCCACGTCACCGCACCGAAAATCCGCTGGTCCGCGCCGGGGCCGAACCAATGCTTCAGCCACCCGCTCATGTGCTCCGTCACCGAAGTGGAAAATCGGTCCAGAAAGTTTTTCCCTGTCAGGCTGGTATTCATCGCGTTATCGTTGAGTTCGTGATTTCGACCGGTCAGCGGTCCTCGCCATGGTATCCCCGGCCGGGCATTCGTTCAACCCGCTCGCCCGGGTTCGTCCCGCCCTGCGCCCGGAAATTCCGTGACCAACGCCCGTCGCGCCGGTCGCAACATCCGTGATGCGTCTCGCCCCTTCACTTTTCCCACTCGTGCTTCTTGTCGTGCCGCTCGCCTTCGCCGAGCCGCAGCCGGAGCCCGCGCCCGCGTCCACCGCCCCGGCATCCTCGTCGTCCACCCCCGCCGCCCCGCCCGCGGAAACGTCCGCCCAGAACCCCGTGACCCCCGACGATCTCTACGACATCGGCCAGTCCCTCTTCGAACAATTCGCTCCGGCCGACATCAAGGAACAATACGCGTTTCCCTCGAAGGCGCAGTGGGACGGCTTTGTCGGCAATCTCGAACACGCCCTCGAGTCCGACAGCCTCGCCGATCTCGCGCGCTACGAGCCCCAAACGCTGCACGCCCTCGCCGCCCTCCGCACCTCACCCGACGGCCCGGAATACACCGACTGGCTCAAGGAACGCCTCGATTACATCCAGGCCGCGAAGGAACTCAGCGATACCGCCACCACTCCCGCCGCCCCCTCGCCCTCCGCCGAGCCAGCACCCACCCCGCCCACCGCCACAGCGCCCGCCTCCCCGACAACTCCGCCCGCGCCGTCTTCCACCGCCGCCACTCAACCAGCCGTGCCGCACTACGACCTGTGGTTGAAACGCGTGCAAAACCGTCCCGCGCCCGCCGACGCCGAGGAACTCATGCCGCGCCTGCGCGCTGCGTTTCTCGCTGAAGGTGTGCCGCCCGAGCTCGCCTGGCTCGCCGAAGTCGAGTCCACGCTCAACCCCGCCGCCTGCAGTCCCGCCGGCGCCCGCGGGTTGTTTCAAATGATGCCCGCCACCGCGAAGCACCTCGGCCTCAGCACCTTTCTCCCCGACGAACGCACCGACCCCGAAAAATCCGCCCACGCCGCCGCGCGTTATCTCAAAACGCTGCACGCCCGCTTCGGCACCTGGCCCCTCGCCCTCGCCGCCTACAACGCCGGCGAAGGCCGCGTCGCCCGCGCCCTCGCCGCGCAACACGGCGACACCTTCGCGCAAATCGCCGCCCAGCTTCCCGCCGAAACGCGCATGTATGTGCCCAAAGTTTGCGCGCTCGTCGCCATCCGCACCGGCACGCCCGCCAACGAGCTCCCGCCTCCTCGCGCCTGAGCATTTCCTCGCGCCCGCGATCCGCGCCGCGCCCGCTCTTCGCGACAAACCTTATCCGCCGCCACCTCAACGGTGCGCCGTGCGCTCCGCGCGCGGCTCCTCCGCACCGCCGACCGCCCGCGCCACCCCCGCGGATTTCGATTCGCCAGCCGCCGCGCGCTCCC
This sequence comes from Horticoccus luteus, assembly GCF_019464535.1. Taxonomy (GTDB): domain Bacteria; phylum Verrucomicrobiota; class Verrucomicrobiia; order Opitutales; family Opitutaceae; genus Horticoccus; species Horticoccus luteus. The sequence goes on along the minus strand of NZ_CP080507.1, from coordinate 52,706 downwards.
TTGTCGTAACGCCATGGGATTTTTCGACCGCTTTCGCGCCCAACCCGCTCGCACCGACGCCACTCTGCCTCCGTCGCCGCCCTCGCCCCTCGCCCCGGACACTGCGCCATCCGCTCAACCCGCCGCCCCCGCGTCGCCCGCCACATCCGGTGGCGTCAAGCCCCTGCTCCTCGCCGCGCGCGAAAAACTCGAAGCCCGCGATCTTCCCGCCGCCCTCGCGCTTTACGAACAGGTGCTCGCCGAAGCGGGCGATCGCGCCGACGTTCTCGTCACGATTTCCGGCGACCTCGGCGTCAACGGCTACCTCCGTGAAATCATCGACCTCGTGGCGCCGCGTTACGATGCGCACCGTCACGGGCCCGCCACGGGCGTCAATCTCGTGCAAGCCTATCTCGCCCTCCGCGAACCCGACGCCGCCCAGCACGTCCTCGATCTCCTTTTCGCGCTCAACCGTCCTGAACTCGAGGATCGCCTCCACGGTTTTTCCAACGCCATCGCGGAGCTGCTCCTCTCCCGCCAATCGCCCCTCGCCGGCGCACCACCCGCGCCGCCCTCCTCGCCCGCTGACGATGCATCCGCAGCCGAGACCGCCGACGAAACCGAAACTCCCTCACCCGCCGAACCGGCCAAAATCGACCTCGTCACGCTCAGCAAACCCATCTGGTTCTACGGCCTCGAAGCCCTCGCGCCGCGCATCCTCCCGCCCAAGGAAGGCCGCCTTCGCCGCATCGCCTTCGCCCAACTCGCCGCGCTGCCTGCCGCCGGCGAAAACGACGCCCCCGCCGACGTCGCCCGCCTCGCCCGCGCCGTGCCCACGTGGCTCGCCGAAACATTTTATTTTTCGCCCCACTACGCGCCCATCGCCATCGTCGGCACGCTCAACGACCCCTCGCGCGGCCGCCGCCTCGCCGAATTCCCCGCCGAATGGAGCTCCGACAACCTCCGCCAGCTCATCGACACGCACAGCGAACCCCTCGACTACGTCGTCACCGGCGCCGTGCGCGCCGTCGCGGGCGATTACGAACTCAGCCTGCGCGTGTGGGAGGTGAAGAAATTCCGCGAACGTAAACAATTCGTCGCCCGCTGGACGCCCGCCACCGCCGACGCCGAACTCGCCCAACTCCACGAAACCATCCGCGCCTTCATGGAATGGTCCGCCGACACCCGCGCGCTCGCTTACACGCCGCCCCCCGCCGCCCAACCCTGGCTCGAACTGCACGACGCTTCCCTCGCCGCGTTTCTCGCCGACAAGGGATTGCTCGCCCGCGATAACATTCCCGCCACCGACGCGCCCGCCGCCAACCGCGCGCCACTCGTCGCCGCCGCGACACCCCTCGCGTCCCTCGCCTGGCTCACCCTCACCGCCCGCGAAAATCGCCTCGGCGTCCCGGTCCCCCGCGTCCCTCTTTCTCCCGATCCACTCGTCACCGACGCCGCCGCCGCGCTCGGTTTATAAAACGCCTGCCGCCTGTCCGCCTCTCGCAAAAACAAAACCCTCCTGCGCCGCCCACGCCTTTCAACTCCCCACCCACCATGCGCCTCTCTGCATTCGTCGCTCTGCTTATTGCCTTGCTGCCCGCTCTCACCCGCGCCGCCGAAGGCGACATCGTGAAACTCGGCCAGATCGCGCCGACCTTCACCGCCACCACCGCGCAAGGCAGCCACGTCGACCTCGCCGGCAGCAAGGGCCAGGTGGTGTTGCTGAATTTCTTCGCGACGTGGTGCCCACCCTGCAAAACGGAAATGCCCGCCCTCGAGTCGCAAGTCTGGGCGCCCTTTCAAAGTCGCGGCCTCGTGATGTTCGCCATTGGCCGCGAGCATTCCGTCGCCGAAGTCGCCGCCTATAAAAAGGCGAACCATCTCACCTTCGAGTTCCTCGCGGACCCCGATCGCTCCATCTACGCAAAGTATGCGACCGAGTATATTCCCCGCTGCTATCTCATCGGCCGCGACGGCCAGGTAAAATTCGCCACCATCGGCTACGAACCCGCCGAGTTCGCCCAACTCATCGCCGCCATCGACCGCGAACTCGGCCATTGATAATCGTTTCATTCCCCTCTCGCCTCTGCCCTTCGGCAATCCGTCAGCAGCAAGACAGCGGTCTACTTGACGTTCGTTACGCATTTCCTCACACCGCTCCAAAGAGATGGATACCCTGCTAATCTCCTGCCTCGCCGGGCTTGCAATGATGGTGGTGGAGCGAGTGGTGCCTGGCACGCGATTGCCCAAAGTGCCAGGCTGGCTCTGGCGGGCTGTCGCGCTCAACCTCGGCCAGATCGCCGTCGTGATCGTCGCCGGACGCACATGGAACCACTGGCTTCAAGGCTTCTCGCTGCTGCACGCCACCCGCTGGCCCGACTGGATAGCCGCGCTTTGTGCATATCTTTTTTCCACGCTCGTTTTCTATTGGTGGCACCGTATTCGCCACGAGTCGCCTTTCTGGTGGCGGTTCGCCCATCAAATCCACCATTCGGCCGCCCGCCTCGAAATCCTCACCTCGTTCTATAAACACCCGTTCGAGATTCTCGTAAATTCGATCCTCAGCGCGTTGATCGTTTACCCGTTGATGGGCTGCTCGACCGTCCAAGGCGCTTACTACACGCTGCTCATCGCCGTCGGAGAAATGTTTTATCATTGGAATATCCACACGCCGCGCTGGATCGGTCATTTTTTCCAACGCCCCGAGTCGCACCGCATTCACCATCAGCGCGATCGCCACGCCAAAAACTATTCCGATCTGCCGGTGTGGGATAAACTGTGGGGCACTTTTTCCAATCCGACCAACGGCGATAAAATCGCCTGCGGCTTCCGCGACCAACGCGAAGTGCAACTGCGCCCCTTGCTCGCCGCGCGCGAAGTGGATATCGCCCGCCTGTCGGAGCCGCTGGAGTTTCGTCCGTGGTGCCTCGGCTGCGGCAAACGCAGCCGCTGCGAACGCGCCCTCGAGTCCGCGACCGCCGCCGCCTCTCGCCGCGAGTGAGCCTTCCCGCCCGCCGGCGGCCTTACTCCTTCGTCGCCAGCTTCGAGTAATCGCAGCCGATGAAAATCCCCTCCGGGCCGGTGAACTTCTTTTGGTATTCTTCGCGCGGCACGACCTGCGTCGCCGCACTCCGGTAGTGAAATTGCAGCGCGCGGCGGCGGAGCGGCGATTGATTCGCCGGCGTCTCGTGCGGCAGCAGGCCGTCGAAGAGCAGCACCCCACCCGGCGGCAGCTCGATCGCGACCGCCTCGGCCGGATCGATCTCCGCCGTCGTGATTTCGCAGTCCACGCGACTCCACTCGTGCTTCCGCGGCCCGCGCCGATGTCCGCCCGGGATCACGTGCATGCAACCGTTCGCCACGATCGCCCGGTCGAGCGCGATCCACACGCCCGCCACTCCGTCGAACCGGTTCACCGCAAAATACGCCAAATCCTGATGCCACGGCTTTTCCGCCCCGCCGCCCGCCGGCTTGCACAACGCCATGCTCGAATACGCCGCGTAGTCCTCGCCCAGCACCGCCCCCAGCAGCGCGCGCAACTTCGGGTGCCGGTGCGCCAGATAATCGTAGATCGGCAGCTCCATGTCGTAGGACTGAAACTTCCGGATGTTATCCGCCAGCTCGTCCAACCGGTCCGCCCGCGCCTCGTAACCACCCTCGACCTGAAAATGGAAATCCGACGTGCGGCTTTTGAACAACATCCCCCGCCCGTTCTTGATCGCCTTCCCATAACTCCCCTCGCGATCGCCGCCGCCCACGTGCTCCGTCAATGCATCGTTAAACGCGTATTTGCGCACGAGCTGGTTGATGCCGTCCGACGCCTCCGCCACCTCCTCCGCCGTCAGCGCCGACGCAAACGCCAGATAACCGTCCTCGCGATAACGCTCGATCATCGCGGCGTCGGGACGCTCAGGCAACACGGGGTAAATGTTCGGCGCACGGGGGTTCATTGCCCGCCACCGTAGCAGAGCGGCGGCAAATTGGAAATCGCATTGGCGCCCCGGCGAATCTGACCGCGCGCGAGTCCGAACGCATCGCCCCGGGGAAACTTGTACGCGTCGTCCGCGATCGCGGTGCGTGGACAGACTGACGGGCGGACAGACTGCTGGGTGGACTGACTGGTGGGTGGGCCGTGTGCTCCGCCGCGCGGCTCACGCACCGCATCGCTCGACCAGCCACCGCGCGCGGAGCGCACGATCCACCTGATCCAGTTCAGAATGCGTCTGCGCGCTTCATCAACGCGCGTCCCGCGTGTGCCCACCCCTGCGCTCCATCCATCGTCGCCCGCATCCCTCAACGCCCCGCGACCGCCTCCCTCTCACCGCCGCGCCGGCGCAACGGTCGCCGCGTAATCCACCAAGCCCGCCACCAAGGTCTCGGCGAGCCGTTGCCGATAGGCCTCCGTGCCGATCTTTTTCGCCTCGGTCGCACTCGTGAGAAACCCGCACTCCACCAGCACTCCCGGGCAATGCAGCGGCCGCAGGACACTCCAGTGCGCCTGTTTTTTTCCGCGATCGAAGGTCTTCAAATCCTTGCTCATCCGGTTCTGCAGCGCATGCGCCAGCACGCTGTTCCAGTAGTCGCAACGGTTGCCCGGCGAGGCCTCATCCTCCCGATCATCCGCCTTGCCCGGACTCCACGAATCCGTCGAACGCTGGCCCACCGGTGCAAACGTGAAAATTTCCAAGCCCGATGTCTTCGTGTCCTTCGGCAGCGCGTTGAAATGGATGCTTACAAACACATCCGCGTGACTCGTGTTGGCGATGACCGCGCGCTCCGGCAGACTCACAAAAGCATCCTCCGTGCGCGTCAGCACCACGCGAAACCCCGCCGCTTCGAGCAACGGTTTCGCCCGCCGCGCCACGTCGAGCGCATAGGTTTTCTCATAAGTGCTCGTGCCGTGGTCGCGCCCGCCATGCCCCGGATCAAGCACGATCACCCGCGGCCGCGCCAGCCGCGCCACGCCCGCACCCGGACGCAGCAACGGCGCCAGGTTTTTTTCGAAGTCCGTCCGGCTCACAAATAATTTCCCATGGCCGCTCAACACCGGTTGCCCCAGAAAAACGCGCATCCCGTTGATCACGGTTTCGCGCGCGTTCGGCGCGAGCTCCGCCTCCGCGCCCTCGCCCGACAGCACCACGCGCGAGCCCGCCGCATTCCACGCCCACTTGAGCCCCAGCGCTTCCGCCACCGACGCCAGGTCCACGTAATCGACTCCATTCAACGTCTTGCCGGCGATTTGCCACGCCACCGCCCCGCCGGCCGCCGCCCGCGCCGGTCGTTGCGGCGTCGCCCGCGAGATGGACTCTCCCGCCCACGTCGTCGCCGCAGCGCTCACGCCGAGGGCCAACACCACGCAAAATAGCCGGACCGCAACCATGCCGCGCAACCTAGCCCGCCTCTCGCCCGCATCCAGCCCGAAGTCACTCCGCGGCGCGCGGCAACGCCGTTCTTTCCGCGAACGAATCTCCGGCCAGCAAAAATCATCGTCTCGCAACCGTGCCAGCCAAACAAAGTTCGCTTCGTTCGCACCTCGGTCCTTTCCCATCGATCCGCCGTCCACCCCGCCCAAATCCTCGCGCTCTCCCTCCGCCTCTGTGTCCGAGTTCCGTCCCCTCCGTGACAAATGCTCGTCACGTTCGATCCCGTTTGGCGCGTCGCGCTCGTCGCCACCCAGCGTTGCCAACCGCCGCGTCTCGCTCATAACCCGCGCATGCCCGCATCGCCCCTGCGCCGCCTCTCCGGCCAGATCGTCGACGTCCACGCCCGTCGCACTTATCCCGGCACCGTCGAATGGCGCGCCGGCCGCATCACGCGCCTCGTTGCCGACCCGGCCGTTCGCGAACGCCACCTCATCCTCCCCGGCTTCGTCGATGCGCACATCCACATCGAAAGCTCCCTCCTGCCACCCGCCGAGTTCGCGCGCCTCGCCGTCGTCCACGGCACCGTCGCCACCGTCTCCGACCCGCACGAAATCGCCAACGTCCTCGGCCCGCGCGGTGTCGTTTACATGATCCGCGATGGGCAACGCACGCCCTTCAAGTTCAACTTCGGCGCGCCTTCGTGCGTGCCCGCCACCACCTTCGAAACCGCCGGCGCCACGCTCGATGCCGCTGCGGTTTCCCGCCTCCTCGCGCGGCGCGACATCCGCTACCTCGCCGAGGTGATGAACTTCCCCGGCGTCCTCGCCGGCGATCCTTCGCTCCGCGCGATGATCGCCGCCGCTCACGCCCGCGGGAAACAAATCGACGGCCACGCGCCCGGCCTGCGGGGCGCGCAAGCCGCCGCCTATGCCGCCGCCGGGCCGACCACCGACCACGAGTGTTTCACCCTCGAAGAAGCCCACGACAAACTCGCCGCCGGCATGAAGATCCTCATCCGCGAAGGCTCCGCCGCGCGCAACTTCGCCGCCCTTGCGCCGCTCCTGCGCACGCACCCCGACCGCGTGATGTTCTGCTGCGACGATCTCCACCCCGACCTCCTCATCCGCCGCCACCTCGACGAACACGTCCGCCGCGCGCTCGCCACCGGCGCCGATCGTTTCGACGTGCTCCGCTGCGCCAGCGTCAACCCCGTCGAGCACTACGACCTCGACGTCGGCCTGTTGCGCGCCGGCGATCCCGCCGACTTCATCGTCGTGGACAACTGGCGCTCGTTCCGCGTCCGCCGCACTTACCTGCGCGGCGAACTCGTCGCCGCCGCCGGCCGCTCGCGCCTCCCGCGCCAACCCTCTGCGACGCCGAATCAGTTTCGCGCCCGCGCGCGCACCGCCGCCGATTTCGCCGTGCCCGCCGCCGCCGGCACGACGTTGAACATCATCGAAGCCATTAACGGCCAGCTCATCTCCCGTCATCTCCGCGAACCCGCCCGCGTCGTCGCCGGCCACGCCGTCACCGACCTCCCGCGCGACCTCCTCAAAATCGCCGTCGTCAACCGCTACACGCCGCGCGCTCCCCTCGCGATCGGCTTCATCCGCGGCTTCGGCCTCCGCGCCGGCGCCCTCGCCTCCTCGGTCGCCCACGACTCGCACAACATCGTGGCGGTCGGCGCGGACGACGCCTCGCTCGCCGCCGCCGTCAACCTCGTCATCGCCCACCGCGGCGGCCTCAGCGTCGTCGGCCGCGGGCGCCGTGCCGTGCTGCCGCTGCCGATCGCCGGGCTCATGTCCGACCGCGACGGCCGCACCGTGGCGCGCCGCTACACCGCGCTCGATCACCTCGCGAAACGCCTCGGCTCAAAACTCGACGCTCCCTTCATGACGCTCTCCTTCATGGCGCTCCTCGTGATCCCCGATCTGAAACTCAGCGACCGCGGCCTCTTCTCCGCTACCCGTTGGAATTTCGTTCCACCCACCGAGCCGCTCTGAAACGCGTTCGCGCGGAGCGCCATCCGCACCCGTCGGCGCATCACTCCACCGGCCGAATGAGTGCGCTCAAATCCTTGGCCAGCCTGTCCCGACCGCCGCGGCCGGCGATCGCGTAGGAAAAAAGCTGCGCCGGTTGATCCTGGCGGGCCTCCCGCACATCGCGCCATTGGTCGCGCCACCACCCCATCCAGCCCCCGCCGCGGCTTTGCAGCGGCCCGCCCCGCCCCGGATCCCACAACGCGAACGCCACCAGCAGAGTATCGTCCATGCGCCGGAAAATATACGTATGAAACGGGATTTCACCGTGCGCCCACGACACGTTGATCACGCCCAATTCCTCTTCCAACTCACAACCGGAGTAAGGCAGGCAAATCGTCGGGTTATGCAAAAATGGCGCCGAGCGCGCCACCTGACCCGTGCGCCACACGATATAATTTGCGCTGCGCTCCGCTTGATCGCGTTCGCGCCACGACGCCGATGCAAACACGTCCGGCCGCAGCATCTCCCGCGCGCTCTCGCCTAAAGGCACGTGCCGCAACGTCGGATTCGCCTCCGGAAAACGCACCGTCCATTGCGGCACCGTCGTGCGCCACCGCGCCTTGCCCCGCGCATACCAGGCACGCGTGCCCGCCTCGATCCCGCCCAACACCACCACCGCCGTCACCATCCAGATGAGTATCCCCGTCGGCACACTCTTGCTCACGACCGGCGCCGGAGGCTGTGCCTTCATCGTCGCCGCACCCGGCTTCCCAGCCTCCGCCTTGCGCCCGGCACGCGAGCGACACCGCCAGCCCACCAACCCCGTCACCACGAGCGAAAAGCCCAACGCGACCCAGCCCGCGCCGTCGTGCCAGCGCGCCAAATCCCCACTCTCGGCCCGCCACGACAGGAAGAGCACGCGCCCGAAATTACCCACGACTGCCGCCATCCCCCCCGCCGCGATCAATACCACCCGCCGCCGCCACGGCAGACGCAGCCACTCGCCAAAAAACAACGCCGTCATCACCGCCGCTTGCAGCGAACGAATGCCACCACACGCCTCGTCGATGCCCACCCACCCGCCAGCCAGCCGCACACTTGTGCCCGCCGCCAACGCCGGATGGCCCGCGAGGTTGCTGATCTCCGCCACGAGCGATGCGATCGCCTCGCGAACCGGCAGAATCAGCGCGCGTTCCACGGCCCCCGGCCACGGCAACACCGCGATCAACACCAGCAAGGGCCCACCCAGCCAGCGCACGCCCGCCGCGCCCGCCACCTGCGCCGCCGCCACCAGTGCCAGCCCGATCAACAGCGCCGTATAAACAATCACCGCCACCGGCCAGAGCGGATAAGGCGTGAGCAGCAAGCGCAGCGCCAACGCCACCATCAGGCACACTCCCAACGCCACCCAGCTCCCCGCACCCACCGCCCGCGCCGCCCTCAAGCCCGGCCGCTGCGGCCAGCGCTCCCACCACAAATACGCGATCAACATCGGCGCCGCCCACCCGTGCCCCAGATCGGGCGCCAAAGCCCATGCGCGCGACAACGGCCCCAGCAGCAACGCGGCCGCTGCGAGTGCGACCAGCCACAACACCCTGCCCGCAAAAGCCGGATCCGCCTGACGCACGCCACTCATGAGCTCGCCCGGGATTGCCCCTGACTCCGCCGCATTCTCCGCCGCCGCTCCATGGCCGCACTCAGGGCTTCGCCGACGGCTCGGGTGAAGTCGCCACCGGCGTCTTCTCCGTTTTGGTCGGCTTGTCGCTCGCTGACGTCTTCGCCGGCGCCGGCCGATTCACCGCGGCGCGCCCCTGCGAAAACAACGCGGTTTCTTCCGGCAACAAATTCGTCAGGTCCGCTTGCCGGCTGGCGTATTTACCAAACGCCTCCTTTTGCCGGCCCACGCCGTAGATATACGCGAGATACGGTGCCCGCGCGGGCAGCGCGAGGGCGTCCGCCGACAATTTTCCCGTCACCGCGAGCGCCTCGTCTGCCTTGTCTGATTGCGCCAGCGCGAAGGCATAACCGGTCGCATACGAGGCGTTGTTCGGCTCCCCCGCGTAGAGCGTGCGCATGGTTTCCTTCGGCGACGTCCAATTCGCACTGGGCGAGCAAAGCAGCGACAACAACGCCCAGTCGTATTTATAGCGCGGCATCGTCGGGTCGGATCCGCGCAACGAATCCATCAACTGGCGCATGCCGCTGGTATCCTTTTGCTCCCGGTAATGACTAAAAAGCGCCTGCGAGGCCCACCCCTCGTTCGGATGCCCCTTCACGATCGCCCACAAGGTGCGCTCGACCGGCGCATCCCACCGCCAAAGAGTCGCCAGCCGGTAAAGCACGTTCAGCTCAGTCAGCGAATTGCCCGTCGCCGCCAGCGCTTCATCCCACACCTTGCGTTGCAGCTCCGCATTTTGACGCGCCCCGGCCACCCGCGCCGTGAATGCCAGGCCGACCGCGTCGTGGTCCACTTTGCCCCACGCCCCGGACTCGATCATCTGCTGCAGGCCGTCCCAATTTTCTGCCGCCGCCAGCGCGTTGGCCTGCGCCGCCACCACCGCAGGATCAGCCCGCAGCGCCGCCGGCAAACCCTCGATCCACGCCGGCACCCGCGCCGCCTCGCCGACCACGATCAACCACCGCACCGCCGCCGCCGCATCCGCGGCCGTGCCTTGCGCGTGCGGGACCACTTCGGCCCAGACGTCGCCGAACGGGCGTCGCTCGAAATTCAGTTCGATATTCGCGAGGTGCAGACGGTCCTCCAACGTCGAGCGCGGATCTGCAACCGCCCGTTTCGCCTGCTGCGCCGCCTCCTGGGCGTCATGGCGGGCCATGGCCTCGACCGTCATTTCGCGGTGAATGAAAAGACTGTTGCGCGGGTCCTTGGCCAACACCTCCAACTCCTGTCGCGCCGCGATCACGGTGGCAGGTTGCGGACTCTGCAGCCGCAGCAACGCGTGCATCACCTTGAGGTTTCCATTTGTCGGTTCCGCCTTCTGCAACCGATCATACAGCAGGTCGGCGATGGGTTTATTATTCGTCGCCAACGCAAAGCTCAGCGCCGCCTTCAACGCCGCCGGCTGCTCCGCCTGCTCCGGTGTCATTTCGCTCAGCGCATCGCGCGCGGCGTTCAGATCGTGAAACCGCAACGCGCTGGCGACCAACGCCGCCCGATCCTCGACCGAACCGGGCGCCATTTGCACCAGCCGGCGGCGCAACGGCATCACCTGCGGCAGGCCCACGGAATCCAGCAAATCGGCGGCCACCCGCAAGGCGTCCGGATCGCCCGGCACCGCCTCCAGCGCGACATCCAGCGCCAGTTTCGCGCTCGTGAAATTTTTCTGCGCCAGAAAATCCCGCGCCTGCGTAAGCGCGCGCCGCTGTTTCCAATGATGGTAACGCGTGACCGCCGGCCGGTAGCTCCACCAACCGCCGGCCACGAGCAGAAGGAGTAACGCGCTGCCCGCGATACGCAGGGCTTTGACTCGCCGGGATTGCCGGCGGCCCGCCATCAGTTGCATCAAACCACGTCGGCGGACACGCCGACCGCTCGCCGGCGCTGACGAATCTGCCAACCTACCAAACCGCTCACGAACAAACCGGCCAAAACCACCGCCGTCGTCCCCGCCTCGGGCACGGGCGATAGCGACGAAGGCCCGGCGGAAAAGAGCAGGTCGTAGTTCCCTGCGTAGTTTCCGCTGGCGTTGGTGGTCAGTTGGCTTCCGTCAGTGACGCTGGGATCCAAGATGAACGTTCCGCCATCTGCATAAAGACTGGAAGAAAGGGCGAGCCCGGGGGCATACACTCCCCCGGGAACTCCTGTCATCGACCCATAAAAACTGATGGCATAGGTGGCGGACGGAGTGAGGCCGCTCGCCACGGAGCTCAAATCCAAGGTCGCATCGAAATAGTTATACACACCGCTGTAGATGGCGGCGTGCTGCCAGGCCGCGCCAGCATCAATGTCCAATGTCCCCTGCGCCAGAGCGGTCCCCGTGGCCAGTCCCGTGATCGGATTCCACTCGCTGAAATAGTAATTTAACGTCGAAGCCGAGAAGTCGTTCGAACCGGCCAGTAAGCGGAACGTCAGCGATTCGATCTGGCTGACTTGTGAGAACGTCTGCGTAAACGTGAAGTTTTCCGGATAAAAGCTGGCCTGACTCGCTCCCAGCGTGTCCGCCGTCAGCACCTGAGCGCGGCCGACGCCCGTCAATGCGAGCGAAGCGATAAAAAGCAGAACTCCGCAGCGGGATGGGGATGACATGGAACGGCGAAACATGGGGTGAATTGCCTAGAGATCGAGAAAAAAGCCTCACTGCCCGCAAGTCGCTGACCCAAAGCCTCTGTGCCTGCCGCAACGAACCATCGCGCGTCGCACGCCACGTTTTCGCGTTTCATCACGCCGACAGCGGCCGAACGCTACCGTCGCCGGTATTCCCGCCACCGCTCGCGCCCTTCGAAAAGCGGCATCGATTCTGGCACCACCTCTTCGCGGACGAGTTCGAATCGCGGCCGGAACAGCGCTTCTTCGTCCGCCGCGCTGAGTTGATAGGGCGGGCCGTCGCGTTCGTCGCCCGTGTAGAAAAATCCCACCAACCGCCCATCCGCGCGAAGCAATTCCGCCATGCGCGCCACATACGCCTCTCGTTGCCGGGGCGAAAGCGCGCAGAAAAACGTTCGCTCGTAAACGAGATCGAAGGTCCCCGCCGACAGTCCTCCTTGGAAAAAATCTCCCACGCGCACGCGCTCCCCGAGCCCCGGCCCGAGCAGACGCCGCGCGCGTTCCACCGCGACCGCCGAGAAGTCGATCGCGCTCACGTCCCAACCCGCCCGCGCCAACACCGCCACTTCGTAGCCGCGGCCGCAGCCCGGAATCAACGCGCGCCCCGGCCCCGCGTTTTCCGCGGCGAAACGCACCAGCCGCGGCGCGGCGCCGCCCGCGTCCCACGGCGTCCGCTCCGCCGCGTAACGCTGATCCCAAAACGCCGGCTCCCCCGGCAATGGCCCGTCGTTGCTCATCGGCCGATTGCGCTCCCGCTCCGTCGTGCCGTGCTCATAGGGTCACTTCCCGCCCGCCGTTCGCCCGACTCTCGTTCGCCGCCACGATAAACCGCACCAATTCGATCGTTTCCTCCGGATCGACCGGTGCCTGCCGCGTCCGCACAAACTCCAGCACCGCTTCCGCCAGACAGGTGAAAAAGCCTTTCGTCTCCGTTTGCACATTCACGTGCGCACTGTGTTTCTCGAAATGCACGAGCCCGTGAAATTCGTAGTTGCCCGTGCGATTGCCGCGCACCGTCCCGATCCGCCCGTCCGCCCACGTCGCCGTGACGAGATCGTAATGCTCCGTCGTCACGCAACGCACACTCCCACACCCGCGCCCCATCGTCGCGTAAAGCATCTCGACTGCGTGAATCCCATACCAAAAGAAACCCGGATTAGTCGGTTCAAGCGCCACCGGCCCATGAAAGTCCGCGCCTCTGACCGTGCGCTTGGTCTCCGCCGTCACCACCCGCGTCAGCGCACCCGTAAACCGCAGCGACGACGATGAGAACAACGGCACGTCATGCGCCTTCGCCGTCGCGAAAATCGCCCGCGCGTCCGCCTCCGTCAGCGCGAACGGCTTGTCGAGAAACACCGGCTTGCCCGGCCCCGCCGCCGCCACGCGCGCGAACTGCTCGCGATGCACCCGCCCGTCGAGCGACGTCAGCAAAATCGCATCGCTCGCCGCCACGACGTCCTCAATTGAGTCCGCGATCTCCACGCCAAATTTATCCCGCACCTCCGCCGTGTAGCCCGGCACGCGGCTGCGGCTCGACTCAAGATCCGGTGAACCTCCCGGCCACGCCGCCACCACGCGCGCGCCAGGAAGAAACTGCTTTCCCTCCGCGTTGTTAAACGTGTCGCTGAAAACGAGCACGTGCGACGTATCCAGGCCGATCAGGCCGAACTTGATGGGAGCACTCATGCGAAAAGGCGGATAAGTTGAGAAGGGGCGCGCACTCGCCGGCGCAAAGCAACGCGGCGCCCGCACTCAACGCCTCGCCTCGCCCCAGCGCCAGCGCAGAGTGAGCGGGCGTTTCGCATTCCAGTTAACGCCCGCCCTCCGTCGCGCTGACAATCAAGTTGAACCAGCCTCGACGCCGGGCGACAAAGCCCCCTCACCTATCCGCGCATGATCCGTCTCCCTCTTGTCATGGCCCTCATAGTCTCCGCCGCCTTCTCGCTTTCCGCGCAATCCGAGCCGACCGCGCCCCTAACCTCCACCGAGCCCTCCGCCGGCGCCACGCCCCTCCGGCTCGCCGCCGTCTCCCCCGCCGATCTCTCCGCGCTCGAACTCACCGCCGACCGCGGCACCGTCGCCGTCCTCCCTCTCACTGTTGGCGGGGTGCTCTCACCCCGCATTGCCGACGGAACGCCCGCCCCCTCCACTGTGGGCGGGGTGCCCTCACCCCGCGCCCCGGCCTCATCGTCGCCGCACCGCGTCGAATTCCTCGTCACCGCAAAACCTCCCGCCGCCGCCTCCGCCGCCGACGTCCTCGTCACGCTCCGCACGCCCGCTTGGGCGTTCACCGTCCGTGCGGGCGATGTCACCACCGAGTTTCCCGTTTTCCTGCCCGCGGAAGGCGTTGCCATCACCCTCGCCAGCGACCCGCGCGCCTACGCCCAAATCGCCGCCGCCACGCACGCCCGCGGCACGTTGACCAAACTCCAACGCTACGAACGCGAACCCGAGGAAAACTTTCCCGACGCCGCTACTCACACCCGCGAGCAAAAAGTCCAGACATGGCTCGGCCTCAGCCGCGACATGCGCATCTTCCGCATCGACCCCCGCGCCACCTCGATTCAGCCCACACGCAGCGGTTTCGACCTCAAGCTTCCCGAGACCAGCGATCAACAACCCATCTACCTCTTCAACGTCGGCCGCGGCTGGGGCCCCGCCGATCACATCACCCGCCGCCTCGACGACGGCGATCTCCCCATTCTCCACGCCGAGACCGTCGATGACGCGCTCGTCTACGACGTCACACTTTTCGCCAGCTACGAAAAATCCCCCTTCGACGCTGCTCACCTCCGCGGCACCCACTACCTCGTCGCCGACGCTTACAGCCACGGCCACATGTTCACCCCCGAGCAAAGCGCCGAGTTGGAGAAACTCCGTCCAACCGAGCTCGACCAGCCCGAGGAAACCGTCCTCTACGCGCGCGTCGTCGCGACCAACCGCGGCGCCACGCCCGCCTACGCGCTCTTTAAAAGCGTCTCGCCCACGCTCCCGCCCGTGATGAAGCCGCCCGCGTGGACTTTCGACCGCGCCACGGGCTTCGGCGTGTTTCCCACCGGCCGCGTCTTCGCGGTGTCGCGCACCGCCGACGGTCCGCTCGACCTGCCGGAGAAATCCGTCCTCCTCCAACCCGGCGCCAGCGTCACTTTCGACTTCTTCGTCCCCCACTCGCCGATCTCCGCCGCGCGCGCGGCGGCCCTGGCCACGCAGTCCTTCGACATGCGCCTCGCCGAAGCTCGGGCTTTCTGGCGCGGCAAGCTCGCCTCCGCCGCGCGCCTCCACCTGCCCGAACCGCGGATGGATGAAATGATGCGCGCCGGCCTGCTTCACCTAGATTTGATCAACTACGGCCTCGAGCCCCATGGCACCCTCGCCCCGACGATCGGTATCTACAGCCCCATCGGCTCCGAAAGCGCACCCATCATCCAGTTCATGGATTCGATGGGC
The DNA here is from genome assembly GCF_019464535.1 of Horticoccus luteus. GTDB lineage: Bacteria > Verrucomicrobiota > Verrucomicrobiia > Opitutales > Opitutaceae > Horticoccus > Horticoccus luteus. The sequence goes on along the minus strand of NZ_CP080507.1, from coordinate 37,653 downwards.
TGGCACGAGACCGCCCGCCGCGCGATCAACTACTTCCTCGATAAGCAACACGCCGACGGCTTCATCCAGAACTTCAACGGCTATATGCTCGAAACCGGCGCCGCCCTCTGGACCATCGGCGAACACTATCGCTATACGCACGACGACACCTGGGCCCGCGCAGTCGCGCCGAAGGTGATCAAGTCCTGCGAGTTTCTCGCCGCGTGGCGCGCCCGCAACCGCACGGAAGCCCTTCGCGGCCACGGCTACGGCCTCCTCGAAGGCAAAGTCGCCGATCCCGACGATCCGTTTCACTCCTTCATGCTCAGCGGCTACGCCTACCTCGGCCTCGCCCGCGCCGCCGAAATGCTCGTCGCCATCGACCCCGCCGCCAGCGCCCGCTGGCGCGCGGAAGCCGACAGCCTGCGCGCCGACCTCCGCACCGCCCTCGCCGAATCGATGGCGCGTTCACCCGTCGTCCCGCTCGGCGACGGCACCTGGTCCCGCACCGCCCCGCCATGGACGGAAGACCGCGGCGTGATGATGCTGCACGTGGACGGCGCACCGGTGTTCACGCACGGCACGATGACCGCGCGCGACTCCCTCCTCGGACCGCTCTACCTCGCGTTCCAGGAAGTGCTCGCCCCCGACGAGCCCGTCACGACCGCGCTGCTGCACGTCAACAGCGAGCTGATGCTGGCCGACAACGTCGCGTTTTCCCAACCTTACTATAGCCGCCACCCGTGGGTTCATCTCCACCGCGGTGAAGTGAAGCCGTTCCTCAAAGCTTACTACAACGCCGTCGCCGCGCTCGCCGATCGCAGCACCTATACGTTCACCGAACACTTCTTCCCCGCGAGCGACCACAAGACGCACGAAGAAGCCTGGTTCCTGATGCAGACGCGCTGGATGCTTTACTTCGAAGACGGCGACACCCTGCACCTCCTCGCCACCGTGCCGCGCGACTATCTCGCCGACGGAAAAACAATCTCCGTGGAAAACGTGAGCAGCTATTTCGGCCCGCTCTCCTTCCGCGTCGACTCCGACCTCGCCCACGGCGTGATCCGCGCGCACGTCACGTGCGCCGGCCCCCGCCATCCGCGCGACGTCGAGTTCCGCCTCCCGCATCCCACCGGCGCCCGCGCAACGAGCGTCGAAGGCGGCACCTACGACGCCGCCCGCGAACTCGTCCGCCTGGAAAACTTCACCGGCGAAGCCGACGTGGTGTTACGCTTCCCCACAAAGTAGCAAGACCGAGCGCGCCGAGCCGAATGCGCCCTCGCGTCGCGCGCGGATAACGCCCCCCCGCGTGAGCTCGTTGCGCTTACTGCGGCCGGAGGCGGTTGATGGCAAAGACCGTCGCGGCGTGCCGGTTTTCCAACTGGAGTTTGGCGAGGATATACGAGACGTAATCCTGCACCGTGCCGAGGCTGAGTCCGAGCAGGGTCGCGATCTCCCGGTTCACCTTGCCCTCGGTCATCCAGAAGAGCACCTCGCTCTCGCGCGGCGAGAGGCCGAGATCCTGCAGGCGCCGGCGACATTTCAACTCGCGGCGGTCGGCCCACGGGTTTTCGTGCTGCCGCCACGCGAGGCGCAAATGCGGGCCGAACGCATCGAGCAGCACACAATCCTCCTTCGTGAAATCCGGCGCGCGACGACTGAAGGACAACGCCACGACGACGGAACGGTCGATCTTCACCGGCAGCACCAGGCTGTGAACGAGTCCCAGACGCTGGAGACACGTGCGGTAATACTCACTCGCCAGCCATTCCTCCTCGCCGATGACATCGGAAACGCGCAGCGCCCCGGCCTCGGGGTGGCGAAGGTAGTGGGCTCCGATGGGATGTTCGCCGGAATGCGCCGCGTAATAAGCGATCTCCTCGTCGGTATAAGGCGAGGGCGGCCTCATGTGCGTGAGGATGCGCTGCGACTTCGTATCGAGGACGTGGAAGACAATCACGTCCGCTGCGATCATCTCGCTCAGCCCCGTGACCACCGTCTCGCTAAACGCCGTGCGGCACCCCGAGGCATTCATTTCGAACACCGTGTGGAGTAATTGCTGCCAAGTGTTGGGGTCGATCGGCATCAGCGACGCGGCGCTTTTATATCAAAGTCGGCCGGCCGATTCAAAGCATCGGACGAAGGCCGTCAATCAAGCGCACCGGGTCAAGCACGGTTCTCAATTTCCACCGCCGAGCCCTTAATCCCCGCCGTCCCAATTCACGGGTTCGGTCAATTCGCCATGGACGGGCATAACCAACATCGCACTCCCTGCCTCAATGTCTCCCAATCGGTTTGTCGAAGTCGAGATTTCGCCGACTTCCGACCCTCGGCCGCCGCTTCGCTGAGGAGCTTGGCCACAGTCTTCACCCTGATCGCCGGCCTCCAAGCCGGGAGAAGATGGACCTGCCGCCAGTCGCTCGATCGATGGTCGCAGGTGAGCCTCTAGAAAAAAAGTCGAACGGCTGGCGGAGCGAGATCCGCCGGCAAACGGGCTCGCGAATATCGCGAGCCCGTCGTTGGCCGAGTGATTTTATTGCGCGTCGTACACTTCGACGAGTGCGACGCCCGTGGTGCCCGCTACGCCGGTGACTTGCACCGTGTAGGAGCCGGGGGCGAGCGTAAGGAGGAGCACGGCATCCTTGCTGCCCGCGGCCAAGGGGAAGGCACCCACCTGCGCCGACGTCGCGATGATCTGCGCGACGCCGAGGCCGCCGGCGTCCCAGTTGTCATTGCTGGCGACCAGTACGTTGTTCGCGTAAACCGCAATCATCGGGTCGGCCAGCACGCCCGCCACGCCGAAGGTGGACAAGGTCGGGCCGACGCTGCGGAACAGGACGGTTTTCGGCGCGTTGCCAGCGATCACCAGACCGGCGATAAGGGAGCCTTCGCCCAGACCGACATTCATGCGCGCGGAGACGTTGACCAGACGGGAACCAAGGGCCGTGTCGGTATCGTAAATTTCCGTGAGGGCGACGCCCGTGGTGCTGTTCGGGCGAACCATGCTCGTCGTGTGAACGCCGGCGGTAAGCGTGGCAAGGAGCGCCGAGTCTTTGCTTCCATTGGGCAGCGGAAACGCGCCGAGTTCGAGAGCGGTGGACGCGATCAGGGGTCCGTTGGGCAGACCGTTGAGATTGATCTGCCAGTCGTCGTTCGAAGCCACGACACCGCTGGCGTCATAGAGCGCAAGCATCGGGTCCGCGAGGGTGTTGGTGACGCCATAGGCGGCCAGGGCCGGTCCGACGCCGCGCAAGAGAACATGCTTCGCGCCACCCGCCACGACGACTCCCACAATGAGTGTTTGGGCGCCGGGGCCGGAGATGGCACGCGCGGAGAAATTCACAATCCGGCTCGAAGCTCCGGCATCGATTACCATTGTGAGGACAGCCGTGCCGGTGCCGACGCTGTTGGTGGCTTGAAGCGTGACGACGGCTGTGCCCGCGACCGTCGGGGTGCCGTTGATCGCGCCAGTGAGGTGGTCGAGCGTTAATCCTGCAGGCAGTCCGGTGGCAGAGTAACTCGTCGGCAACCCGGTCGCCGCGATGAAGTAGGTGACGAAAGAAGTCCCCACCTCGCCCGCAGCGGTGGTTGCGCTGGTGATGATCGGGGCGACGCCCGCGGCGGCGACGGTGATCGTCAGCGTGGCGTGGCCCGTGCCGATCGCGTTGGTGGCGCCCAGCAGCACGTTGGTCGTGCCGGCCGCCGTGGGTGAACCGGTGATCACGCCGGTCGCGGCGGCGATGCTCATGCCGGCCGGCAAGGGCGCGGCGGTGTAGCTGGTCGGCGACCCCGAAGCGGTGATCGTAAAGCTGAACGGCGTGCCGACGGTGCCGGCCGCTGTCAGCGGATTATTCGAGATGACGGGGGCCGGCGAGTCCACGGTGAGCGTCACCGCATTGCTGATGATCGAGCCGGACTGGTTCGAAACCACGACGTCGTAACTCGCCGCATCGGTGGCCTGCACATTGGTCAGCGCGAGCGTCGCCGTGGTGGCCGACGTATTGGCGGTGATGTTGGCGCCGGCTTTGCGCCATTGGTAGGTGACCGCCGTCGTGCCGCTGGCGGTGACAGAGAAATTGGCCGTGGTGCCCGTGACGGCACTTTGCGAAGTCGGCTGCGTGGTGATTGCGAGGATCGCCGCGCCGGTGATCGTGAAACTCTGCCGCAGCATGTTGAACTCGTAGGCGATCGGCGCGAGTTGCCCGGCTTGCGTGGCCTGCAGCGTGATGAGGCCGGGGGCGGTGGGCGTGATCGTGAAGACACCGGCCACAGGGCCGCTGATCGACGCGGCGCCGATGGAGCCGGGCACCACGGTGAGGGCGATCGGCAGCGTGGAGCTGGTCGAGGGCTGGACCGTAAACGAACCAGCGCTGATCAGACGATCGGCGATCGCGGCAAAACTCACGGATTGCCAGGTCGGGTTGATCGCGCCGGTCGCGTAGAAATCACCGCTGCCGAAGCCCAGGTCACCCGGGACGAAATCGAGCGTCGAGTAAACGCTGCCGAGATTGGCGATGTCCGCCGTGCGGCCCGTCAAAGGGTCGAGCGTGCCCATGATGGTGAAGCCCGTGATCGGATCCAGTCGCTGGTAATACATCTTGTCCACGCCGTAGCCGACGTCGCTGCCGGTGAAGGTCAGGGCATTATAGCCGGGGGCGCCGAGGTCGAACTTGTCGGCGGAGGTGCCGAGCAACGCGGGATCGAGCACGCCGAAGGTGGCGAAGCCCGTGACCGAATCGGTGCGGAGGTAGTAAAAGCGGTTGAGGCCATAGCCCAGATTGCTGGCCGCGTAGGTCAGGCCGAAGTAACCGCTCGCGCCCAATGTTGCCGGCCCACCGGGCCCGGACATGGGCTTGAGGTCCGTCACGGCCGAGGCGGTGCCCGAACTAGGCACAATCACTGTAAAGTAGTCGCCGGATACTTTGTGATGGATCAGGTAGAAATTGACCGAGCCATAGCCGATGTCGGGATCGGCCGAGGTCAGGGCCGAATAGGAATCCGGCGTGAGCTTGCTGCCGATATCCGCGTGATTGGTCGCCGCGCCGCTTGCGGCGATGTAGTGCGTGAAGGCGGCGATATCGCCGCCGGCAGGAATCGCCGTGCTCTTGATCGAGTAGAATTGGTTGGCGCCGCCGCCGAGCGACAGATCCTGGGCCATCGCATGAAAGCCGGCGAGGTTGCCGCCGATGGCCCACCGAGGAGTGAGCGTGACAGCGCCGGTGGAGGGCGCGATGGCGATGGACGCCATATTGTTGGCCCGGGCCGTGACGGCTGAGAAGCCTGCAAGGGCCGCGAGTACGATGGTGCTGAATTTCATGAAAGTATTTTCTAGTTGAGGAAGGAGTGCGGCCAGCGGAGTGGAGCGGGCCCAAAGGGGTGGCCCCACTGCGCAACCCAGCCGCAGAGTCGCACAAATCGGGGGAAGCTTCTATTAGGTGTTACCCGCCCGCCCGTGCGCAGGAGCAACGGGCAGGCCACCGCGCGCCTCATTCCTCCAGGCGCGCGCCGAGCGCGGCGCTCTCCGGTGTACAGGTGGATAAGATCGGACTCAACGCGGTCGTCGTCGCGGGCCACCACCTACATGCGAAACGTGTGTACCATCCTGTTCACACAGACGTCGGCGCGTTAGGTGCCGGCCGCACGGAGCGGCACGAACCTACAGGCCGAAACGTGAAACCGGAAAGCTGAGGTCGCAGCAGCGTGAGTGAGCCTCGCGGCGCGGACTCACCGGCAGCCCTCGGCCCTGCGCACGACTGGCTGCGGAGTGCCCGCGCTCAACGAACCACCGTTTGTTCCACGCGGAGCTGCGTCCCCCAATTTGCCCCCACGGGGCGGACGGGCCGGAGCCCGGCCAGCCCTGCGCCTCATGTGATCGTTAACTGTACACTGCTTTCGATGACGCCCGCGGAAATTGCATAGCGAGTGAGGCCGGCGGTGTCATGGATGGCGAGTTTCGTCATCAGGTGCTCGCGGTGTTTCTCCACGGTCTTGATGTTGATCGCGAGTCGGGCCGCGATCTGTTTATTGGTCGAGCCCTCGGCAACGAGCTGCAGGACTTCGGATTCGCGCGCCGTGAGGCGGTGGGCACGCGGTCGCACCACGCCGTCACGATTCGGCGCCGGCTTCATGGCGGTGAGGCGGCGTGCAATCGCCGGACTGAAGAAGGTGGCGCCTTGGGCGACCTCGCAGATCGCCTTGGTGAGGACATCGGCCGAGGTCTGTTTCTCCAAAAATCCGACGACGCCGGCTTCGGTCACACGTTCGACGTAGGCATCGTCACTGTGCGCGGAGAGGATGATCACCTTGGCCGCCGGGTTCGCCGACAAAATTTGCCGCGTGGCCTCCAGGCCGTTGAGCACCGGCATCGCGATGTCCATCAGGATGACATCGGGGAGGCGGTCGCGCGCCATCTCGACCGCTTCCCGGCCGGTCCGGGCCTCGCCCACGATGATGAAACGCCCGTCGGAGTTGAGGAGTGCGCAGAGGCCTTGGCGCACGATGGCGTGATCTTCCGCGAGGAGGACACGAGTGGGTGGGACAGGGATCATGGTTTGGGAAGTTGGGTTTTGAACGGAATCTCGGCATGGACCGTGGTTCCGGTGCCGGAAGCGGATTCGATCACGAGGCGCCCACCGATCATCTCAATGCGTTCTCGCATGCCCACCAAGCCCAGCCGCTTATTGTTTCGAGCGAGCAGCGTTTTCTTCACGGGGAACGATTTTCCATTGTCGCTGATTTCCATCTGGATGAGGTCCGCCGACGGCCAGATATCGAGGCGGACGGCCGTGGCCTCAGCGTGGCGGGCCACGTTGTTCAGTGCTTCTTGAGCCACCCGAAACAACACCGTCCGCCGTGCAATGCTCAGCGCTTCCACACCGCTAAACGCCGTAATCTTGATGGTCATCTTCTTCCGAGCCGCCAAGCGGTGACTGAAGGACTCCAGCGCGGGGATCAGCCCCAAATCATCCAGCACCGCCGGTCGCAGTTCGCGGGCGAACCGGTGGACTGCGCTGACGGAATGCGCCACCAGCCGTTGAGTGCGGGCGATTTTTTGCTTCAGAATTTGAGTATTCCCGAACACCCCGTGGCCCAAGGCCGCTAGTTCGACATTGATGCCAACCAGCGTCTGCACGACTTCATCATGCAGCTCCCGGCTGATGCGTTTGCGCTCTTCCTCTTGAGCCGCGATGATCTGCCGGGTCAGACGTCGCAGCTTGTGCTGCATGATCTGCGACTCCAGGAAGAGACTTCGGTAACGCCGCCTCGCCTGCTCGATCTTTACTTCACCGGCTTTGCGCCGCGCTATCTCCAACTCATGCTTGCGGTTGCTTCGCCTCAAAGCCGCCGTGTGCCGCTCCAACATCCGATTGCGTTGCAACAATTGCCGAGTGGCCTCGCGCACGGGGCGTTGACCGCTGCCGAGCGGCACCAGCACGTCAGCGAAAAAGAACCCGGCGGCCTTCATCATGGCCGGACGCGCCTGAGTGGAATCGGGCAACGCCATCATTGCGCGGTGGTGGAGGGCGGCGAGTTCGAGCGGGCAAAATCCATGGGCGAGCATTTTTTTGCCCAGCGCTCGCGCGCGACGACGGTCCGCAGAGTTGTCCGCGTCGAGGTGCAGGCGTAACGCCGCGAGGTAGCGTTTCTCCAGGATCGAGCGCTGCGCCTTCGTTAATACTGCCTTGATGACCATCAGGTATGTGCCGAGCGGTAGGTGATCGACCTGCTTCAATGCGGGCTGTGCTTCGTCGAGGCGACGCCGCGTCCGTTCTGGGATTAAACGACACCCGTAACGAAATTACGATAAGGTATAACCCGGTCATACGACCAGTTGCCGAGCCGCCGGGAAACCAGCGTAAACGCAGCGTATCGCCCGGGGTCAGGCCGCTCGTTGTTAAATCGCCGGCCGGGAAGACGTCGCTTGGGACCTTCCTCCGCACTGCGCAACGTCGACGGCCGACAGCTAACGACCCGAAGCCTTCGGTCGCTGCGTCACCGCCACTATAGACAAGGCCGGTGCAGGATCACCCGCGCGAGCGCGACTCTGCTCACGGCGCCGCAGCCGCGGGAGTGAAGTCGTCGGCGCGCGCTTCATCATAGGCCGGGTTGATGGTCGGGAGCTGCGCCCCGACTTTCTTCCGCCACTTTGCCAAGCGCGCGCGCATCGCGGCCACCCGCTCCGGTTGGCTCGCGGCGAGATTCGTTTCCTCCCCGACATCCTCGCGCAAGTTGAACAGCTCCAGCCCCGGACCGTCGCCCGCCAGCGTCCCTTCGAAGAACTCAATCAACTTCCAGTCACCCATCCGAATCGAGTCCGACGGCCCTTTGCCCGCGGGATGATAATGCGGATAATGCCAGTAGAGCGTGTCGCGCGCCGGGGCGACGCCCGCCTTGATCAACGACGCCAGGCTGATGCCGTCGAGCTGCGGATTGGCGTCCGCGCGCGCGCCGCTGAGCTCCAGCAAAGTCGGGAAAAAATCCATCGTGTTCACCATCGTCGCACTCACCCGCCCAGGCGCGATCACCCCCGGCCAGCGCATTAACAGCGGCACGCGGACACCGCCCTCGTGTAACTCCGCCTTGCCACCGCGAAACGGCGTTTGCGCCGCATCGCGCAGCAGTCCGCCGTTGTCGGAATAGAAAATCACCAACGTGTTTTCCCGCAGCCCGAGTGCATCGAGCTTCGCCAGCACCTGCCCCACACTGTCGTCCACCATTTCCATCATCGCCGCCATCACCGGCACGTCTTCCGGATGACCATTTCCTTGCGCGGGATATTTCGCGACGAGGGCTTTCGGCGCCATGATCGGCGCATGCACGGCGTTATGCGAAACCAGCAGGAAAAACGGCTCGGCGCGATGCTCGTCGAGGAAACGCAACGCTCGCGTCGTGATCGCCCCGACATTGTGCGCATCGCTCTCCGGATCGGCCGTCGGGACGGGCTTGTGCGTGATGAACGTCTCCGCGAAACCCTGCCGATCCGGGCCTTCCGCCACCGATTCCGGCGGCAGATACGCTTTGGCCAAATGCCATTTGCCGATGAGCCCCGTCACGTAGCCTTCCTCCGTCAACCGTTCGGCGATCGTCACCTCTTTTAGCGGCAGAAATCTTTGCCATGCCGGCTGCTGCAGGCGCGCCCAAGGATACGTGTTGCCCGGAATAAAATCCGTCACATGCGTTCGCGCCGGCGACTTGCCGGTCATCAACGCCGACCGCGTCGGCGAACACACGGGCGACGCCGAATACGCCTGCGTGAATTGCATCCCGTCGCGCCCGAGCCCGTCGATGTTGGGCGTTTTATAATAAGAGTTCCCATAAGCCCCGACCTGCGCACAGCCGAGATCGTCGGCGAGAATGAAAACAATATTGGGCCGGCGCGCTGCCTGGGGCTTCGCCGGCGACGCCGACATTGTGCCGCCGGCGACGAGCGCGACACAGAAAACAACAGCGGAGAATAATTTCATAAACGGAAGGGACGATTTGCACGGGCGCCGGCGTCGCGCCCCGAGCAACGCCAATTTGCGCTGGCGATGAAGCGTGGGGCTCGGCACCGGTAGGAAGAACGCCGAGAGCCTTCACGCGCCCCTCCCCAAGTCGAACGCCACCGACCAGCAATTTCCGCCACCCGACCAAATCGGCCGTTGTCGAAACGCCGCACGGCGCGTCGTCCGTCTTCCGTCCGATTCATTTCCCCACCTTCCCATGACCCCGCCGCTGCCGCGCATCGCCACCAACGAGGACTACTACCGCATGCGCTTCTCGCCGTTGGAGTCGTGGCAACCTCTCCTCGCGCAAATCTTCGCGCGGCAGCATCTCCCGTTGTCCGCAATCGCTCGCTTTTCCACCGGCGAATCGCCCGTCTTCGCTGTCGGCGAGCAATGGGTAGTGAAACTCCTCCCTCACTTTTGGGCCGAGTTGGCAGACCGGGAAATCGCCGCCCTCGACCATCTGCGCGATTGCGCCGTGCGTCGGCCGCGCCTGCTTGCGACAGGGAGGGTGGACGATTGGATTTTCCTGTTGATGGACCGCCTGCCGGGCGAACGCCTCGACGTTCTCTGGCCGCGCCTCACCGCCCCCGAACGCCTCACCGCCGCCCGCGAATTTGGCGCCGCGCTCCGGCAACTGCACGCGCTCCCGCCCGCCGCCCCGGCCAACGTCGCGCCTCCGTGGTCCGCTTTCCTCGAATCCCGTCTCGCCGCATGGCCTTCGCGTCCCTCCGTGCAAAAATTGCCCGCTCCTCTCCGCGACACCGGCCCCGACTTCATCCGCTCCGTCCTCGCGAAAACTCCCGCGCTCAGCGAAGCCGATGCGCGACTCCTGCATGGTGACCTCGCGCCCGAGAACTGCCTCTTTGCGTCGAACCCGAACGACGGCGCGTGGCACTGCTCCGGCCTCATCGACTTCGGTCAGGCTCGCTTCGGCGCACCCGAATTCGACTTTCCCGCTCCCACCGTCCTCCTCGGCCGCAGCGCTGCGGTTGAGCTACCCGCCACCCGCGCTGCGCTGCTCGATGAGTATTTCGCCGGCTACGGCCTCACAAAGCCGATCGATCACGAATTACGCCAGCGTCTGATGGCTTACAGTCTCCTGCACCCGCTGCACGATGTGTCCGGGGCCCTCGCGCTCGAACCCGCAAGCCTCACGTGCGAATCGTGGGCCGACGTGGCGCCGCACTTCTGGCCCTGATCCGTCCGCGCATCTGAACGTGCGTAGGGCACCGCGCATCGCCGCAGTTGCGAGCGGCCGCTGATCACCTCAAGCTCCCTCCTCATGCCACGCGCCTCCGCCACGCCCTTTCTGAACCCACTCCCGCGCGTCCGCCTCCTCGCGACCGGCGGCACCATCGCCGGCGCCCAACTCACGACCACCAGCCGCGGCTACCAAGCCGGCGCCTTCTCCATCGACAATCTCATCACCGCGCTCCCGCAACTCGCCGACATCGCCCAGCTCGAGATCGAACAGGTCGCGCGCCTCGGCAGTCAGGACATGGACGAAACCGTCTGGCTCAATCTCGCCGCCCGCGCCGACACCGCGCTCGCCTCCGCCGAGGTCGCCGGCGTCGTCGTCACGCACGGCACCGATACGATGGAGGAAACCGCGTATTTCCTGAACCTCATCCTCGCGTCCGACCAACCCGTTGTCCTCGTCGGCGCGATGCGTCCCGCCACCGCGATCAGCGCGGATGGCCCGATGAATCTCTATAACGCGCTCGCTGTCGCCACGCATCCCGACTCCCGCGGCCGCGGCGTCCTCGTCGTCGCCAACGACGAAATCCATTTCGCCCGCGAGGTCGTCAAGACCAACACCACGCAGCTCGGCACGTTCAAATCCCCCAATCGCGGCCTCGCCGGCCTCGTCAACGCCGGCCGCCTCCACTTCTTCGGCGCGCCGCCCCGCCGCCACACGAGCGGCAGCGCATTTTCGCTTGATGGACTCACCGCTCTGCCACGCGTCCATATTCTCTACGCCCACGCCGGACTCACCCGCGAGTTGATCGATGCCGCCGTGCAAACCGGCGCGGCCGGCCTCGTCATCGCCGGCGTCGGCGATGGCAACATGAGCAGCGCCGCCCTCGCCGCGTGTGCCGACGCCGTCTCGCGCGGCGTTGCCGTGGTGCGCAGTTCGCGCACCGGCGGTGGCGTCGTGGAACGCAACATCGAGATCGACGACGACCGCCACGGCTTCATCGCCGCCGACGAGCTCAACCCGCAAAAAGCCCGCGTCCTCCTCATGCTCGCGCTCACGCGCACCCGCGACCCGCGCGAGCTCCAGGAAATTTTCTTCACTTACTGATCAGGCCTGCACGCCCCGCTGGCGCTCGCCACCCGTCGGCCGAAGCGATGCCCGCCGACGCCCGCCGCGCGCCAGGCATCGGTCAACCGCCATCAGCCGCTCCGCGCCTCGTGCGCCGCCAACGCGTCCTCGTTGCTTCCGCCTCTTCGCCGGCGTCCATTCCTCGCCGCCTCGCTTCTTGGCACGCCAACGTCCCGCGCTGAAAACATCGACGCCGCGCGCCGCCCCGTTTCTTTTCTTTGGTTCGCCTCGCCCGTCCACCTCCCGCAATTTCATTCCATGCTCGCTCGCCGCTCCCTCCTCGCCGCCCTCTGCGCCCTCACGTTTGCCGCGCCGCTCGCGCACGCTCAACCCTCGCCCGCGACCGCCGCCCCGTCCGCGCCCGCCTCCACTCTGATTCCGTTTCCCGAGCCACTCCTCGCGCGCGCCCTCGCCGAGCCCGCGCCCCGTTGGAAATTTTCCCCCGGCAAACGCTATCATGAGCTCCCGCACGTTTTCGCGCTCCAGCTCCTCGCGCTCTCCGCTCATTTCGATCCGCTCCACCCCGCCGGCGATTCCACCCTCGCCGCCGCCGTGGCCGCGAAAATCCGCACCTTCCTCGTCAGCGAGCCCGACGCCGACGGCAACACCCGCGAACCCGAAGCGCTCGGCGGCCTCGGCGGCTGGAGCCACAACTCCGCCGCGCAAATCCTTCTCCTTGCCCGCCGCACGCCCGCCGTCTGGGACGCCCTCTCGCCCGAGGAGCACCGCCGCGCCGATCTGCTCATGCACGCGTTCGCCATCGCCGGCCACTTCACCCTCGATGATGACAACGATTTCGGCGTGCTCCTCGATGGCGTCGCCCTCTATCAGAAGAGCTGGAACCCCAACATCGTCGAAGGCTACGTCGACGTCATGACCGCCGCGTCGCTCTATTTCGGCGCCGACGAACTCAACGCGTTTTTCCGCACCTTCGATTTCGACGCGTTCACCGAACAGCTGCGCATCGCCAATTTCCGTAACGTCCTCCGGTGCTGGACGCACACGCCCGCGATGCGCGACTTGTTGATGAACGGCGGCACCTTCCGCGCGCCCGGCGAAAGCGCCGGCGAAAAACTCGGCGGCACCGTGGGCCACGGCGCCGGCGTGCGCAACGACTTCACCTACCTCGGCTACACGCTCGCCCAACCGTGGGAACTCTATCGCACCCAAGCCAACCGCCAGTTCTGCAAAACCGCCCGCACCATTGTCACCATCTGTGGCGACAACCGCACGCATCTCCTCCAGCGCGCCAGCGCCGCCACCCTCTCCCCCTTCGAAGGCCAGATCGGCATGTGCGCCGAATTCGAATCGACCGATTGGAACGGCATGCGCAGCAGCACCTCTTACGCGTTTGAAGGCTCCATGCTCCAACTCAGCATCGCCGCCACCCTCCACGCCATCGGCGCCTGGCGCGACGACGCTGCCGGCCGCTCCATCGCGCAACGCATGTCAGTCGGCATCGGCGATCTATTGTTCAAAGCACGCGAAGGCTACCGCGGCTGGTCCCTCGGCCAGGAGCGGATCGTCTGGCTGGAGCAAGATCTCCAGCCCCTCGGCTCCGACTACATTTTTCCTCTCTGGACCGACTACCTCGCGCGGGAAAAATCCTCCGCCGCCGCTCCCGCTGCAACTCCGTCTGCCCACGCCTCCGGCCAGAATTAACTCCGCCCACGCGCGTTAACGCTTCCTCCCGCCTGCGACCCCGCCCGGCCCGATTCGCCTCTCGCTGCGCGCGCCGCGTCGCACCGTCTCTCCTCCATGACCGCTTCCGATTTCCAACTCCCCATCTGGTTCGATCTCGGCGCGACGTTTGCCTTCGCGATGACCGGCGCGCTTGCCGCGATCAAGCGCGGCTACGATGTCGTGGGCCTGTTTTTTCTCGCCCTGGCCTCCGGCATCGGCGGCGGCCTCCTGCGCGACGCCTTGTTCATTCGCGCCTCGTCGACTGCGCTGCTCACCAACCCGGCCTACATTTACGTCGTGCTTGCGGGCGTCGTCGCCGCGATGGCGCTCGGCTCACACGTGCACCGCTTTCGCCGCGTGATCGCACTCATCGATGCGCTCGGCCTTGGCGCTTACGCGTGTTTCGGCGTGCAAAAATCCCTCCACGCCGGCCTCGCCGCGCCCGCCGCCGTGTTGGTCGGCGTGATCAACGCCGCCGGCGGCGGCCTCGTCCGCGATCTGCTCACCGGTGAGGAACCGCTCGTGTTCCGCCCCGGGCAGTTCTACGTCCTCGCGGCCCTCCTTGGCGCAGTGACCTTCGTGTTTCTCGTCGTGCAACTCCAGCTGCCCGGCACGATGGCCGCCCTCCTCGCCACGACGCTCACCTTTCTCGTGCGCGTGCTCACCGTCAGCTTCAACTGGCGCACCGCTCCCATCGCGCCGACCGACGCGCTCCCGCCCGCCCCGTAAGGCCACCGCTGCGCCGCGAGCGCGACGATCGATTGACGGCGGAGTTGTCACGCCCTCCGTGCCTCCTACAGTGCGCGCATGGCCCAGCAACAAGCGGCGACCCAGAAAAAACCGAGCTATCCCATCGGCGCCGACTTGCGGGCCTACCTGCAACGCTACCGCCGCGAGCGCGCCCTCCCCGTCACCTACGAACGCCTGCGCGGCTTTCACGAAGCCATGGCTCTCGCCGACGAAACCGGCCAGCCCACGTTGTGGGACAGCGTCGTTTACGAACAACACGAGATGGGCCAGCTCTACGCCGACCTGAAACACATCTACGCCCTCCTCAAGGTCGACGGCGATTTCTCGGTCGTTCAACATCTCTACATCGATCGCGTCGACTTCTGCAGCTTCGGCAACTCGATGCCCTTCCGCATCCGCATCGTTAACGCCTATAACGACAATCAGGACTATTTCTACATCAAGAAAGCCGACGCCTCGCGCGTCTACGGCCTCGAGCTCGAGCACCTCCTCTCGCCCAACCGCCTCAACTACATCACCTGCGGCGACACCCTCGTCGAAGAACACATCGCCGGCATCCCCGGAGATGTCTTCATCGACCGCTGGCTCCAAAACCCCGACCTCCGCCCCATCCGCGTCGCCAAGGAACTCACCAAGTTCAACGCCCGCTGCTTCATGCGCCTGCTCGGCGACATGCGTTCGTATAATTTCGTCTTCGTCATCACCCCCGACTTCGAAGGCGCGCAAGTCCGCATCCGCTCCATGGATTTCGACCAGCAGTCGTTCGACGGGCGAAAACGCTTTTACCTCCCGCAATTTTTCAAGGAGAACGCGCCCCTCGTGCTCTACTGCGTGAAACACCTCCACTCCAAAACCGCCGCGCAATACCAGCGCGAGGAGGAGACGCTCATGCTCCAGCGGGCCGAACTCGCCGCCCTCCGCCTCGGCGTGCTCATGGAGGCGATGGCCCGCGATCCCATCGCGCCCCTCGCCCAAGTGCACGAACTGCGCGAACAACTCGCCGAACATTTCCAACGCCGCAGCTACCTCGCCTGCGAAACCATGGGCGAACTCGTGCGGGAAAACCTCCAAAGCATGCGCCTCCAACTCTCCCGCGAGCCCAACGCGCCCATCTTCCAATCCGACTTTTTCCTGTGAGCGCCGCCGCCAAAAACTTCACCTTCGTCTGCGGCGCGGACGATTTTCTCGTCGACCGCCTCGGCCGCGAACGCTTCGCCGCCCTCGCCGCCGAATCCGGCGCCGACGATTTTTCCCGCGACATCCTCAGCGGCTTCGCCGCCAACGTCGGCGAGGTCGAGTCCGCCATCGCCCGCTTTCGCGATGCCGTGCAAACCGTGCCCATGTTCGGCGGTCAACGCGTCGTCTGGCTCAAGGACATCAACTTCCTCGCCGACTCGCCCACCGGCCGCGCCGACGGCACCCTCAAACTCGTCGCCGACCTCCAGGAACTGCTCACCACGCTCAACCCCGCCGAAACCGCCGTGCTCCTCACCGCGGCCCCCATCGACCGCCGCCGCTCGTTTCCCAAATGGTGCGAGAAAAACGCCGACTTCGCCCTCGTCGGCGGCGATGGCGATTCCGCCGCGGAAGCGCTGACCGGCGTCGCCCTCGGCGAAGCGCGCACCCTCGGCGTCAAACTCACGCCCGATGCCGCCAAACTCCTCCTCGCCAAAGTCGGCAGCAACACCCGCCTCCTCGTCGAAGAAGTGCGCAAGCTCGCCACCTCCATCGACGAAGGCGGCACCATCGAGGAATCGCTCGTCGCCGAACTCACGCCCAACGCCGCCGAAGGCGATTTCTTCGAAACCGCGGAAGCGTTTTTCACCGGCGATCTGCCCTGGACACTCGCCGCGCTGGAGCGCCATTTCTTCAGCGGTGGCGACGCCCGCCCGGTCATTTCCTCGCTGCAGAACCGCAACCGCATCCTCCTGCAGCTCCGCGCGCTGGCCGACGCCGGCGACGTGCGCCTCGGCCCCCGCGGCGCCGACGGCCTCTCACGCGCCGCCGCCAGCTACACCGGCAAATTCGGCGCCGCCGCCGCCGACAAAAGCGCCTACAACATCTTCACGCAAAACGCGTGGTATGTCGGCAAACTCGCGCCCGGCGGCAAGTTGCCCCCGCTCCGCCGGTTGATCGACAACCAGCAGGAATTCATCAACGCCTTCGAAGAACTCGTGCAACGCCCGCGCGAAGCCGAAGACGTATTGCGCGAGATGATCGTCCGCTGCCTCGCCCCCGCGGCGTAATCCAAGCCCGCGCGCCTCGAGCGGAACGCACCAGCGGTTCTTCCTGCGCGTCTTCTCACCCTCCGGCCGGCGCCATTCCGCATTGCCTGCCACGCGCGCAAGCGCTTCGCTCGGCCTGATGTCCTCGCTCCCGACTCAATTTTCCGACGTCACCGTCGTCACCAAGGCCAATCTCTATTTTGACGGCAAAGTCGTCAGCCACACGCTCCTCTTCGCGGACGGTTCGAAGAAGACCCTCGGCCTCGTCTTCCCCGGCTCCTTTCATTTCAAGACCGGCGCACCCGAGCGCATGGAAATCGTCGCCGGCACCTGCAGCGTCCTCCTCGACGGCGCGTCCACCGCGCAGTCCTACGCCGCCGGCCAGCACTTCGACGTCGCCGGCAATGCCGGCTTCACCATCACCGTCGCCACTGGCGTGGCGGAATACATCTGCTCGTTTCTGTGACCGCCGTGAGCGCGCCCGACGTCATCTCGAATGTCCTGGCCGAGCGTTACGCCTCGGCCGCGATGAAGAACCTCTGGTCGCCGCGCGGGCGCGTGGGCCTCGAACGCGATTTCTGGATCGCCGTGATGAAGGCGCAGCGCGATCTCGGCGTGCCGATCCCCGCCGATGCGATCAAGGACTATGAACGCGTCAAAACCCAGATTGACCTCGAATCGATCGCCCAGCGCGAACGCGTCACCCTGCACGACGTGAAGGCGCGGATCGAAGAGTTCTCCGAACTCGCCCACCGCCAGTTCATCCACCTCGGCCTCACCAGCCGCGATCTCACGGAAAACGTCGAGCAACTCCAGATCATCCGCGCGCTCGAACTCGTCCGCTTCAAAGTCGCCGCCGCCCTCCTCGCGCTCAGCCGCCAGGCGGAAGCGCACCGCGACGTGATGATCACCGGCCGCACGCACAACGTGCCCGCGCAACCGACCACGCTCGGCAAACGCCTCGCCATGTTCGGCCAGGAATTGCAGATCGCATTCGCCCGGCTCGATGAACTCATCGCGCGTTACCCCGTGCGCGGCCTCAAAGGCGCCGTCGGCACGCAGCTCGATCAGCTCACGCTCCTCGGCGGCGATGCCGGCAAGGTCGATCAACTCGAGCAACGCGTACTGCGCCACCTCGGCTTCAAAGCTTCGCTCACCGCCGTCGGCCAGGTCTATCCGCGCAGCCTCGATTTCGACGCCGTCACCGCGCTCCACCAAGTCGCCGCGGCCGCCGCCAGTTTCGCCACCACGATCCGCCTCATGGCCGGCGCGGGTTTGCTCACGGAAGGGTTTCAGCCCGGCCAGGTCGGCTCGTCCGCCATGCCGCACAAGGTCAACGCCCGCAACTGCGAGCGCATCTGCGGCTTCGCGACGATCCTCAGCGGCTACGTCACGATGACGGGCGCGCTCGCCGGCCACCAGTGGAACGAAGGCGATGTCTCCTGCTCCGTCGTCCGCCGTGTCGCGCTGCCCGACGCCTTTTACGCGCTCGACGGCTCGCTCGAAACGTTTCTCACCGTGCTGCGCCAGATGGAGGTTTTCCCCGCCGCCATCGCGGCGGAAAACGAGCGCAACCTCCCGTTCCTCACCACGACCACCATTCTCATGGAGGCGGTCAAGCAGGGCGCCGGCCGCGAGACCGCGCACGAAGCGATCAAGGAGCATGCCCTCGCCGCGGCGAAAGCGCTGCGTTCCGGCGGCGATGCCGATCTGCTCGCCCGCCTCGCGGGCGACAAACGCATCGGCCTCGGCAAACGCGCCCTTTCAGCGATCCTCGCCGAAGCTCACCGCTTCGTCGGCTCGGCGCCGCATCAAGTCGATGCGTTTGTCGACGACGTGAAACCGCTCGCGAAACGCTTCAAAGGCTCCGCCGACTACGAGCCCGCCCGGTTGCTCTGACCGGGCCGCCCCTCTTTGTCTCACCGCCTCGTCGTCGGCCACCGATACGCTTCGCGACTGGCGCGCCAGCCATCGCGGCGAGAAAAACCAGAGGCCGCGCGCGAGAGATCAAGGCCCCGTGGGGCTCGCTCAACGCCGGCCAGCCCAACGGACTTTCCTTCCCATTTCCCCGCGGGCGCACGGCCGCGGCAGCCGCAGAAGACCCGTTCGCGACGGCGATGCCCGGCGCACTTTCCCCGGGAAATTTGAGTTTGCATCCCCGTCCGGCGACCCGCTTTCTTGCCCCTTTAGCGTTCTCTCCAACCCTTTATTCACACTCTCATGGCTGAACTCGTAGGAAATGTCTTGGTGGGCCAATCTGGCGGCCCCACTGCCGTAATTAATTCCAGCCTCGCGGGCATTGTTTCCGAAGCCCTGAACCACGAGTGCATTGAAGAAATCTACGGCTCGCTCAACGGCGTGCTCGGCATTTTGAACGAAGATCTGATCGACCTCGCCGCGGAATCGCAGCAGGCCATCCGCGGTCTCCGCCACACCCCCGGCGCCGCCCTCGGCACGTGCCGCTACAAGCTCAAAAAACAGCAGGATTTCGATCGCGTCATCGAGATTTTCAAGGCCCACAACATCCGCTATTTCTTCTACATCGGCGGCAACGATTCGCAGGATACGGCCGACAAGATTTCCAAACTCGCGCAACAACAAGGCCACGAACTGCGCGTCATCGGGGTGCCCAAGACCATCGACAACGATCTCACCGTCACCGACCACTGCCCCGGCTACGGCAGCACCATCAAATACCTCGCCACCTCGCTGCGTGAACTCGCCTGCGACAACGAAGCGATGGGCCAGGGCGACCTCGTCTCG
Organism: Horticoccus luteus; assembly: GCF_019464535.1. GTDB lineage: Bacteria > Verrucomicrobiota > Verrucomicrobiia > Opitutales > Opitutaceae > Horticoccus > Horticoccus luteus. The sequence goes on along the minus strand of NZ_CP080507.1, from coordinate 18,439 downwards.
ATCGTCGAAGTCATGGGCCGCAGCGCTGGCTGGATCGCCGCCGGCGCCGCGCTCGCGAAGCGCCGCGACCATCCGCACGATGCGCCGCACATCATCCTCCTCCCCGAAATTCCGTTCAATCAGGAGAAGTTTCTCGAAGACGTCCGCCGCGTGCTGAAACGCGAACGCTATTGCCAGGTCGTCGTCGCGGAAGGCCTCACCGATGGCGACGGCAACTACGTCGCGGCCGACGGTGCCACGGATGCCTTCGGCCACGCCCAGCTCGGCGGCGCCGGCGAATTCCTCAGCGAAGTCATCGCCAATAATCTTCCCGGCGTGAAAGCGCGCGTCGCCAAGCCCGGCCTCATGCAGCGCGCCGCCGCTCACCTCGCTTCGAAGACCGATTCCGACGAAGCCTTCCTCGCCGGCCAGAAAGCCGTCCAGGCCGCCATCAATGGCGAGACCGACGTCATGGTCACCCTCGTGCGTGGCGAGACCGATCAATACACCTGCGAAACCAGCCTCACCCCGCTCTCCGACATCGCCAACGGTGTGAAGAAGCTGCCCCGCGAGTGGATCAACGAAGACGGCATCAGCATGAACTTCCAATTCCTGCGCTACGCCCAACCGCTGATTCAAGGCGAAGTGCAGCCGCCCTTCGATAACGGCGTGCCCTCCTTCTCGCATTTCGGCCGCCAGCGCGTCGACAAGACCCTCGCCGCCTACGAAGGCTGAGTGCCCTCTGCGGCGCGTCGCGCGCGTTGCAATGTTCAGCCGGTCCTGCACGGACCGGCTTTTTTGTGCGCCCGTGAATTCGCTTCCGCACGCCAAACGCGTCGCGACACCAGCCACGCCGCCGCGCGCGGCCGCCCCCGCTTTTCGCGGCGCCATCCGGCTTGTATCCGCCGCGGTGTTCGTTGGACTCGGGCGCATGTCGTCAACTTTTTCGCCGTCGGAGTGGTCGCAGTTCGTGCCGTGGGCCAATCGTGAGCTTTGGCTTTACGGTTGTGATCTCGGCACCGAAGCACTGCAGGCCGAACAGGAAGGGCGCGACCTGTCCTCCGTCGCCAAAGAATTTGCCCGCCTCGCGGCCGTTGAGCCGGACGCCGGTTACCTCGAACAGCTGTTGACCGGCCGCCGCGGTGCGCAGTGGTTCGCCGACGCCGGCGCCCTGCTCGATCGCGTATCGGCGTTGCCGATGCGCCCGGATTATCCGTTCGTGGAACCCAGCGATTTGAAAGGGATTCGCGCCCAACGCCGCCGCGGAGGCGCGCTGCCGCCGTGGCGGGGTTCCCGGGCGAAGATGGCGGACCGCGTGCGCGGCGCCTTTCTCGGCCGCGTGGCGGGCTGCATGCTCGGCAAACCTTTCGAAAGCGCGGATCAGCGATCGATTCGCCGCTGGGCGGAGGAGACCGGCAACTGGCCGTTGCGCCAATACCAGCGCTCGCCCACGCCCGCCGAATTGCGCCGCATCATGGCCGCCAAACCGCTGCGCCCCATCCGCCCGATGATGACCGCTTTCTACATTGATCGCACCGACGGCTTTCCCAGCGACGATGATATCAACTACACCCTGATCGGCATGGAGGTCATGCGGCGGCACGGACGCGATTTTACTCCCGTCAATATGGCGACATTGTGGTGCGATCAGCTTCCGATCAACGCCACCTGCACCGCCGAACGCGTGGCCTATCGCAACTTCATCAGTGGCTGCCTGCCGCCACGCAGCGCAGTGGTGCGCAATCCCTATCGCGAATGGATCGGCGCGCAGATTCGCGCGGACTTTTTCGGCTACGCCGCGCCCGGCGATCCGGCGCAAGCCGCCGAGTGGGCCTGGCGCGATGCCTCCATCAGCCACGTCAAGAACGGCATTTACGGTGAGATGTGGGTCGCGGCCATGCTGGCGGCGGCCTACGTCGTTCACCCGTGGCCGGATATTATCCGCGCGGGTCTCGCGCAAGTGCCTCGCCGGTCGCGGCTCCAAGCCGGCGTCGAACGCATCCTAGTCGAACACGCTGCGGGCGCGGATTTCGACACGCTCATCGCCAGCATTCACGCCGAGTGGAACGAGCTCTCCGCGCACGACTGGTGTCACACGATTCCCAACGCGCAGGTGGTGGCCGCCAGCCTCTTGTGCGGCGGCGAGGATTTCACGACGACGATCCGCCTCGCGGTCGCGGCCGGTTTCGACACCGACTGCAACGGCGCTACGTGCGGCAGCTTGTTCGGCCTGCGCGGCGGAGAATCCGCCGTGCCCGCGGAGTGGCTCACGCCCTTGCGCGATCGCTTGCGGACCGGCCTGCAGGACTACGCTGACCGCCCGCTGCACCAAACGGCGGAAGACGTCGCCCGCGCCGCCGCCACCCTCGCGAAGAAATAACCGGTGCGCGGGCGCTGCTCCTCAGCTCGCCCGCGTGTCCGCATCGCCTGGCCCCGCAGCCGCCACGCGCTTACCATCCTCGAGAAACGGCTCCGCAAACGCCACCAGCGATCCATCCGCCCGTCGAATCGGTTCCGCCGAATACTGCGGCAGATAAACGCGGCGCCAGTGCGGGGTCGTATTGAAACCGCTGCGGTGAAACACGTGGCTCGAAAACACCGCGATGCTTCCCGCCGGCACGATCACCGGGTCGCCCGGGTCCGCGCCGAAATAGCCCTCCAGATCGTTCGTCTCCGCGTTTTTCACGTGCGGCTGCAAGTCCCGTGAGCCCGCGCGTGAATACGGCAGGATATACACGGTGCCATTGGCCTCCGTCACGTCGTCGAGCGTCACCCAGCACGTGATATACGGCCGGTGCGGCGTGCCGACGTAACCCGAATCCTGGTGCCAGCTAAACTTGGCGCCTTTCTCCGGCCCCTTCACGACGAACTGCTCCCAAAACAAATACGCGGAGTCGCCGAGAGTCGCCCGGCAAATCTCCGCCATCAAATCGCTGAAGATAAACTCGCCCAGCCGGCTGCCACGGTGGCGATTCGCGATGAAGTAGCGGCTCCCCTTGATGTTGATCCCTTGCTGCGTCACGCCCGCCGCATCCATCTCGGCGTCGTAATTTTTGATAAACGTCGCACACGTCTCGCGCATCATCGCCACCTGCGCCGGCGGCACGATGGCCGGCAGCACAAAGTAGCCTTCGGTTTGAAACTGCCGCCGCAATTCCGGCGTGATCGACGAGCGCGGGGAGGAGGATGTGCCCATGGGAATAGGAGAGGAAGAAGCCGCCTCACTCTGCCACACCGCCCGCAAAACGTCTTCTCCTCCTGCCGCGAGTTGTTATCGTTTTGTCCTGCATGTTGGAGAAACTTCCCCTGCCTTCCGCGCACGATGGCGCCCTCTGGTTCCACGCCTCGACGCATCACTTCCGCGAAAAGCACCGCCACGAGGAACTCGAGGTCAACCTCGTGACGGCCGGGACTGCACGCTATCTCCTCGATGATCGCACCTACGCGCTCACCCCCGGCTCGATGATCTGGCTCTTTCCCGGCCAGAACCACCTGCTCCTCGACAAGTCTCCCGACTATCGCATGTGGATCCTCGTTTTCCGCCCGCGTCTCCTCCGCCGCATCTGCCGCGCCGCCGGCCGCCGCGTGCTGCTCGAATCCGCGCCCGCCGGCGATTTTTGCCGCCAGCTTCCCGTTGCCCGCGCACGCGAACTGCAACGCGCCTTTGCCGACACACATGCCCGCGCCGCAGATGTTGATCGGCTCAACGCCGGCCTCGCGTGCGCCGTGCTCGACGCGTGGGACGCGTTTCTCCACGCCGACCGTCCCGTCGTGGGCGCCGACGTGCATCCCGCGGTGAAGCGAGCCGCCGAACTCCTCCGGCAAGCGCCCGACAACGACGACCTCGCGACGCTCGCCCGCCAGGCCGGCCTCAGCCGCACCCGCCTGAGCGAACTCTTTCGCCAGCAAACTGGCATCTCGCTCGTCGATTTCAGAAACCGCCTGCGCTTGGAACGCTTCGCGGCTCATCAAGCCTCCACGTCTCACACGACCCTGCTCGCGAGCGCTCTGGAGGCCGGTTTCGGCAGCTATCAACAGTTCTACCGCATCCACCGCCGCCACCTCGGCCGCAGTCCGCGGGCGCATCAAAACGCCGCGCCATCTCCCGCTTAAAAGGCTTCGGACCGGCCCGTGCGTCGGTTGGCGAACCGCAGGTCGATCCGCCCCTCAGCCCGAGCGCGGCCGCTACGCTCCAACAGTTTAGGCTTCACTCCGCGACGGCTGCGTCTTTGCTATCGCCATGCCCTTCTGTCGTCGCGTCGTCTGCTCGGTCGTGCTCGGTTTGCTTACCGCCGCCCTCGTTTCTGCGCAAACCACCATTGCGTTAACGGGAGGCGATGCCGGCGATGGACTGGCGCTCGATTCCACCCGTGTCGTTTACGCCTACAATTTCAACGGCACCGGTCCCGTCACCGCGCAAGGCGTCACCTTTGCGCCCTATTCGATTGGTTACAATGTCGGCCCCTACAACGCGATATCCGACGATCCATTCAACGGCAGCCAAGCCTCGGCCGACGACAATGCCTTTCGCAGCATCCTTAAGTCCGTGGCTTACGACGGGGGCCACGGTCTGCAAATCGACTTCAGCGGTCTGACCGCCGACACGCCATACCGCGTCGACCTCCTTTACTACTCCGGCAACTTCAATTCCCGGGAGGAGGCTATCTTTGCCAACGGTGATCGGATCGGGTTCGTCACGGCCTCCCAAACCCAACCCCAAGACACCTACTTCGTCGCATCGGCCGACAATACCGGCAGCCTCACGCTATTCGTTGCCAGTTCCGGGCCCTATGGCGGCACGGGGTTTCAGGACGGCGCGGTCGCCAATGCCGTTGTCCTCTCCTCGATCCCCGAGCCCTCGACCTTCGCGGCCATTGCCGGCGTAGTTGTGATCGCTTTCGCTTTGTGGCGGCGCCGTTCCCTCGCCCCTCGCGAAGGCTGATCCACGGTGCCTTGCGGCACCGAGGCGAACACGGTTCGCCCCCCTCCCAAGGACCGACGAAGCGCGATTGTCGTGGGTCCGACGCTACCACGAGTTAGCAGCTACGCGTGTCACCGCCTGTTCAACCGGCCCCCCCACCGCCACATACGGCTCCTCGCGCAACACGGGGGCGCGCCGACCCGAGAGCAATTGCCACCACACCCGCGCGCACGTCAGCACGACCAGCGCCACGAGCACCAGAAACGTCCCCGTCACCGCCGCGTTCACGTAGTTGTTCACCATGAGCTGATGCCATTGCTTCAACTGCGCCGCTTCGCCCCCGGCCGCGATCTTGCCGGCGAGGCTGCGCGCCGCGCTCAGGAAACCCAGCCGCACATCCGCGCTGAAAATCTTCATCCAACCCGCCGTCATCGTCACGGCCAGCAACCACGCCAGCGGCGCAAGCGTCGCCCAGATATAGCGCGTGCGCCCCATCTTGATCAGCACCGTCGTCCCGAGCGCGAGCGCGATCACCGCGAGCAATTGGTTCGCCACGCCGAAGATCGGCCAGAGCGAATTGATGCCGCCCAGCGGATCGATCACGCCTTGATAAAGGAACCAGCCCCACGCGCCCACAAACAGCAACGTGGCGATCGCGTTGCCCGAGAATGACCGCGTGTCCGCCAGCTTCGGCGACGCCAGGCCGAGCACATCCTGCACGAGAAATCGTCCCACGCGCGTGCCCGCATCGATCGTCGTCAAGATGAACAACGCCTCGAACATGATCGCAAAGTGATACCAGATCGCCAGCGCTGACTTGCTGCCCACCACACCGGCGAACATGTGCGCCATCCCCACCGCGAAGGTCGGCGCGCCGCCCACGCGGCCCACCATCGTGATCTCGTCCACGCTCGCGGCCAGCGCCGTCATGTCGCCAGGCGTCACCGGAAACCCGAGCGCGGTCACCTTCGCGGTCACCACTTCCGCACTGCCGGCCATGTTGATGGCAAAATACTGCCCCGGCTCCATCGAGCACGCGGCGATGAGCGCCATCACCCCGACGAGCATCTCGGTGATCATCGCCCCGTAGGCCACCGTCCGGATGTCCTTTTCCCGCGCCAGCATTTTCGGCGTCGTGCCCGACGCGATCAGCGAATGGAAACCCGACACCGCCGCGCACGCGATCGTGATGAAGCAGAAGGGAAACACCGGCCCCGCAAACACCGGCCCCGAGCCGTCGATGAACTTCGTCAGCGCCGGCATCCGCAGATGCGGCGCCAGCACCACAATCGCGATGCCCAACGCCGCCACCGTGCCGATCTTCATGAACGTGCTGAGGTAATCGCGCGGCGCGAGCAGCAGCCAGATGGGTAAAATCGACGCCACCACGCCGTAGCCCATGATCCACCACGCGAGCGTGGTGCCTTTCAACGTCAGCAAATCCTTCAACACCGGCGCCTGATCGAGGTATTTTCCGAGCACCACCGAGGCCAGCAGCGCGACCACACCGCCCACCGTGATCCAGCCGAGCTTTCGCCCGCCGCGCATCGCGAGGCCCATCGCCACGCCGATCGGCACCGTCGCCGCAATCGTGAACAAACCCCACGGGCTTTGGGCGAGCGCCTTGACGACCACCAGCGCCAGCACCGCGAGCAGCACCACCATGATCGCGATGATGCTCACGAGCGCCAGAATGCCGCCAAACCGCCCCACCTCGTCCGTCATCATCTGGCCCAACGACTTTCCCCGCCGTCGGATCGAGCAAAACAGAATCACCGAATCGTGCACCGCACCGCCCAGCGTCGCACCAATCAACATCCAGAGCAGCCCCGGCAGATATCCGAATTGCGCCGCCAGCACCGGCCCGACCAGCGGTCCCGGCCCCGCGATCGCCGCGAAGTGATGGCCAAACACCACCCACCGGTTCGTGCGCACGAAGTCTTTGCCATCCTCGTTCACGACCGCCGGCGTCGCCCGCAGATCGTCGATCGTCAGCACCTTCGCCATCAACCACGCGGAGTGAAATCGATACGCGATCGCGAATACGCAGACCGAAGCGATGACGATCCATAACGCGTTCACGGGCTCGCCGCGCGAGAACGCCACAACACCAAGGGAAACGGTGCCGAGCACCACCACCGCGGCCCATAACGGCGCGCGGGTTCGTAGGGAGGTTTTTATCATGGGGAACCGGAGCGCCGAAACACTCATGAGCCCTCCCGCCGGCGCAACCGCAAATCATCCGCCACCGCCCAACCACGCCTCTGCCGGTAAACCCTACCCGCGCCGCCGGCCGTGACCCGATGTGCAACTCCCTCTGAGCGTATATGATGCCGCCCGTGGCAGAATTCTTCAGCTTCCTTCTCGTCGTCGTTTACGTCGCCGCCTCGCTCGGTTTGGCGATTTACGGCCTCAATTGCTACGTGATGGTCGCACTCTTTTTGCGGCGGCGCGATGCCGTGCGCGCGGGCCACGTCGTCATCCGCGAGGCCGCGTCCCGCTTCGCCGATCCCGCTTCGCTGCCGATCGTCACCACACAGATTCCTCTCTACAACGAGGCCAACGTCGCCGAGCGCGCCCTCCGCGCCGCCGCCGCGATCGACTACCCGCTCGACCGCCACGAGATCCAGGTCATGGACGATTCGACCGACGAGACCGCCGACATCGTCGACCGCGTGGCCCGCGAACTGCAGCGCGCCGGCCATTGGATCAGCGTCGTGCGCCGCACGCATCGCCGCGGCTATAAAGCCGGCGCCCTCGCCGAAGGCCTGCGCCTCGCCAGCGGCGAATTCATCGCGATCTTCGACGCGGATTTCGTGCCGCCGCCGCAATTCCTGCGCCACACCGTGCCGTTCTTTCTCGTGCAACCGCAGCTCGGCATCGTGCAGGCGCGCTGGGGCCACCTCAACGCCGCTGAATCCCTGCTCACCCGCGCGCAAGCCCTCGGCATCGACGGCCATTTCATGGTCGAGCAATCCGCCCGCACCTTCAACGGCCTGCTCATGAACTTCAACGGCACCGCCGGCCTCTGGCGCCGCGCCGCGATTCTCGGTGCCGGCGGCTGGTCCGCCGACACGCTCACCGAGGACCTCGACCTCTCCTATCGCGCGCAACTCGCCGGTTGGAAAACGCATTTCATCGAAACGCTCGAAGCTCCGGGCGAACTGCCGTCCACCATCGGCGCGTTCAAAAGCCAGCAGTTCCGCTGGGCGAAAGGCTCCATCCAGACGGCGCGCAAACTCCTCCCGCGCATCTGGCGCGAACGCTCTCTCTCCGCGTGGACGAAACTTCAGGCCACCCTCCATCTCACGCATTACTGTGTGCATCCGCTGATGCTGACGGTCGCCCTCCTCGCCGTGCCCGTGATGCTCACGCTGCCACTCTACGTTTCGGGCGGACTACGCGCGCTCATCGTCGGCGCGATGGTCGTCTCGTTGATCGCGCCCAACGCCCTCTACCTCGCAAGCCAGCGCGCGCTGCACGGCCGCTGGTTCCGCCATCTCGCGTGGCTCCCCGCGCTGATGTGCATTGGCGTCGGCGTCGCGCTGTCCAACACTCGCGCGATCATCGAAGGCCTCGCCGGTCACCGCAGCGAATTTGTTCGCACCCCCAAACGCGGCGATCGCGCCCGCACCGCTTATCGCGTCAAAGTGCCGGTTCTCCCTTGGCTGGAGCTCGTGCTGGGCGCTTATTGTTTCTTCGGCGTCGTGGTTTACGTCGCCGCCGACCGCCTCTTCATCGGTCCGTTTTTGTTGATCTATGCCGCCGGGTTCATCGTCACCGGCCTCATGGGGCTTGAGGAAACGCGCCGCGACGCCGTGCCCGCTCCCGCTTTCGCGCGCGGCTTGAAACCCGAAGTGGCATTGCACGCGGACTGACCCTCGCCCACCGTCCGCGCGTGCGCCGCATCGTCGAACCTGAATGGCTGGATGAACTGCCGCCCGAAGATCCGGCGGCGATCCACAGTAGGCGCGATTTGAGATGGATCAACCGCCGGCTCGGCACCGCCGCCTGGCTGCGCGGGCAACTCGCCACCCGCCGCGCTCCCGGCGAACGCGTGATCGAACTCGGGGCGGGCGACGGCACGCTGGCACTCGACCTCGCCCCCGCCCTCGGCAGCGAACATTACGCCGGCCTCGATCGCGTGTCGCGCCCGCCCGCATGGACCGGCACGTGGCACCAGACCGACGTATTCAACTTTCCCCACTGGCCGCGCTATCCCGTCGTGATCGCGAGCCTGTTCCTGCATCACTTCACCGAGCCGCAACTCCGGCAACTGGGCGCCGCCTTCGCTCCCTCCGCGCGTCTCCTCTTGTTTTCCGAACCCGCGCGGCGCCGCCGTTTCCAATGGGTTTTCGCGCTCGCCTGCCGCTTCGCGGGTGCGCATCGCGTCACGCGTCACGACGGCCACATCAGCATCGCCGCCGGTTTCCGGGGCGACGAGCTCCCGGTCTTTCTCGGCCTCGATCCGAACGAGTGGCGCTGGAAAACGGACATCGCGCCTCTCGGCGCTTATCACCTGCGGGCGGAGCGACGCTCATGAACGCGCGCCCCATCGGAATCGTCGGCGGCGGACTCGCCGGACTCTCGCTCGGGCTCGCGCTGCGCCACGCCGGCGTGGACGTGCGTATTTTGGAGGCGGGCGATTACCCGCGGCATCGCGTGTGCGGCGAATTCATCACCGGCCTCGCGCCGTCGACGATCGACCGCCTGCACCTGCGGCCGCTGCTCGCCGACGCGCATCGCCACCGCGGCGTGGCCTGGTTTCAAGGCGCGCGCCTGCTCCGCCGCGAAACGTTGCCCGCAGCCGCGCTCGCTCTCAGCCGCCATGCCCTCGATGCGCGCCTCGCGGCGGCGTTCACCGAGCTTGGCGGCGAGTTGCTGACGGGCCAGCGCGTCGATCTCCGCGAACGTCCCGCCGGCCGCGTCTTCGCGTGTGGACGCCAACGCGCCCGCTCCTCCTGGGTCGGCCTCAAAGTGCATGCGCGCGGCCTGGCACTCGCCGCGAATCTGGAGCTTCACTTGGGGCGCGAGGCTTACGTCGGCCTTTGTCCCGTGGAAGACGGGTGGGTTAACGTCTGCGGCCTCTTCCGCGTGCAAACCGGCCTGCCCGCCGATCGCACGGCCGTGTTGCCGCAATATCTCCGCCGCTGCGGCCTCGGCGCCCTCGCCGATCGCCTCGCCGCCGCCGAAATCGATCCCGCGTCGCATTGCGCGGTGGCCGGTTTGAGTTTCGCGCGAACTCTCCCCGCTCCCGACCGCCTCGCCCTCGGTGACGCGTTGACGATGATTCCGCCTTTCACGGGCAACGGCATGGCGATCGCGTTGCAGAGCGCGGAGCTCAGCCTCGATCCGCTGCTCGCGTGGACGCGCGGCGAACGCGACTGGCCGGCAACCGTCACCGTCGCCAATGCGCGACTACAGCGCGCGTTTCGCCGGCGCCTGCGCTCCGCCGCCGTGCTGCATCCGTTTCTGCTTTCTCCTTTCCCGCAACGTTTGCTGGCCACCGCCAGCCGCTGCGGCGTCCTGCCCACCCGCCCGCTCTACGCGGCCCTGCATTGATTTTCCATGAATCTTCACGCCCTCGCCACCGCCGTGCCGCAGCTCGTTCTCACGCAACAGCAGTGCTGGGAAATCGTCGACCGCTCGCCTGAGGCGCGCCAACTCAGCCGCCGCTCGCAACTCACCCTGCGCGCGATTCTGCGCGGCAACAGCGGCATCGCCACGCGCCACTTCGCGCTGCCCGAGATTGAAAACGTCTTCGCCCGCACCGCCGACGAACTCAACGAAGGGTTTCGCGCGGAAGCCCCCCGACTCGCCGCGGCCGCGTTGACGCGCGCGCTCGATCAGGCCGGCGTCGATGTCGCCGCGCTCGACGCGCTCTTCATCTGCACCTGCACCGGCTACCTCTGCCCGGGCGTCACCAGCTATGTGGCGGAGCAACTCGGATTGCGCCCCAACGCGTTTCTCCAGGATCTCGTCGGCCTCGGCTGCGGCGCCGCCATTCCCACCCTGCGGGCCGCCGACGCGTTCCTGCACGCGAACCCGCACGCGACCGTTGCCACCGTCGCCGTGGAAATTTGCTCCGCCGCGTTCTACCTCGACGACGATCCGGGCGTGCTCGTCAGCGCGTGCCTCTTCGGCGACGGCGCGGCCGCCGCGATCTGGCGCACCACGCCGGGGCCGGTGCCGGTGCGCTGCCATGGCTTCAACACCGTGCACCGCCCCGCGGACCGCGATCGCATCCGCTTCGAACAACGCGATGGCAAACTGCGCAATCTCCTCGATGCCGCCGTGCCTCAACTCGCCGCCGCCGCCGTCGCCGCACTGCTCGCCGCCGAGCGCGCCGATCCGGCGCGCCCACCGATCACGCGGATTCTCTCTCACCCCGGCGGCCGCGATGTGCTCGACGCCATCGAAGCCGCACTCCCGGAGTTTTCGCTTGGCACCTCGCGCGAGGTCTTGCGCCGCTTTGGCAACATGAGCAGCCCGTCCGTGCTCTTCGCTCTCGCGGACGCGCTGCGCGAGGGTCCGCCGCCCGACGCGAGCGACTGGTGGCTCGTGAGTTTTGGCGCCGGTTTCAGTGCTCATTCGTGCCGCGTGTCGGCGGCGTAGATTGCTTTACGGCGCAGCCCGGGCATGGCCCGATAGTCGGCGGCCCGAGCACGGGTTAGCCTCGGCGCATGGCCAATGCTGCTCCTGCCGCTCCGTCGCCGGTTGTCATCGATGCGTGCACGCATTGCGCCGCCCTCTGCCTGCACGCCGCCAATATCGAACTCTCCGGCGCTGCCGCCGCCACCGCCGCGCGCGTGCGCCTGCTGTTGGGTTGCCACACCCTCGCGCAAGCCACCGCGGGGCTCATTGCGTTGCAAGTCGCCAAATCCGCCATCGTGTCCGGAGTCTGTGCGTCCCTCTGCGAGGAAGTCGTGCGCCAATGCGAGGAAGCGGCGGCCGATCAACCCCATCTCGCGGCCGCCATCGATGCGTGCCGCGCCTGCGCCAAAGTTTGTCACGAAGTCGCCGCCGCCCGCGTGTCGGCGAGCAGTCCGCCCTTCCCCAAGGCGTAACCCGGCCCGGCCTCCACGAGACTTCCCCGTCCGCGTCCAAGCCGGCGCCTGATGGCCACCCTCGATTTCTTGGGCATACTCGCCGCGCTATGAATATCGTCCGTGACTCTTTGACCGGCAAAGTCGCTCTCGTCACCGGTGCCGGCTCTGGCATCGGCAAGGCCACCGCCCTGCACTTCGCTCTCGCCGGCGCGCGGGTCGGCGTTCTCACCCATCACGCCGAAGAGGCGGATGCCGTCGGCGCGGAGATTCGCGCGGCCGGCGGTGACGCACTTCCTCTCGTCGCCGACGTCTCGCAACCCAGCCAGATCGAGCGCGCCGTCGAGCGAATCAAGACGATGTGGAGTCGCCTCGACATCGTCGTCGCCAACGCCGGCATCAACGGCCTGTGGGCGCCCATTGAGGAGATTTCGGAGAAGGATTGGGAGCAGACCACCGACGTAAATCTCAAGGGCACGTTCTTCACCCTCAAACACGCCGTGCCTCTCTTGAAACGCGCAGGCGGCGCGATCGTCATCACGTCGTCCGTGCAGGGCACGCGCGTTTTCAGTAACAGCGGCGCAAGTGTCTACGCGTCGACGAAAGCGGCGCAAGTCGCGCTCGGTCGCATGCTCGCGCTCGAACTCGCGCAGTTCCGAATCCGTGTAAACACCATCTGCCCCGGTTCGATCCGCACGCACATCAGCCAAAACACCCGGCAACAGGATCTCGAAGAAATCAAACAGCCCGTGATCTATCCGAAGGGGCACGTGCCGCTGACTCACGGCGAAGCCGGGCAGGCCGCCGAAGTAGCCTCGCTCGCGTGGTTTCTCGTCTCCGATGCCTCCAGCCACATCACCGGCACCGAAGTTTTTATCGACGGCGCTGAGTCGTTGATGACCGGCTGACGCGCGCCTGCGCGACGCGCGCGACCACCGAAGAACTTGTGGTCACCGCGTCGCGCCACGACCGCCTCAACGATTCATGGCGCGGAGCGGTTCGCCGTCCCCCGCGAAGCTTATTCTTTCGAACGGGGCTGGTCGGGCGTCGCTGGGGGGCTGTCGACCTGCACGGGCGTCTCCGCCTCGCCGCTCTCGCTCTCCGGATTTTCCCGGGCGGCATCGTCGCTGCCGGTCGTTTTCCGAAATACGCACAGCGACCGATCCGGCACGCGAAAGCGGGTGCCGCGTTCGAGCTCGGGGCCGTTTTCGATAAATCCCGTTTCTTCGTTCGTGTTGATGATCAGCTTCCAACTCACGCCGCGACGTCCCGGCACGCGCACCTCGACCTCTTCGTGGTGGGCGTTGAAGAAGAGCAGGAACGTGTCGTCGCGAATCGGCTGACCATAATAGTCGGTCAACGCCAGCGAGTCGCCGCCCAAAAGCACGCCAATGACTTTCGCGAACTCTGCGCCCCACGCCTCGTCGGTCATCTCCTTGCCGGTGGCGTTGATCCACGTAATGTCCTTCACGCCGGCGCCGCGAAGATCGCGGCCCTGAAAAAATTTCGGCTGCCGGAAAATCACGTGCTCGCGGCGAAAGTGAATCAGCCGCCGCACAAACTCGAGAAACTGCTCGGTCTCCTCGTCGTGCTCCCACGCCAGCCAGGTCAGCGGCGAATCGTGGCAATAGGCGTTGTTGTTGCCATGCTGAGTGGCGCCCTTCTCGTCGCCGCCGCGGAGCATCGGCACGCCTTGGGAAAAGATCAGCGTTGCGAGCATCGAGCGACGCAGGCGCCGGCGCACGGTAAGCACGTCGGGCGGCGCGTCGAGGCCTTCAAAGCCCCAATTCCAAGAGTGGTTGTTGTTGTCGCCATCGCGGTTCTCTTCGCCGTTGGCCTCGTTGTGTTTGTCGCTGAAGGAAACGAGATCGCGGAGCGTGAACCCATCGTGCGACGTGATGAAGTTGATGCTCGCCGTGGGCTTCTTGCCGTTGCTTTGGTAGAGATCCGAGCTGCCGCACAGGCGATAGGCGAAATCGCGCATCACGCCCGCATCGCCTTTCCAATAGCCCCGCACCGTATCGCGGTAGCGGCCATTCCATTCGGCCCAGAGCGACGGAAAGTTGCCCACTTGATAGCCGCCCTCACCCACGTCCCAAGGCTCCGCAATGAGTTTCACGCGCGAGATGACCGGGTCTTGGTGAATCACGTCGAAGAACGCCGAGAGCTTGCTCACCTCCTGCAACTCACGCGCAAGCGCGGACGCGAGATCGAAACGAAACCCATCCACATGCATCTCGAGCACCCAATAGCGCAGACTGTCCATCAAGAGCTGGAGCACGCGGGGCGCCGGCACGTTCAACGTATTCCCCGTGCCCGTGTAATCCATGTAGTAACGCGGATTGTCGGGCGTGAGCCGGTAATACGTCGCGTTGTCGATGCCCCGCAAGGAGAGCGTTGGCCCGAGCTGATTGCCTTCCGCCGAGTGATTGTAAACCACGTCGAGAATTACCTCGATCCCCGCCGCGTGCAGGCTCTTCACCATGGTTTTGAATTCCTGCAACTGCCCGCCACGATCCCCTGAACTGCTGTAGGAACTCTCGGGCGCAAAGAAACCAATCGTGTTGTAGCCCCAAAAATCGGTGAGGCCTTGGTCGAGGAGATGCTTGCTGTCCACGTGCTGGTGCACCGGCAGCAATTCCACCGCCGTCACCCCTAGTTTCTGGAAATACTCGATCGCCTGCGGACTGCCGATGCCAGCGTAACTGCCGCGCACCGCTTCCGGCACCTGTTCCCAAAGTTTGGAAAACCCCTTCACATGCGCCTCATAAATCACGGTCTCGTGCAACGGGCGGCGGGGCTGCTTGTCGTTGTCCCAGGTGAAGGCGGGATCGACCACCACGCACTTGGGCATAAACGGAGCGCTGTCGCGATCGTCCCGGCTCAGGTCGGCCTCGTCGTGGCCGATCGTGTAGCCGAAGAGCGCGTCGTCCCATTTCACCTCTCCCGTGATGGCTTTCGCGTAAGGGTCGAGGAGGAGCTTTGCTGGATTGAAACGGTGGCCATTCTGCGGCTCATACGGGCCGTGCACGCGATAGCCGTAGAGCTGTCCCACGCGAATCTCCGGTAGAAAAGCATGCCACACTTGGTCGTCGCGCTCCTTGAGATCGATGCGCGCCGTCTCTCGCGAGGGATCGTCGGCGTCGAACAAGCAGAGCTCGACGCGCGTCGCGTTCTCCGAAAACAACGCGAAATTTACGCCCGCGCCCGTCCACGTCGCGCCGAGCGGATAAGGTTCCCCGTGCCAGATTTTGGAGACGTTCATGCGAAGCACCCGTGACACCCTTCGCCGGAAGCAGTGGCGTCCGCGTGACGCGCTCAAACAACAGCAACCAACGCCGGGCCGGGCGCGACGACCATTAACGCAGAATGCTCGCGGGGCGCCAATAGAGGCGTCCCCGTTCTTCGCCTTCGGGGTTTTACCGTCGGCGTCCCGGCCTCCCGTGCACCGAACGGCGCTCGCTCAATTTGGCACGGGCGCAGCGGCGCTCGGGCCGGAGGCGATCTCGCTCTTCACCCACTGAATCGCGAAGCGCACCAAGTCCGGACCGCTCTCGAGCTGGAGCTTGAGTTTCAAATGCTCGCGATAGGAATCGATCGTTTTCACGCTGAGGTGAAGTTGCGACGCGATCTGCCGGGTGCTGAAACCATTCCCGATGAGTTGAAACACTTCCATCTCGCGGTCGCTGAGCGTATCGATCGAAAACACGCCTTCCGTCTCCTTCTTTTTGTTCACGAGTCGGTGCAGCATCTTCTCCTTCATCTTGTCCGAAATGTAGAGGTCGCCACTCAACACGCGTTGGATCGCGATGAGGATCTTGTCGCTCGCTTCCTGCTTCATGATGTAACCATGCGCGCCCGCGCGCAGCGCCCTTTCGGCATAGAGCCCCTCGTCGTGCATCGACATGACGAGGATCGGCAGGCTCGGTGCCAGCACCTTGAGATTCTTGATCAACTCGATGCCGCTCATCGCGCCGAGTGAGACGTCCACGATCGCGAGATCAAATTGTTGGTGCCCCACGATCTCCAGCGCGCGCGGCGCACTGTCGGCTTCGCCCGCGACCTCGAGATCGCGTTCCGCGTTGATCAAGGCCGCGACACCGCGCCGCGTGACCGGGTGGTCATCAACGAGAAGCAGGCGGCGGCGATCAGGCGCCTTGGATGGCTTGGCAACGGTGGGAGACTCAGTTGGGGTTTTCATCGGAACTCGAATTATTGGTGAAAGTGCATTCCACGCGGATGCCACCGCGCGGCTGGGGGTTGATCTTGAACATACCGCCGATGATGGTGGCCCGATAGTTCATCAATCCAAGGCCGACGCCACCTCCTTCGCGCAGCGCGCCGGGATCAAAGCCGCAGCCGTTGTCCTCGATGATGAGTTGGTGGGGCCGGCGTTCCGTATCCAGCGTGATATCGATCTGCTGCGCCGCTCCGTGGCGCACCGCGTTATTCACCGCTTCCTGGGTGATGCGATACAAGTGCAACGCGATGTTAGGTTCGATCAAGCGCGTCGGCCCGATCGCATCGAAGTGGCACTGCACGCCCTGGAGCCGCTGCACCTGATACGCGAGATCCTCCAGCGCCGCGGGCAGGCCGTTCTGCTCGACTTGCACCGGACAAAGCCCCCGGGCGAGAGCGCGCGTCAGCTCAATGCCCGAATTGACGAGGCTCGCGATCTCGCTCGCCATGCCCGCCTGCGGGGATTTGTCGGCGTTCAAGCGATCGCGCAACGCCGTCGCGAGACAGGCGACGCCCGTCAGGTGCTGTCCAAGTCCGTCGTGCAGATCCGCGCCGAGTCGGCGCTGCTCCGAGTCGCTGATGCTCAGCAACCGCTTCTCCAGCGTGCGCTGTTGCGTTACATCGCGTCCGAGGAAAGTTGCGCCGCCCTGCTCGCTCTTGTCACCGAACACGAAAAATTCAGCCTGCCACTCCTCGCTCTCACCGCGGCCGGACAAGTTGAAGTGCGCGGAGCCGCCGGCGAGCGCCCGCGAGATCGCCTCGCGCGTTTGCGGGTAAATCTCTGCGAATTTCCGGCCCATGAGCGCAGCGATGGAAAGTTTGCGCGCGGCAAGTCCCTCGCCCTCCGCCTCCACGACGCAGCCGGAATTGTCGAGCCGGCCGACGATGATCGGCAGATTGCGCGTCACACTCGTGAGCAACTGGCTCTGACGCCGGCTGTGCGCCTCCGCCTCGACGCGCGCGGTAACGTTGACCGAAAAGCCGATGGCGCCCGCACCTTGAGCGCGATCGAAATGGAAAAAGTTGTCGAAATAGTGCGTGCGGTTGCGACCGTCCGCCTGCCAGCGGAAGTTCACCGATTCGCCGCCCAGCGCCTTTTGGATTTCGTCGGTTTCCTGCGGGTGAAGATCGAAAATACTCTGCCCGACCTGATCGCCATCTTTCAGGCCAATCGCCTCGAGGCCATGGCCCCGCGATTCGGTGATGAGTCCCTTCTCATCCACCCGGCTGGCGATCACCGGCAACGTCGTCAGGATGCCATTGAGCAACGACGTCGTGTGCCGGAGCTGCTCCTCCGCCCGGATGCGGCCCGTGATATCGACCGCCGCCAACCCGCGCAGCTTCCGCCCCGCCGCATCGACCATCGGAAACGTGTCGATCAGCCAATGATGGTCCGCCACGTCGAACTGCCACGACGTCCCGTCCGGCATCGACGCCGAGGCCTCGGCGAGCGCGGCGCCATCGAAATGGCGCTGAAAAAGTTCGTTGCGAAACAGATACTCCCCCGCCTCGTTCTGGATGCAGATCGCGCACGGGACATTGCGCATGAACAACTGCAACTGGCTCTGGCTCTCGCGCAAAGCGCGCACCATCTCCGCCTGCCGCAACGCGTAGCGGATCGACCGCTCCAAGTGCACCGTGTCCAGATTCTGCTTGCAGACGTAATCCGCTGCGCCCGACGACGCCGCTTCCTGGTCAACGCGCAGGTCATCGGAACCTGTCAGCAGGATCACCGGCATATCCGATCCCGCGCCGATCAGTTCACGCAACAGGTCGACGCCCGTGCGCCCCCCGAGCTGATAGTCGAAGAGCGCGGCGTCGTAGGTTTTCGAGCGCACCGCCGCCAGGCCTTCCTCGTAACTCGGCGCCCAGTCGACCTGATAGCGGTTGATCGTATTTACGCGCAGCAAATACTGCACGTAGCGAAAATCATCCTCGTTGTCTTCAACGACAAGAAGGCGGAGGGGGTCGGAGTTTTGTCCGGTAGCCATGCGATAGTATTCGTAGAGCGGAACAGTGGAGCGTCACGCCTCAGTGGTTATACCGATTCAAACCGGTTTCGACAACGCGGGCAGGCACTGAAAACAGCATCGGGGAAACAGCACCCGATTGGGCACCGGCGCAAATGAGTGACGAAAATACGGCGGTGTCCCCGCCGTAAAGCGACGTCTCAAACATGCTCCACACCCCGCACCCCTTACCCTTTCCAGCGGGTGAGGGTGAAGGTGGCGGCGGAGGTTTTGGCGGAGGGGTC